>JAPOXB010000020.1 GCA_026707335.1 Chloroflexota bacterium
CCCTCCAGCGGACACGACATGTTGACCAGCAGCTCCCCGCGGTAGTCCGCGTCGACGGTGCCGAAGGCGACCACCACGCCCCGCCGCGACAGTCCCGAGCGCGGTCGCACCTGCACTTCAAATCCGGGCGGGACCTCGACGGCCAAGCCCGTCGGGATCAACTGCGGCGCGGCGCCGAGCACCACCTCCCCGTCGGCCGAGCCGAAGTCGGCGAACAGGTCGAGGCCGGAGCTGTGCGGCGTGGCTCGCCGCGGTAGCCGCGCCGTCTCGCGCAGTCGGCGCACGCGGAGGGTGGGCGGCGTCAGCACGACGGCGCCCCCGGCAGCCAGCGGAAGCGCGGCAGCGACTCGCGCGGGTAGGCGTCGAGCCAGGCGACGTCGCGGCCGGCCGCCAGCGCCCGCCGCCGCGATGCCTCCTCGATCGTGGCGTCGACGTCCACCCCGAGGTAGTGCGGCGCGTACCATTCGAGCTTCTCAACGCCCGCCGTCAGCAGGATCTGCACCCCTTTCGGGCGGCGCGTCACCGTCCAGTGGTGGAAACCCGCCGCGATCTGGATCAGCCCCTGGTAGAAGGAGCGGATCGGGCGAGGCTCCTCCTGCCAGACCTCCTCCCATGCCTCGTGGGCGTCCCAGTAGCGGCGCGCGTCGAACAGGGCCGCGCCCTCGCGCAGCCCGGCCCGCGCGGCCGCGCTCACGCTCGGCTCCAGGGCGAGTTGCTCCGCCCGTGTCGGGAACGATTCGACGATCGCCATCCGGCCCCCTTTGACGACGCTCGCAGCCTAGCGCAGACTGCGCGCATGTCCGGCCCCGCCTCCGCCAACGACCCCGCCGCGCTGCGCGCCGTGCTGGCCGAGAACCTGACCGAGCTGACGGCGCTGCTCGACGCCGTCTCGGGCGCCGACCTCGACGTGCGCCTCGGCGACGGGGAATGGTCGGTGCGGGAGATCGTTTTGCACCTGCTGCACGCCGAGCGCTGGCTGCTGCCCCAACTCACCGAGCTGCGGCGGGCCGTCGCGCCGGGGCTGCCGCTGCCTCCCCCCGACGTGGTGGCGCTGCCGACGATCGAGGAGCGCCCGGAGGAAAACGAGTTGCGCTGGGCCGTGCGCGCCGTCCGTGCCGAGACGGAGGCCCTGCTCGACGGCATGACCGCCCGCCAGCTGCGCGAGCCCGCCAACCTCAGCGTCGATGGGGAGACGGTCGATCTGTCCTTCCGCACGATGCTGCTCACCGCCGCCGACCACCAACTGTTCCACGTCCGCCAGATCGAGCGCACGCTGGGTCGCGCGGCGCCACGCTGATCCTGCGCCCGCCCGCTGCTAGGCTCGCCCGGGTCCGCCGATCGGGCCGGGGGTGAGACCGAGTGGGAGCGAGCGTGGTCGACGCAGGCCCGGCATTCCACCCATCGCCGACCGCCCTCTCCGGCCGCGACGCCCTCGCCACCGCGTTCCGGCCCCGCTCCGTCGCCGTCGCCGGCGTCTCCGTACGGCCCAAGAGCAGTTTCAACGGCATGCGCTGGTTCAAGCTGGTGCGCGGCTACGGCATCGTCGAGCGGTTCTACGCCCTCAACCCGCGCGGCGGCGCCCTGCGATCGGGGACGCCGCTCTACCCCAGCCTGCGCGACGTGCCCGACGACCAGATCGACCTCGTCATCTCCGTGATCCCGGCCCACGCCGTGCTCGACCTGCTCGACCAGGCGGCCGAGAAGGGCGTCAAGGTGTTCCACCTCGTCACCGCCGGCTTCGGCGAGACCGGCCTGACGGAGCGCGCCGACCTCGAAGCGGAGTTGCAGCGGCGCGCCCGCGCCTACGGCATCCGCCTGCTGGGGCCCAACTGCATGGGCATCCACAGTCCGATCGGCGGCGTCAGCTGGCTGGAGGACGCCGACCGCACGCCGGGCCGCATCGCCATGCTCTCGCAGAGCGGCGCCAACGCCAGCGAGGTCGTCATGCGGGCCGAGTCGCGCGGGCTGCGCTTCAGCCACGTCGCCTCCTACGGCAACGCGCTCGACCTCAACGAGGCGGACCTGATCGACTACTTCGCCGACGACCCCGGCACCGACATCGTCCTCGCCTATCTGGAGGGCATCAAGGAGGGACGCCGCTTCGCGCCGCTGGCCCGGCGCCTGGCCGCGCGCAAGCCCTTCGCCGTGCTCAAAGGGGGCGGCACCGAGCCCGGTACGCGCGCTGTCATGGGTCACACGGGCAGCCTGGCCGGGGCGGCCGACGTCTGGGCGGGCGTCGTGCGGCAGACGCGGCTGATCGACGTCGCCACCCCCGACGCGCTCCTCGACCTCGCCGTCACGGCGCAGCGGCTGGCCGGCGTGCGCGGCCCCCGCGTGGCCCTCGTCGGGCGCGGCGGCGGCAACGCCGTCCTCGCCGCCGACGCCGTCGCCCGCGCCGGCCTCGAGTTGCCGCCCCTGAGCGACGCGACCCGCGCGCGCCTCGCCGAGTACCTGCCGCCGGCCGGCAACAGCCTGCGCAACCCCGTCGACTCCGACATCGCCTGGGACGCCGACGGGTTCCTCCCCGCCCTCGGCATCGTGGGGCGGGATCCGGGGGTCGACGTCGTCGTCCTGCAGGCCAACGTCGACAACCTGCCGACGGGGGGCGTCGCCACCGACGCCGGCTTCGCCGAGGGGCTGCGCGACCGCCTGCTTGAGGCCCGCGACGCCCTGTCGGCGCCGCTGGCCGTCGTGGTGCGCGCGCCCCGCACGCCCGGCGGCGTCGATCTGGCGCGCCGCATCCACGCCGACATGGGGCGGGCCGGCGTCGCCACCTACGACTCCGTCTCGGCCGCCGCCGTGGCGCTGCGCGGCTACCTCGACTGGCGCGCCGCCACGGGCCGCTCGCCCGCTGCCCGCTAGGCTGTCGGCATGCCCGCCAGCGCTCCGCCCGCCCGCCCCGTCCTCGGCGCGCACGTCTCGACGGCCGGCCACATCGACATCGCCGCCGACCACGCCAAGCGCCTCCGCGCCGAGGCCGTGCAGGTCTTCGGCGCGGCCCCCCAGCAGTGGCGGCGCAAGCAGCACCCCGAGTCGGACGTCGAGGCGTTCCGCACGCGCATGCAGGCGGCCGGCGTGGGGCCGAACTTCATGCACGGCATCTACCTGGTCAACCTGGCCACGGCCGACGCCGAGCACCTGCGCAAGGGCGTCGCGTCGCTCACCGCCGACATGCGGCTGGCCGGCGGGCTGGGCGTGGCCGGCGTCATCTTCCACGTCGGCAGCCACAAGGGGCTCGGCTTCGACGCCGTGCTGCCGCAGGTCGCCGGGGCCATCCGCGAGGTGCTGGCCGAGTCGCCGCCCGAGGTCTGGCTCTGCCTGGAGAACAACGCCGGCGCGGGTGACAGCATCGGCTCGCGCTTCGCCGAACTGGGCGCGATTCGCGAGGCCGCCGGCGACGACCGCGTGCGCGTCTGCTTCGACACCTGCCACGCCTTCTCCGCCGGCTACGACCTGACGGACGCCGCCGCCCTCGACGCCGCCCTGGCCGAGTTCGACCGCGAGGTCGGGCTGGACGCCCTCGTCGCGGTGCACGCCAACGACTCGAAGACGCCGCTGGGCTCGGGCCGCGACCGGCACGAGAACCTGGGCTGGGGGAGCATCGGCCTGGACGGGATGCGCGGCCTGCTGGCCCGCGACGCCTTCCAGGCCGCCACCTGGCTGCTGGAGGTGCCCGGCTACAAGGGGGGCGGCCCCGATGAGCTCAGCGTGCGCGTCCTCAAGGCGCTCCGCGACGGCGGTCCGCTGCCGCGCATCCCGCGCAAGCCCGAGGCGACCAAGAAGGCCGCGGCCAAGAAGCGGGCCGCCCCGAAGAAGGCCCGCAAGACCGCGAAACCGACCTCGGGTTAACGCGCCGCCGCCCCGACGGGCGCATCCGGGTTCGCGTACTCGAAGCGGTAGATCTCGTCCAGCAGCGAGAGCAGCGCCATCATCGCGCGGCTCTGCAGCCGCCGCTTGCGGTAGATCAGCGCGATCCGACGCCGCAGCGGCGCCGCCCCCTCGATCTCGATCGCGACCAGCGTGCCGGCCTCCAGCTCCTGCGCGACGGCCACCCGCGGCAGGAAGGCCAGTCCCAGCCCGCGCAGCACGAGGTGCTTCGCCATCTCCAGGCTGTCGACGTCGAGGCTCTGCCGCGGCGCGATGCCCCGCTCGCGGAAGATGGCCTGGCTGATCGCGTGGTACGACGAGTGCACGTCGAAGAAGATCACCGGCTCCAGCGCCAGCTCGGCGACGGTCGTGGGGCCGCGCTGCGCCAGCGGGTGCCGCGACCCCGCCATCAGCGCGATGTCGTCCTCGTAGAGCGGCACCGTCTCGATGTCGGGGTGGGTCAGGTAGCGCTCGAAGCCCACCTGCACCTCGTCGGCCAGGACCATTGCCTGGACCTCCTCCGAGCGCCCGGTGCGGATCGACACCTCGACGGCCGGGTAGCGCTCGCTGAACTGCTGCAGGATGCCGGGCAGCACGTAGGTGCCCACCGTCGGCGCCGTGCCGATCGTCAGTTGGCCGCTGTTGACGTTGCGCAGGCCGGCCAGGGCGTCGCGCCCCTCCTCGACCGAGCGCAGCGCCCGCTGGGCGTGGGGCAGGAACGCCTCGCCGGCGTCGGTCAGGCGGATGGTGCGGCCCAGCCGCTCGAACAGCGGCTCCCCGAGCTCGCGCTCAAGCGCCTGGATGCGCGCCGTGACGGTCGGCTGGGTGAGGTACAGCGACTCTGCCGCCCGCGAGAACGAGAGCTTCGTCGCCACCCGCACGAACGCCTCGAGCCGGGCGATCTCCATGCCGCGGCCGCCTCTCCCTGGCTCCGCCCAAGTATAGAACAGCGGGCGGGCCGTATCGACAGGCCCGATGGGAG
>JAPOXB010000107.1:0-9543 GCA_026707335.1 Chloroflexota bacterium
CCCGACAAGGAATTTCGCTACCTTAGGACCGTTATAGTTACGGCCGCCGTTCACTGGGGCTTCGGTTCGAGGCGGGAACCTCTCCCCTTAACCTTCCAGCACCGGGCAGGCGTCAGCCCCTATACGTCCGCTTTCGCGTTAGCAGAGACCTGTGTTTTTGTTAAACAGTCGCCTGGGCCTGCTCACTGCGGCCCGCCGCCGCCACTGACGTGAATCAGCTACCGCGGCGGGCGCTCCTTCTCCCGAAGTTACGGAGCGATTTTGCCGAGTTCCTTAGCGAGGAATCACTCGTCCACCTGAAGGTACTTACCCCCACCTACCAGTGTCGGTTTGCGGTACGGGCACCATCTGCCCTCGGCGCCGGGGCTTTTCTGGCCAGGATAGGGCCACCGGAGTCGCTTTGACTGACGTCGCCACTTCCGCCCAGTCCTCCGCTTGACCTGCGGGTTTTCGCCCCGCAGTCGCCTACGACTGGGCGACGCACCATGTCCAATCGGCACGCTCCGGCTTCCAACCTGGGTCCCCCCCGCGCCTCGAACGGTCAGAGGGTGGGGCCGGAATATGAACCGGCTGTCCATCGCCTACGACGGCTGTCCTCGGCTTAGGCCCGCCTAACCCTACGCGGATTGCCCTTCCGTAGGAACCCTGAGGTATACGGTGGGCGTGGTTCGCACACGCCTTGCGCTACTCATACCGGCATTCTCACTTCCGTCCGCTCCACGGGCCCTCGCGGGTCCCGCTTCACTGCCGGACGGAACGCTCCCCTACCACGCGCCCGAAGGCGCGTCCACGGTTTCGGTACGCTGCTTGAGCCCCGTTACATTGTCGGCGCCGAACCACTCGACCAGTGAGCTATTACGCACTCTTTCAAGGATGGCTGCTTCTAAGCCAACCTCCTGGTTGTCTGGGCGGTTCAACTTCCTTTCCCACTAAGCAGCAATTTCGGGACCTTAACCGGTGGTCTGGGCTGTTTCCCTTTTGACTATGAAGCTTAGCCCCCACAGTCTCACTGCCGATGCGACGGCCGTGGCATTCGCGGTTTGATTGGGGTTGGTAGGCTGCTCGCCCCCGAGCCCAGTCAGAGCCCTACCTCCACGGTCGGAAACATCGACGCTGCCCCTAAAGGCATTTCGGGGAGAACCAGCTATCTCCAGGTTCGCTTGGCATTTCACCTCTATCCACAGCTCATCCTGTCCCTTTGCAACGGAAGTAGGTTCGGGCCTCCACGGGCTGTTACACCCGCTTCACCCTGGCCATGGATAGCTCACCTGGTTTCGGGTCTACCCCCCGCGACTCTGACGCCCTGTTCAGACTCGCTTTCGCTCCGGCTCCGCCAAGCCATTGGCTTAACCTTGCCACGGAGGGTAACTCGCCGGCTCATTCTTCAATAGGCACGCTGGCAGACGTCCGCAGACGTCCTTCAACTGCTCGAAAGCACACGGTTTCAGGAACTATTTCACTCCCCTTCCGGGGTGCTTTTCACCTTTCCCTCACGGTACTTGTCCGCTATCGGTCACTTCGAGTATTTAGCCTTGGGAGGTGGGCCTCCCTGCTTCCCACGCACTTTCTCGTGCTGCGTGGTACTTCGGATCAGCCGGCGACAGTCCGCCGTCTTTCGCCTACGGGGCTCTCACCCTCTCTGGCGGCCCGTTCCAGGGACCTTCCGCTAGACGGAGGATTGGTAACTGTCTGCTGACGGGTTCGCGTCAGCGGCCGGCGTCCACTACCCCCAGTGCCCATAGGCCGTACCACCGTTAAGAACACTGGGTTTGGGCTCCTCCCCGTTCGCTCGCCACTACTAGGGGAATGATTCTCTTTTCCTCGGGGTACTGAGATGTTTCAGTTCCCCCGCTTACCTCCACCGGACCTATGTGTTCAGTCCGGGGTGACGGCGTATGACCGCCGCCGGGTTGCCCCATTCGGGAATCCACGGATCAGCTTGCTGAACAGCTCCCCGTGGCTTATCGCAGCCTAGCCACGCCCTTCATCGGCTCGAAGTGCCAAGGCATCCACCGTGCGCCGTAGTCGCTTGACCTGCTCTACGGTCTCAGCATGTGTGATGTACTTCAGATGGTCAGGACAACGACGCACACCGCAGTCCCCCCGCCGCGGATCCCCTGCGCCGGGCGCAGCGAATCCGCCACGCGGGAGCCGGGCGTGGCGCCGTCTTGACCAGTTGCCCAGCTTGCGCTGGGCGAATTCGTTGGTCGCTCGTGCACACTATTCAGTTGCGAAGGTGACCCAGGGCGGCCGGGGACGTGCGGGACACGGGCTCCGGGGCGTCTGGGCAACCCACACAATCTACGCAGCGCGCGCGGGGCTGTCAACGCGATCCGGTGTCGCCGGGGTGTCGCCCCGCGCCGGCAGGGCGTGCCGGGAGCCCAGATGGCGGCGCGCCGCCGGCCGTACGGCCGGCCCGCTCACGTGCGCCCGTCGGACTCCGCGTCCTCGCGCATGACGTCGGGGTCGAGGCCGACCTGCGCGCACCAGCGCGCGTAGGCGGCGGGCAGCACCTCGCTGGGCTTGATTTCGCTGCGGCCGCCCCAGAACACGGCCGTGTAGGCCAGCGGGATGCCCGCCTCGCGCAGGTGCGCGTCGATCGCCGCCTTGTGGGCCAGCAGCCGCGCCTTGTCGGTGCCGTGCGCGACGCCCATCACGTTGACGTCGTGGAACTCGGGCCCGCCCTCGCGCCAGTAGGCGTGGGTCATGATGTGGTGCCGGCCCACCTCGCGCCCCGCGTCGATCTCGCGGCCGGGCGGCACCGCCCAGTGGAAGAGGGCGTTGTAGCTCGTCACCGGCGGGGCGGCGCCGACCGCCTTCACGTGCTCCAGGAAGGTCGAGAAGCGCCCGACCAGCCCCCGCTCGTCGAGCGACTCCGCCACGCGGCAGAAGGTCGCCGGCGGGATGCCGGCCGCGTGGGCGCGCGCCGCCCAGATGTCGCCGCTCAGCGCGCCGGGCGCGAACTCCTCCTTCAGCGCCTCAACGACGCGCCACTCCTCGGGCGTCAGCGTGGCAAGGTCCGTGTCGAGCACGCGCCCCGGCTCGGGCGTCCGGGCGCCGGGCTCGATCTCGCGCCGGCGCACGTGGCCCACGCCCAGCGTGAACAGGCGCTTGGCGGGCATCAGCCGGAAGCGCCGGGCGCCCGTCTGGTCGCGCAGGTACTCGGCGTGCTTCCGCAGCGAGAAGCCCTGCGGCGCCTTGAGCGTCGTCCACAGGCGGTAGTTCGCGCCGGGGTTCGCCGCGTCGGTGGTGCGCACCACGACGTGCCCCGAGAACGGGTCCTGCTCGAACATGTAGTCGAACGCCGCGCGCAGCCGATCCTCCGGCACCTCCCACGCGACCAGCGCGCCCCGCGCCAGGTTGGTGGCCAGCAGCGTCTGCCGCACGCGGCGGATGGTGCCGGCCTCGAGCATCGCCTGGATGCGCTCCCGCACGACGCCCGGCGCGACGCCGCTGCGCCGGGCGATCTCGCCGATCGGGTCGCGCTGGAATCCCTGCAGCTGGTCCTCGGAGATGGCGAGGATGGCCCGGTTGGTGGGGTCGTCAACGTGGTAGGGGACGGCGGTGGTCATGGGGCGGGCGGCTCCGGCTCCGGGTCTACGAGTAGCGCTCCTCGGCCCAAGGGTCGCCGCGCAGGTGATAGCCGTACATCTCCCAGAAGCCCGGCCGGTCCATGGGCAGGATCTCCATGCCGTGGACCCACTTGGCGCTCTTCCAGAAGTACAGCGAGGGGATCACCCCGCGCAGCGGTCCGCCGTGCACCGCGGGGATCGGCTCGCCGTCGTGGGAGAAGGCGATCATCGCGTGGTCGTCCTGGGCGAGGTCGTCCAGGCTGACGTTGGTCGTGTAGCCGCCGTAGGAGTGGAACATGACGGCCGCCGCGCCCGGCGTGGGGCGGACGTGTGCGAGGATCGTCGCGATGAGGACGCCCTCCCAGGTGTTGTCGAAGCGCGACCAGTGCGTCACGCAGTGGATGTCGTTGGTGCGCTCCTCGGTGCCCAGGGCGCGGAACTGCTCCCAGTTCCACTCCGCCTCCCGCTCGACCTCGCCCCACACGCGCAGGCTCCAGTCGCGCAATTCCACCCGCGGGGTCGCCCCGTAGGTGAGCACCGGCCACTGCTCGGTGAGGCGCTGGCCGGGCGGCAGGCGGTCGGGACCGTCGACGCGGTCCTCGTGCTGCTCGCTGAACAGGGTCGTCACGTGGCGGCTCCCATCGGGCCCTGGCTGCCGGCCCGGTGGCGGCGCCCGCTGCATGGTACGTGTCCCCAGCCTAGTACGCCGCCCGCCGCGGTTCGGACTGACGGGCCGTGTACGCTCGACCCGATGACCACCCAATCCGATCTGTCGCCGGCTCCGGATCCCGCCGACGCGCCCGCCCCGACCGAGACCGCGTGGGCGGGCTTCCGGCGGCGCTTCCGCGAGCGCCGGGCCGGCCGCCGGCGCGAGGACGTGATCTTCGCGGCCACGGTGGCGGCCTGGGTCGCCTTCGACCAGATCACGAAGGTCATCGTGCGCGACACGCTGGCGGTGGGCGAGCACGAGCGGCTGGCCCCGTTCTTCCGCTTCTCGCACTTCGAGAACAGCGGCGGCGCGTTCAACCTGTTCAACGACACCAACACCCTGCTGGCCGTGTCGGCCGTGGTGGCGATCGTCGTGCTGGGCGTCTACTACCTCTTCCCCGTGATCGACCACTGGATCGCGCGGCTGGGCCTGGCGCTGATCCTGGGCGGCGCGATCGGCAACCTGCTCGACCGCATCTACCAGGGCAGCGTGACCGACTTCATCAACTTCAACGAGTTCCCCGCCTTCAACGTGGCCGACGCCGGCATCAACATCGGCGTCTTCCTCATCCTGCTCACGCTGGTCGTGCGCGACGCGACCCGATCGGCGCCGCACCGCTGATGCCGTTCGAAGCCGACCTCGGCGCGATGCCGCCCTCCGAACTCCTGGCCGACAGCGACGGCGAGCGACTGGACCTGTTCGTCGCGCGGCGCTTGCCCGGCCTCTCGCGCAGCGGCGCGCGGCGCCTCATCGACGAGGGGCTGGTGCTGGTCGAGGGCGGCCTGGAGCGCCCCGCCTACCGGCTGCGCGCCGGCGAGATGGTGCGGGTGCACCCCGCGCCGACGCCCGCCGCGATGGTCGCGGAGCCGATCGAGATGCCCCTCGACGTCCGCTACGAGGACGCCGACCTGCTCGTGCTCAACAAGCCCGCCGGCCTGACGGTGCACCCCGCCCCCGGCGAGCGCGACGCGACGCTCGTCAACGCCCTGCTGGCGCACTGCCCCGGGCTGCCCGGCATCGGCGACGCGCTGCGGCCGGGGCTGGTCCACCGCCTCGACAAGGACACCAGCGGCGTGATGATGGTGGCCAAGGACGCCGTCTCGCTGCAGCGCCTGCAGGACCAGATCCGCGCCCGCAGCGTCGAGAAGCGCTACGTCGCGGTCGTCGCCGGGACGCCGGAGCCGCTGGAGGGCCGGGTGGAGGCGCCGATCGGCCGGGACCGCTCCGACCCGCGGCGCATGGCGGTCGTCGACGGCGGCCGGCCCTCCACGACCGAGTACCGCGTCGAGGAGCGCTTCATCGACACGGCGCTGCTCGACTGCAACCTGATCACGGGCCGGACGCACCAGATCCGCGTGCACCTCGCGGCGCTGGGGCACCCCATCATCGGCGACGCGATCTACGGGCACCCCTCGCACCTGATCGACCGGCAGGCGCTGCACGCCCGCCTGCTGGCCTTCGACCACCCCACCACCGGCGCGCGCATCCGGGTCGAGGTCGCGCCGCCGGCCGACATCGCGGCCCTGATCGAGGCGCTGCGCGGGGCGGCGCCGGTGCATGGAGCCGACATCGGCGGTACGGTGAGTCCGTCCGCGCCGGCGCTCCCCCCCGGCGAGGAGGCGCGCGGCCGGCGCTGGCGCAAGTCGCGCCACCGATCCCGGCGCATCCGCTAGCCGGACCGTCCCGTCAAACGAGACCAAGGAACCCAGAACCAGCCCGATGAGCGTCCGCGTCCGATTCGGCCCCAGTCCCACCGGCGAGCTGCACATGGGCAGCGTGCGCACGGCCCTGTTCGACTGGCTCTTCGCCCGCCACCACGGGGGCGAGTTCCTCGTCCGCATCGAGGACACCGACCAGACGCGCTCCGTGGCCGGGGCCGAGGAGCGCATCCTGGAGGGGTTGCGCTGGATGGGCCTGGACTGGGACGAGGGCCCCGACATCGGCGGGCCGCACGGACCCTACCGCCAGTCGGAGCGGCTGCCGCTCTACGAGGTCGCGGCGGAGCGGCTGCTCGCCTCGGGCCGCGCCTACCGCTGCGCCTGCCCGCCGGAGCGGGTGAAGCAGGTGCGCGAGGAGGCGCAGCGGCGCAAGCGGCCGCCCGGCTACGACGCCCGCTGCCGCGACTTGGCCCCCGCCGACCTGGCCAACGAGATCGCCGCCCAGGACGGCCGCAGCGTCGTGCGGTTCAGGAGCCCGCGGGAGGGCGCCACGGTCGTGCCGGACGCGCTGCGCGGCGACGTCGTTTTCGAGAACCGGCTGCTCGACGACCACGTCCTGCTCAAGGAGGACGGCTTCCCCACCTACCACCTCGCCTCTGTGGTGGACGATCACGCGATGGAGATCAGCCACGTCTTCCGCGGCGACGAGTGGCTGTCGAGCGCGCCGCGCCACCTGCTGCTCTACGAGGCGCTCGGCTACGAGCCGCCGGTCTTCATCCACCAGCCGGTCATCCTGGGGCCCGACAAGGGCAAGCTCAGCAAGCGCCACGGCGCGACGTCTGTGTCGGCCTACGCCGAGCAGGGCTACCTGCCCGAGGCGCTGATCAACTTCCTGGCCCTGCTGGGCTGGTCGAAGGACGACCGCACGACGAAGATGTCCGTCGCCGAGATCATCGAGGCGTTCGACATCGACCGCATGGGCGTCACGCCGGTCACGTTCGACCAGACCCGCCTCGACGCGATGAACGCGGATTTTCTGCGCGAACTCGGCCCCGAGGAGTTCTTCCGCCGCGCGGCGCCGTTCCTGGAGCGGGCGCTGCCCGAGGATGTCGCCCGGCCGCTCGACCTGACGCCGCTGCTGCCGCTCGCGCCCCTGATCCAGGAGCGCGTCAAGCGGCTGGCGGAGTTCGCGGAGTACGTCGATTTCTTCTTCCTGCCGGGCCCGCTCGACTACCCGAACGCGGAGTTGATGGGCAAAGGCTTCCGCGACAACCCGGCGGGCGCGCTGACGGCGGTGGAGGGCGCGATCGCGGCGCTCAAGGCGGTCGAGCCGTGGACGGCGGAGGCGATCGAGGCCGCCCTGCGCGGCCTCGCCGATCGGCTGGCGCTGCGGGCGGGGGTCGTCTTCACGCCGCTGCGCGTCGCGGTGACGGGCAAGCGCATCGCACCGCCGCTCTTCGAGACGCTGGCCGTGCTGGGCCGCGCGCGCGCCGTCGAGCGGCTCAACGTCGCGGCCGAGCGCCTCGCCCGCCCGGACGACTAGGTTGCGGTCGCTCTGCCGCGCGCCCGATTGCGGGTTCGGCGATCGCGCCCCTACCATGGGTTGCGTGATGGGGATTGGTCTAGCGGTAGGACGACTGACTCTGGATCAGTTAGCGGGGGTTCGAATCCTCCATCCCCAGCCAATGCGTGGCGCATTCGTCTAGCGGCCCAGGACACCGCCCTCTCAAGGCGGAGATCGGGGGTTCGAATCCCCCATGCGCTACCAGCCCTCTCCAGCCCCTCCCCGGAGGGGCTGTTTTCTTCCGGGAGCCCGGAGCCGCCATCCTGCAAGCAGCGCGCATCTTGACATCACTCCGATCAGGCATCATGATGCCTTTATGAGAACGACGCTGACCCTGGACGACGATCTCGCCGCCGTCTTGAAGGAACAGGCGCGACTGCTGGACAAGCCGTTCAAGCAGGTCGTCAACGACGCCCTGCGCCGGGGGATGGCCCCCGCCCCGCCGGAGGACCGGCCCCGCTTCCGGATCAGGCCGCATCACAGCGGCTTCGCCCCCGGGGTCGATCCTCTCCGCCTCAACCAACTCTACGACCAGCTCGAGGTGGAGGACTTCCTGCGAGAGGCCGGGGAGTGATCGTCCCGGACCTGAATCTACTCATCTACGCCTACAACGACGGGGCGCAGCAGCACGCCCCAGCCCGGCGCTGGTGGGAGGATCTGCTGAACGGGACGGAGCGGGTCGGCATTCCCTGGGTCGTGACGACGGGCTTTGTGCGTCTCGTCACGCAGCGCGGCCTGCTCAGCCACCCCATGACGCTGCAGCAGTCCCTCGACTACCTCCAGGTGTGGTTCTCCTTCCCCCATGTCATGCCCTTGAACCCCGGCGTCGAGCATCTGACGCTGTATCGTGGCGCCCTCGTTGCCGCGCGGGTGGGTGGGAATTTCGCCACCGACGCGCACATCGCCGCCCTGGCGATCGAGTACCAGGCCGAGGTCCACTCCAACGACGCGGACTTCGCCCGCTTCCCCGGCCTCCGCTGGCGCAACCCCCTCTGATCCCGTCCGGCCGCGCCGACTTCCCGGCGGGCGTGCGACAATCCCGTTATGACCGGCGGCTCACCCATCGACGGCCTCGACGATCGCCTCGCGCGGCTCCCGCGGGAGCGGAGCCAGGCGCTGCCCGCGCTGCATCTCCTGCACGACCTCGCGGGGTACTTGGCACCGGCGGGACTGGAGCGCATCGGGCGCTGGCTGCACATCCCCAATTCCGACCTCTACGCCGTCGCGACCTCCTATACGGAATTCCGCAGCGTCCCGGTGGAGCCGGGCGCGGTGGGCGTCTGTCTCGGGCTGAGCTGTCGCCTGGCAGGGGCCGACGCCCTGCTCGACGACCTGCGCGCCGCCGGCCGCCGCATCGAGGAGCGTGAGTGTCTGTTCGCCTGTGCGGTCGCGCCCGTCGTGGTGGCGGAGGCCCTGCGCGGCCGCGCGCGCGCCGCCCCCGCCCCGGCCGCCGACGCGGATCGCCGCGTTGACGGGCATCTCCCCGGCCGCCTGCGCGCAGCCGCGATGCCCTCCCCCTCCGAAACGCCGAGGCCGCGGCTGCACCTGCGCGGCGGGTCGATGGGCCGAGCGGCGGGCGCATCCCACGTGCTCGATGTCCTGCGCCGCGACCTGCCCGGCGTCGACGTCGTGGAGACGGGCGGCGACGGCGCGGCCTGGGCCGCGCCCGTGCTCGCGCTCCCGCCCGACGGCCGCCCCTGCCCGCCCGCCCTCCCTGTCGCCCCCGGCATGGCTGTCGACGCGGCGCGGGCGTTGCTCCGCGGCCAGCCGGGCGACCCCGCCCTGCGGGAGTTCTTCGGCGGCCAGACGCGGCGCTTGCTGGCCCGCGCCGGCCAGATCGACCCCGCCTCCCTGGACGAGGCGCGGGCCGCCGGCGCATACGTGGGCCTCGGTGCCGCCGCGGGGATGGCCCCCGAGGAGATCATCGGCGTCGTCGAGGCATCGGGCCTGCGGGGACGCGGGGGCGCCTACTTCCCCGTGCACCTGAAGTGGCGCGCCGCCCGCGACGCCGCCGCGCGCAACGGCGCCCCGATCCTCGTG
>JAPOXB010000107.1:9832-39980 GCA_026707335.1 Chloroflexota bacterium
TCGAGGGACGGCGCGCCGTGCCGCGGCTGCGCCCCCCCTTCCCCACCGAGCGCGGCCTCTGGGGCCGGCCCACGGTGATCAACAACGTCGAGACGCTCTGCAACCTGCCCGGCCTGTTGCGCTTCGGCGTGGACTGGTTCCGAGCCGTCGGCAGCGCCGACGCGCCCGGCACGAAGCTGATCTCGCTCAGCGGCTGCGTCCCCCGTCCCGGCCTGATCGAGGCGCCGATGGGGGCCAGCGTGGCCGACATCCTGCGCGTCGGCGGTCTCGCCGATCCGCCGGCGGCGTTGACGGGCGTGGTGGCGGGCGGGCCGTCCGGCGGGTTGCTGCCGCCCGATCGCTTCGATGTCGCCATCGGCCCGGGACTGCTCGACGAGGCCGGCGCGGTGCTGGGGTCCGGCGGCATCGTCGCCTTCGACGGCCGCCTCCCCGTCGCGGAGGTCGTGCAGATCGAGGCCGACTACAACGCGCGCGAGTCCTGCGGCAAATGCACCCCCTGCCGCGAGGGCGGCGAGCGCCTGGCCGACGCGCTGCGCCGCCTGCGCGACCCGGCCGGTGGGACCGCCGCCCGCACGGACATCGAGGAACTGATCCCGCTGCTGCGCGACGCCTCCCTCTGCGGCCTGGGGCAGATGGCCCCCGCCCCCGTGACGAGCGCGCTCGCGCACTTCGAAGCGGCGCTCACGTCGCCGCTGGAGAGCCCGGTATGACGACGCAAGCCGGGCTCTCGCTGACGGTCGATGGGCGGCCGGTCGCGGTCGGCGACGGCGCGACGGTGCTGGACGCGGTCCTCGCCGCCGGCGTCGAGCTGCCGCATCTCTGCAAGGACGAGGACGGCCCCGCCCTCGGCGCCTGCCGCACCTGCCTCGTCGAGGTCGAGGGCGTGCGGGGGCTGCCGGCCTCCTGCTCGCTGCCCGCGTCGCAGGGGATGGTCGTACGCACCGCCACCGACGTCGCGACGCGCGCCCGCCGCGGCGTCCTAGAGCTCACGCTGGGCATGCGCGACGCCGCCGCCGACCCGCTGCCCGGCTCCGACCTGAGCCGCGCGGCCGTCACCCACGCCGCCGACGCCCGCCGCTGGCCGCCCCGCGTCAACGCCGCGCGCGACGACAGCAATCCCTTCTACCTGTTCGACGCGGCCGAGTGCATCCTCTGCGGCCGCTGCACCTCGGCCTGCCAGGACCGGCAGAGCATCGGCGCGATCGGCATCGCGGGCAGCGGCGGCGCGGCTCGCATCGCCGCCTTCGCCGACGAGCCGCTGGGCGAGTCGATCTGCACGTCGTGCGGACAGTGCGTGGCGGCCTGCCCCACCGGCGCGATCCGTCCCAAGCGGGAGCCCGCGCCCGCCCGCACCGTCTCGACGGTCTGCCCCTACTGCGGCGTGGGCTGCGGCATCAAGCTCTCCGCCGACGAGGCGGGCCGCATCACCCACGTCGACGACGACCCCGCGAACCGCTCCTCGACGGGCCTGCTCTGCGTGAAGGGGCGCTTCGGCGTGTCGTTCGTCGACCATCCCGACCGCCTGACCACGCCGCTCGTGCGGCGCGGGGGCCGGCTCGAGCCCGCGGGCTGGGACGAGGCGCTGGACCTCGTCGCCGACAAGTTCGTGCAGCACCGCGGCCGCTTCGGGGCGTTCGCCAGCGCCAAGGCCACGAACGAGGACAACTACCTGATCCAGAAGTTCACGCGCACGCTGATGGCCACGAACAACGTCGACCACTGCACGCGGCTCTGCCACTCCCCGTCGGTCGAGGCGATGCTGGCCCAACTGGGCAGCGGCGCGACGTCGAACTCCTACACCGACTACGAGGACGCCGGCTGCGTCTTCGTCGTCGGCGCCGACCCGTCCTCGAACCACCCGGTGATCGCCAGCCGCATCCGGCGCGCCGCGGAAGAGCACGGCGTGCGCCTGATCGTGCTCGACCCGCGGCGAGTCGAGTTCTGCGACCACACCGACCTCTGGCTGCGCCCGTATCCGGGGACCGATGTCGCCGTGCTCAACGGCATGGCCCGCGTCATCCTCGACGAGGGCCTGCAGAACGACGCCTTCATCCGCGATCGCACGGAGGGCTTCGACGCCTGGCGGGCCGAGCTGGAGGCGTACACGCCGGAGCACGTCGAGGATCTCTCGGGCGTGCCGGCCGACCTCCTGCGCCGCGCCGCCCGGCTCTACGCGCGCCCCGCCGAGAACGGCGGCCCGCCGGGCCGCGACGGCTCCTGCCTGCTCTGGGGTATGGGCGTGACCCAGCACATCAACGGCACCGACAACGCGACGGCGGTGCTCAACCTCGCGTTGCTCGCCGGGCAGGTGGGGCGGGCCGGGACCGGCGTCTCGCCGCTGCGCGGTCAGAACAACGTGCAGGGCGCCGGCGACGCGGGCTGCGTGCCCAACACGCTGCCGGGCTACCAGGACTACACGCCCGCCAACCTGGCCCGTTTCGAGGGCGCCTGGGGGAGCGCGCTGACGGCCGAGGAGGGCATGCGGGCCACCGACATGGTCGAGGCCATCGCCCAGGGCGACATCCGCTGCATGTACATCGTGGGCGAGAACCCGGCCCTCACCGACCCCAACCTGGCCCACGCGACCGAACTGCTGCGCTCGCTCGACTTCCTGGTCGTGCAGGACCTCTTCATGCACGAGACGACGGAGATCGCGGACGTCGTGCTGCCCGCGGCCTCCTTCGCCGAGAAGGAGGGCACGTTCACCAACAGCGAGCGCCGCGTGCAGCGGGTGCGCAAGCTCGTCGAGCCGCCGGGCGCCGCGCGGGCCGACTGGGAGATCGTGCAGGACCTGGCGGAGCGGGTCGCGGCCCGGCCCGGGGACGGCTCGCCGGTTCGGGATCTGCGCGGCTTCGACCACCCGTCGGCCGCCTCGATCTTCGACGAGCTGGCGTCGCTGACGCCCACCCTCGGCGGCCTCTCGCACGCCCGCCTCGACGCCGAGGGCGGCATCCAGTGGCCCTGTCCGTCGCCCGGACACCCGGGCACCGCGCGGCTCTACGCCGACGATTTCCCGCGCGGCAGGGGCAGATTCGTGCCCGTGCGCCAGACCGCCCCCGCCGACGAACAGCCCGACGACCGCTACCCGCTGATCCTCAACACCGGCCGGGTGCTCTACCACTGGCACGGCGGCACGCTCACCCGGCGCGTCGAGGGGCTGGAGGCGTCGTTCCCCGAGCTGCGGGTGGCAGTCAACCCGGCCGACGCGGCGGCGCTGGAGATCGCCGACGGGGAGGCCGTGCAGGTGCGCAGCCGGCGCGGCCGGCTGGAGGGCGTGGCGTTCCTCACCGAGGACGTCGCGCCGGGCGCCCTCTTTGTGCCGTTCGTGCGGCTCAGGGAGTCGGCGGCCAACTGGCTGACCAACAGCGTCTACGAGGAGGCGTCGCGCATCCCCGAGTTCAAGGTCTGCACCGTCTCCCTGGAACCGGCGATCGAGCCCCGGGAGTGGGGCGACGCGGACGCACGCTCAGGCGCGCCCCGCCGACGCGGCAAGCGCCGTCAGCACTGGTAGGCGTCGGTCGCGGCGGGCGCCGCCGATCAGTCGGCGCCTTCGCCGTCGTCAACTCCACCAGAGATGAGCAACGGCGCGATGTACGGCGAGACGATCCGCACGGCCAGCGCGAGGCCGAGCGTCGACAGCAGCCAGGGCCAGTACAGCTCCTGGTAGCCCCACGGATCCGATCCGATCCCGCTCTCGTTGATGCCGTACTCGAACCACCAGAGCAGGAACACGTAGATCGCGACGGTCCCGTTGAGCCGGCTCCGTATCGGCCCGCCGAAGCTGCCGCCGCCGACGAGCCAGCGCGCGGCCAGCGCGGCGCCGGTCAATGCGAGCGCCCAGGTGAACGGCGGCTCCACGAACCCCAGTTCCGACACCTGCATGCCCGTGTGCAGCCAGAAGCTGAGGAAGGCGTAGGTGAGCAGCCACAAGTTCTGCGGATGCATCACGTACGGCGCGACGATCCGCGCCGTGATCGCCGTCCCCATCAGCATCAGGGAGAACGGCCAGAAGATGGGCTGGGCCGCGAAGGTGTCGGAAATCGTGGTGTAGGTGATGATCGCTTCGGCCAGCAGCAGGAGCACGATCGCGAGGAACACCGTCATGTTCGCGGTGTCGGTCAGCGCGCCCCGCAGCGGGTGCCGCGACGCGTACAGCGCCACGATGACGGCCGCGAGCAGTTCCCCGGCCCACCAGGCCGATCCCTGCTCCACGCCCGCGAGTCCGCTGGCCGTTTCGAGGATGAAGATCAGCGCCGCCAGGATCAGCACGAAGCGCCAGCCGGTGTCGGCCCACGTGCACCGTAATGTCCCCACCGGGTCCTTCAGCAGTCCGAGGATTTCGTCGACACGCGACATCGCGGTCCCCTTCCAGATGGCCGTCCGACCCTGCTGCCCGGACACTACTACAACGGGTCGCGGATCGCGCGGGCGTCAACGGCTCAGACGACCTCGATCACTCCTTCTGTCGCGTCCCAGGCGACGACCCGCACGACGCCCCGTTCCCGGCAGGCCGCCCCGATCGCCCGGGCGCCAGCGACGTCGCGCCCCGCCCGCGTCACCGCGACGAGGAACTCCGCGTCGGCGGGCATGCCCTTGCGACCGCCTCCCGCGTGCGACAGGACCGCACCGATCATCGCGGCCGTCACTTCGGCTCCCTCGGCCGCGCCGGTCAGGGCCGAGACCCGCTCCGGCCGCTGCACGCGGCGAGGATCCAGCCGCGCCCCCAGCGCCTCCACCCCCACCACCGCCACGACGTGCGTCGCTCGATCGGGGATCACCGGCTCGTGCGACGCGGGCGCCTTGAACGGCCGTCCCGCCGCCCCGTCGGCCTCGACCCCCACGAACGCCACCCCGTCGATGCCCAGCGCCTCCGCCGGCCAGCCCGGCTCGACGCCCAGCAGGCGCCCCCGATCGCCGCGCCCGCTCGCCACGAGCACGGTCGGCAGGCCGCGGCCGCGCGCGTCGGCGATAGCGGCCGCCCGCACCAGCGGGTTGGTGGCGAGCACGGTGGGGAACGCCTCGGCCGACTTAGGCACGGTGAACTTGGTCGTCGTGGTGAGCACGCCGACCGAGTCGTCGCCCCGGTCCGCCGCCCGTTCGGCGGCCAGGGCGAAGAGCAGCGTCGTCTTGCCGCCGCCGCCGACCGTCGCCAGCACGACGCCGCCCCCTGCGGTGGACATCGCGGCGCCGGGCCGCGGGATCCCGAGTGCGTCGTGCAGCGGCGTCGTGGCCATGCGCGAAGGCTACGCTCCACCGCCCCGCGACCGCACCCGCCGACATACACTCCTCCCGTGAGCCTGCAGGATTCCCCCTCCCCGGAGCCGTTCAGCGGCGTCATCCTGGCGGGCGGCTTCGGCACGCGGCTGGGGCGCGACAAGGCCGCTGCCGAGGCCGCCGGCCGGCCGCTGCTGCACTGGACGGCCGAGGCGCTCGCGGCCGTCAGCGACGACATCGTCGTCGTCGCGCGGCCGGGACAGACGCTGCCGCCGCCCGCAGGGGCAGCCTGGCGCGTCGCCCGCGACGCCCGGCCCGAGGCCGGCCCGCTGGCCGGGATCGAGGCCGGCCTGGGCATCGTGCGCCACGACCTCGCGATCGTCGTCGCCACCGACATGCCGCTGCTGGTCCCGGCGCTGCTGCGGGCCGTCGCGGCCGCCTGCCGCGACGTCGACGTGGTGATGCCCGTCCGCGACGGCCGGCCGGAGCCGCTGCTCGCGGCCTACCGGCGCGCGGCCCGCGCCGCCGCGACGGCGCTGCTCGACGCCGGCGAGCGCCGCCCCCGCGTCCTGCTGGAGCGCCTTCCCAGCCGCCGCCTCGACGCGGAGGCGCTGCAGGCGCACGACGGGGAACTGCAGTCGTTCCACAACGTGAACACGGCGGCGGACCTCGCGCGGGTTGCGGACCTCCTGCGCGACCGGCGAAGCCGCGGGGCCGCTAGGATCAGCCCGACTGGAGGATCGCGATGAGTCTGTACCGACGCGTCTTGACCGGCCAGGTCGCCCCCGGCCAGCACGGTGAGTTCCTCGCCGCGGCGCAAGCCGCCCTCGACTATCAGGCCGCGCGCGGGATCGAGGCCGATTTCGCCATCTGGGACTCCATCACCGGCCCGGCCAGCCAGGTGGAGATCGTCGCGCAGTTCGACTCGCTGCAGGAGCTGGAGCAGTTCGAGGAGCTCGCCGCGCAGGACCAGACCTTCTCGAAGCTGCGCCAGCGCGTGCGGCAGGCGATGGTCTTCGAGTCGGCCAGCGTGCAGGTCTTCCGCCGTCTCATCTGACCCGGGGCGATGCGGCCCGATCAGGGCAGCCCGACCAGCCCCACCCGCTCGACGGCCGCCGCGTCCTCGCCCAGCACGACGAACACGGCGTCGCCCGCGCGCCGCACCCAGCCCGAGACGAGCGCGCCCTGGGAGCGCAGTTCCGTGCCCGGCCGAAGCTCTTGGATGGGCGCGCCGGTGCGGTCGGGCAGCCAGCGACGCAGCCCGGCCATCATCTCCTTCGCGTCCGCGGCCGTGTCCCAGCGCAGCTCCCAGACGAGCAGGCTCATGTCCGCGGGCCCCCGGTAGGCGGTCAGCCGGTCGCCGCCCCAGCCGGCGGCGGCCTCCCTCGCGAGATCGCTCCCGGTCGCGGGGCCGAGCAGCGTGCGCAGCATGAACTCGCCCAGGGTGTCGGAGCCCACCGGCTCCCACGCCGAGCCGAGCACGCCCGAGACGTCTGGGTCGTCCACGGCGAGCGGCGGCTCGCCGGCGGCCAGCTTGTCGGGATGCAACAACTGCTCCGTCGAGGGCGGGAACTCCGCCAGCAGCGCATCGACGCCGGCCAGCCCCTCGGCCTCCAGCACCCGCGCGATCACGCGGGCGCCGGTGATGTACGGCGCCGTGAAGATCGCCTCGAGCAGCGGCGGCACGGACGCGCTCAGCCCCGGCGCGCGATCCCGGCGCGGCTCCAGCCGCGACGCCAGGTTGCGCTCGACATCGCGGAAGAGATGCTCCGCGTTCACCGCGTCGCCCTCCACGACGAAGCGCGCGGCGAGGATGCGGTCCTGGTTGTCGCGGTGCGCCTCGAAGTAGTCCGAGATGGCGAAGTGCTGGTCCTGCAGGACGTGCACGAACTCGTGCGTGATGGTCGAAACGTCGCCGCCGGCGACGTGGTCGTTGGCGCTGATGATCACGAAGCCCTGCAGGTCGAAGTCGTAGAAGCCCAGCCCGAGGCCGATGAAGAAGTCCTCGAACAGATCGTCGAGCGACACGTCGTCGCCGATCAGCCCCAGCAACGCGAAGATGCGCTGGTCGACGTCGTCGCCCGTGCCGGCGTCGAACGCGTCTTCGTGCGCGGTCACCTCCTCGTCGGCCTCCAGATAGGCGGGGATGTCGGCGCGGCGCAGCAGGTAGACCGGCACCTCGTCGAGGAGCGCGAGCCCGCGGCGCTCGGCGACAGTCGCCCCGATCAGGTCGATGACCTCCACGTCGGCCGGGTCCGTCAGCTCGATCAGGATCGCGAGGCGGGGGTCGGGGTCCAGGGGCGCCGCTTCGTCGGAGTTCTCGGGCGGGGCCGGCTCCGCGGCTTCGTCGGTCGGTGCGGGCTCGGTCGAATCCGCATCGCCTGCCGCTTCCGCCGCCTGCTCCGCGGCGGGTTCCGGCTCGTCGGAGGGCTCGGCCACGGCTGGGTCTTCGGCGCGGGTCGCCTCGTCGGGCGTGATCCGCGGCGAGGCGTCCGGCTCCTCGGCCGCCGGGGGCGCCTCGACCGGCGGGGCGGAGTCGTCGTCGCAGGCGGCGATCAGCAGCGCCGCCAGGAGCAACAGCGCGATGAGGGCCGCCCGCGGGACTCGGATCATCGAGCGCCTCCCGGCCGGCGGCCAACCCCACATATGCTCGGCAGCGTAGTTGTTGCTGGAAGCGGAGTTGCCAATGGTCACCGTCGATCCGGAAGTCGCCGCCGCCTACCGCGAGGCCTGGGAGCGCTGGCAGGCTCAGCTAGCTACGCTGCACGAGGTCTTCCTGGATGGCGCGCCGCTCGACCCGCCCCGGCTCAAGGGCCTGCTGAACCGCGAGGCGCGCGCAAAGGACGCCTACGACGCCGCCCGGCTGCGCCTGCTGGGCATCCCCGCGCCGCCGCCGTCAAATTGACCCCCTCCGGGGCCGTTCATACACTGGCGCTTCCCCGGTGGCCTCGCTTCCCAGCCGTGGGGACTTCGCGAGTCCGTCTGCCCGCTGAGGGGGTCCGACCGTGGACGATTACGGCGTGGACCTGGACGAGATCGGCGGCGTGATCGAGCGCGCGGAGGTGCTCGTGGTGCGCTTCCAGGTCGTGCAGCGGCGCATCCTGGTCGACTTCCGCACCTCGGTGGACGCCGGGCCGCTGGCCCGCGCCGTCGCGCCCGCGTCGAGCGCCGAGGAGCGCTTCCGCAGCCTGAAGGCGCTGCGGCCCTCGCTGCCGCTGCCGGAGCGGATCATGTCCTTCCTCTGGCCGCGCAGCGTGGGGGCGATGGCCGACGCCGGCGTGCTCGACCGGATTCGCGATCGCCTGCTGCGCATCGACGCCGAGGTGGGCGGGGAACTCGACAGCGCCTTCGGCGAGCTGCTGGGGGAGGAACACGCCACCCTGGTCGCCGCGATCCGGGGCGGCGAGGGCTTCCAGACGTTGTGGGAGCGGGAGCCCTCCTGAGCCGCGTAACGGACCCTCCGCCGGGCGCCCGCCCAGCCTGAGCCGAGAAGGAGACCCATGCCCGACATCATCGACCTGCGCAGCGACACCGTCACGCGACCCACGCCGGCCATGCGCGACGCGATGGCCCGGGCCGAGGTCGGCGACGACGTCTACTCGGAGGACCCCACGGTCAACGCGCTGGAGGCGGCGGCCGCGGCGCGGATGGGCAAGGAGGCGGCGCTCTACGTCCCCAGCGGCACGATGGCCAACCTCGTCGCGCTGATGACGCACTGCCGCCCCGGCGACGAGGTGCTGCTGGGCGATCAGGCGCACATCATTCGCGCCGAGGTCGGCGGCGCGGCGCGCCTCGGCGGCCTGCTGCTCACGACGATCCCCAACGATCCCGACGGCATGCTCGACCCCGCGGCGATCGGCCGGGCGGCGCGCAACGCCAACCTGCACCACCCTCCGACCACGCTGCTGGCCCTCGAGAACACGCAGAACTTCTGCGGCGGCGCGGTCCTCACCCGCGAGCAGTTGGAGTCGCAGACCGAGGTGGCGGCCGGGCTGGGCCTGCGCACGCACCTCGACGGGGCGCGCGTCTTCAACGCCGAGGTGGCGACCGGCACGCCCGCCGCCGAGATCGTGGCCTCGTTCGACTCCGCCAGCTTCTGCCTGTCCAAGGGGCTGGGTTGCCCCGTCGGATCGCTGCTCTGCGGCGACGCCGCCTTCATCGACCGGGCCCGGCGGACGCGCAAGCTGCTGGGCGGCGGCATGCGTCAGGCGGGGGTGCTCGCGGCGGCGGGCCTCGTCGCGCTCCACCAGATGGTGGACCGCCTGGCCGACGACCATCGCAACGCCCGCCGCCTGGCCGCCGGACTGGCCGAGCTGGGCTTCGCCATCGACCCGGCGAGCGTGCAGAGCAACATCGTCGCGCTGCCGGTGGACGACGCGGCCGCGTGGCGCGACCGTTTGGCCGAGCGCGGCGTGCTCGTGAGCGTGCTGTCGGCCCGGCTGGGCCGCCTCGTCACCCACGCCGACGTCTCGGAGCCCGACATCGACGAGGCGCTGGACCGCATCGCGCAAGCCTGGCCGGTGCCCGTCTGATGACGTTCGCCCGCGCCGCCCGCTTCGCCGGCCTCGCGATGGCCGCCGCGCTCCTGACGACGTTCGCCGCCGCGTGCGCCGACGGCGCCGGCTTCCCCGAGCCCTCGGACCCGGTCGGCTCGACCCCCTGGCCCGACTACGAACTGCTGCGCTACGACATCACCGACCAAACCGGCGCCCGCGTCGGCGGCGTGGACTTCGAGGTCGAGCGGCGGGGCGACGAGTACCGGCTGCGGGTGCTGTTCCTCCTCCCCGAGACCGCGACGGAGGACGAAACCATCGTCTTCGTCGATGCGGCGTCGCTGCGGCCGCTGCGCTACGAGCGTCTCGCGACGACCCCGGACGAGCGCGTGGAGGTCCGCGCCACGTACGGCGTCGGCGCCGACGGGCAGCGCTTCGTCGAGAGCGTCGTCGTGGATGGCGGCGAGCGGCGGGAGGAGCGGCTGGAGCTGGAGGACTTCTCCTTCGACACCGATTCGTCGGCCTGGCTCTGGCGCACGCTGCCCTTCGCCCTCGACCTGGAGTTGAGCTACCGCAACGTCAACGTGTTCGCGCAGCGCACCCAGCTCGTGGGGCTGCGGGTCCGCGGCCAGGACGAGATCCACACGTCCGTCGGGGACTTCCTCGCCTGGCAGTTGGAGGTGAGCCCCGGTGTGGAGCGGCAGACGGCCTGGTTCGCGGTCGATGCGCCGCACATCCTCGTGCGCTGGGATCTGGAGCCCCGCCGCTACCTGCTGAGCGAGATCCTCACCGAGCGCCCGGCCGAGTAGTCCCGCGGCGTCGCTAGGGCGCCCACAGGCAGCCCGCCCGCGCCCGCCGCGCTTCCCCCTCCAACGCCACGATCGCGTCCCGCAGTTGCCCGTCCCGGCGCCAGGCCAGCGCCAGCCCCTCCGCCACCAGCGTCGCGTCGAGCGAGCGGCCGTTCGGGAGGAAGGCGTAGCGCAGCAGGCGGTCGCCGTCGCTGTTGCGCGGGCCCGGATGCAGGAGCAGCGTCGCGCCGGCCGGGACGAGGCTCCCGAGGCGGGCCGCCGCCTCCGCGGCGCAGCGTTCGTCGGCCTCGGGCGCGTCCAGCCCGAACAGGCGGATCGAGTGCTCCCCGCCTCCGAGCCGCGCGACGAGCGTGTCGCCGTCGATCACCCGCACCGCCACCGCCCGCTGGAGGGGCACCGCGTCCGGGTCGACGCGCAGGCCCGCGTCGAGGACCAGCGGCGAGGGCGGCACGGGCGACCGCGGCAGCGCGCGGGCGTCGTCGAGACCCGCGCGGGCGACCACGACGGCCAGCACGACGCCCACCAGCAGTGTGGGGACCACGAGGCCCCAGCGCCGCCGCCGGTCCCGCCGCCGCGGATGGCGCGGCCGGCCGCCGTCCGGCGTCACGTGAAGGGGCCGCTGACGAAGTCCCAGATCGCCTCCAGCGCCTCCACGAAGGTGAAGCTGTCGAGCCACTTGCCCCAGTGCAGCGCGTACTCCTGGAACTCCTTCATCGCCGTCAGCACGGCCAGCCAGATGGCCGTCTCCCAGCGCCGGAAGCCGAAGCGCGGCCGCCAGTGCGGCAGGCTCGCCACGAAGAGGAACCAGTACTCGAACACGTTGGGGAAGGCCAGCAGGATCGCGCGCTCGCCGGTGATCTCGAACGCGATGAAGCCCACCAGGCGGTAGGCGAATAGTGCGATCGAGATCGTGCGCGCCGGCCCCGTCCAGTGCAACGCCACCCAGAGGAAGGTGAGTTGGTAGACCTGATCGACGATCTTGTCGAACTGCTGGTAGTCGCCCAGCCCTCCCAGGTCGAGCAGGTTCATCCAGAGCAGGTCGCTCAGGTCGATGAAGACCGCGATCAACCCGCCGACGAACGCCCAGCGCAGGACCGGCAGGGAGCCCAGCACGCGGATCGCGCCGATGACGAGGACTTCCATGCCGCACAGCCTGCGCTTTTCCGGCCAAGGCGTCTACCCGTTGGCGGCCCGCGGGGATGACACTGCCCTTGACCGTCGCCTATACTCCCGCGACCCAATATCAGCCGGCCCGGCGCGGCGAGGAGGCCGCCTCGGGCCACACCCGGATTCGGAGGCGGGAACCCATGCGAAAGACACGACCCTGGTATCTGCTGATCGTGCTCCTCCTGAGCGTCGCGCTCACGGCGGCGGCGGCGTGCGGCGGGGACGACGAGGAAGAAGCCGAACCGGCGCCGGCGCCGGCCCCCGCGGCCGCGCAGGCGCAGGCGGAGCCCGAAGAGCAGGCGGAGCCCGAGATGGCCGAGCCGGATGACGTGAAGATCGTCCTGCAGTGGGTCACCCAGGCCCAGTTCGCCGGCTACTTCTCGGCGCTGGACAACGGGTTCTACGAAGAAGAGAACCTGAACGTCGAGATTCAGCCGGGCGGCCCGGACATCCTGCCGGTGCAGTTGGTGGCGGCGGGAGCGGCGGAACTCGCCGTGCAGCCGTTCGCCGTGCTGCTCTCCGCGCGCGACCAGGGCATCGACGTCGTGGCCGTCGCGCAGGTCTTCGAGCGATCGGCCTACCGCCTCGTCTCGTGGGCCGACGACAACATCATGTCGCCCGAGGACTGGGCGGGGCTGAAGATCGGCGTCTGGGCGGGCCACGAGATGGTCTCGGCCACGATCAACAAGTTCGGCCTCACCGAGGGCGGCGGCGAGGACCAGGTGGAGCTCATCGGGCAGGGCTTCGACATGCAGTTGCTGCTCACGCGGCAGGTCGATATGGCCTCGGCCATGCTCTACAACGAGTTCGCCCAGCTGATCGAAGCGGGCAACCCGGCCGACCAGTTCCGCGTGGTCGACTTCGCCGACTACGACACCAACACCCTCGAGGACGCCCTCATCGCGCGCGGCGAATGGCTGGCCGATGAGGCGAACCAGGACATCGTCACGCGCTTCCTGCGCGCCTCCGCCAAGGGCTGGGCGCACTGCGCCGACGACCCGGCCGACTGCGTCGAGATCGTGCTCAAGTACGGTCCCGCGCTGCCGCGGGCGCACCAGACCTGGATGATGAACGAGATCAACAAGCTCATGTGGCCCTCGACCAAGGGCTGGGGCGTGATCGACCGCACGCAGGCCGAGCGCACCGCGGGGCTCATGCTGGAGTACGAGGTCATCTCGGAGCCGGCCGACCTCGACACGGCCTACACCAACGAGTTCGTCGAGGCCGCGCTCGAAGGCTTCTCGGACGCGGATCGCTTCCGCAACGACTACACGCCGCTCGAACTGGACGTCGAGGACTTGCTCCCCGAGGACGGCTAGCGGCGAGCGGGGGCCGGCGCGCGCCGGCCCCCGCGGGGGACACTGCGGAGGGAGCCAGGGGGACGCCATGGCCCGTATCGTGCGCGCAGCGTTGATTCAGACGGAGGGGCTCACCCCCCGCGAGGCGATGGTCGAGCATCAGGTGGGCCTGGTCCGCCGGGCGGCCGCGGAGGGCGCCCAGGTGACCTGCCTGCAGGAGCTGGCGACCGGGCCCTATTTCTGCCAGGAGGAGGACCAGCGCTGGTACGACCTGGCCGAGCCCGTCCCCGACGGCCCCACCATCCAGCGCATGCAGGAGGTGGCGCGCGAGACCGGCATGGTGCTCATCGTGCCGGTCTACGAGTCGGACGGGCCGGGGTTCCTCTACAACACGGCGGCGGTGATCGACTCCGACGGCTCGTACGTCGGCAAGTACCGCAAGACGCACATCCCGCACGTCGACAACTTCCTCGAGAAGTACTACTTCCGCCCCGGCAACCTGGGCTACCCGACCTTCGAGACGAGCGTGGGCAAGGTGGGGGTCTACATCTGCTACGACCGGCATTTCCCCGAGGGCGCCCGCGCCCTGGGCCTGGCCGGGGCCGAGATGGTCTTCATCCCCGCGGCGACGGCGGGCTTCTCGCGTCCGCTCTGGGACGTCGAGCAGCGCTTCCACGCCATCGCCAACGGCTACTTCGTCGGCACGATCAACCGCGTCGGCACGGCGCTGAAGCCCGACGTGCACTTCTACGGCCACAGCTACTTCTGCGACCCGATGGGCACGGTCCTGGCCGAGGCGGGCGAGTCGGAGGAGGTGATCGTGGCCGACCTGGATCTCGATCGGGTGGCCGAAGTGCGGGCGGACCTGCCCTTCTACCGCGACCGGCGCCCCGACATGTACGACGTGCTGACCGCCCCCTAGCGGGGCCGGATCAGCCGGGATAAGGGAGGCTGCCATGCCGTCAATACTGATCACCGGGGGAACGGTCGTCACCGCGAGCGAGCAGTTCCCGGCCGACGTCTATCTGCGCGACGGACTGATCGCGCAGATCGGCACCGACCTGCACATCGAGGCGGACATCGAGGTTCCGGCGGACGGGCAGTACGTGATGCCGGGCGGGATCGACGTCCACACGCACCTCGGCGAGGAGGTCTTCAACACCATCACCGCCGACGACTGGGAGTCGGGCACCACCGCGGCCGCGTTCGGCGGCACGACGACGGTCGTCGACTTCGCCCGTCAGGAGCGCGAGGGCATGTCGCCGCTGCAAGCCATCGAGCGGCGGCGCGGGCAGGCGGAGCCCGGCGCCGTCATCGACTACGGCTTCCACCTGATGGCCA
This sequence comes from Chloroflexota bacterium, assembly GCA_026707335.1. Lineage (GTDB taxonomy): Bacteria > Chloroflexota > Dehalococcoidia > Bin125 > Bin125 > TK10-74A. The sequence goes on from JAPOXB010000107.1 coordinate 24,155, forward strand.
CGAACCTCTCGTCGCCCGGCTACATCGAGGAATTGGCCGCGCTGCCGGCCGCGGGCGTCACCAGCTTCAAGCTGCTGATGGCCTATCCGGGCACGATGATGGTCGACGATCTGACCATCTACCAAGCCATGCAGGTCGCGGCCGACACGGGCGCGCTCGTCACGCTGCACGCGGAGAACGGGCACGTCATCCAGAGCCTCACGGAGCGCTTCGGCGACGCCGGCACCGTCGAAGAGCACATGCACATGCACGCGCATCCGCATCTGGTCGAGGGGGAGGCCGTGCATCGCGGCATCGCCCTGGCCGAGATGGCCGGCGCCGGCGTCTACATCGTGCACCTGTCGAGCCACACCGCGCTGACGGAGGTGGAGGCCGCGAAGGCGCGCGGTCAGGCCGTCTGGGCCGAGACCTGCCCGCAGTACCTCTTCGCCGCCTACGAGGACTACGAGGACGCGGGCTTCGAGGCGGCCAAGTACATCTGCTCGCCGCCCATCCGCGAACGCGCGAACCAGGACCATCTCTGGCGCGGGCTGGAGACCGGCGCGCTCTCGGTGTTCGCGACCGACCACTGCACGTTCCGCATGCACGACGACCTGCCCGACCTGCCCCCGCAGAAGCCGATGGGCCGGGGCGACTTCCGGCGCATCCCCAACGGGGTGCCGGGCATCGAGAACCGGCTGCACCTGCTCTACGACGGCGGCGTCGTGGCCGGGCGCTTCGACATGTGCCGCTTCGTCGACCTGGTTTCGACGATGCCGGCCAAGCTCTTCGGGCTCTACCCGCGGAAGGGCGGCATCGGCGTCGGCGCCGACGCCGACATCGTGGTCTGGGACCCGAACGCGGTCCACACGATCGAGGCCGCCACGCACCACATGCGGGTCGACTACAACCTGTACGAGGGGCTGGAGGTCCGCGGCCGCCCGACGACGGTGATCTCGCGCGGCGAGATCATCGTCAGTGGGGACGAGTTCCACGGATCGCCCGGGCGCGGCCAATACCTGGAGCGGACCACGCCCTGGGTGATGAGCCACGCAGAGGCGGGAAGCGCCTGAGATGACCCTCGACCAGGCGCCGGCGGACGTGAGCGCCGACGAGATTCTCGACCTCTGCCGTACCTACACGCTGTACGAGTGGACCTCGCAGAACCTCGCCGACCCGATCCCCTTCGTCCGCGCCAAGGGCGTCTATCTCTGGGACGCCGACGGCAACCGCTACCTCGACTTCAACTCGCAGGCGATGAACGTCAACATCGGCCACGCCGATGAGCGGGTCGCGCGCGCGATCAGCGCGCAGCTCGCCGAGCTGCCCTTCGTCGTGCCGCAGCACGCCACCGCCGTGCGCGGACTCCTGGGCCGCGAGCTGGCGCGGATCACGCCGCCGGGGCTGAACAAGGCCTTCTTCACCAACGCCGGCGCCGAGGCGAACGAGGCCGCCGTGCGCACGGCGCGCCTCTACACCGGCCGCCACAAGATCCTGACCCGCTACCGCTCCTACCACGGCGGCACGCAGGGCGTCCTCTACGCCTCGGGCGATGCCCGCCGCTTCGCCGTCGAGGAGGGCATGACGGGCGTCGTGCGCATCCTCGACCCGTACTCCTACCGCAGCCCGCTCAAGGTGGACGACGCCGATTTCACCGGGGCCTACATGCGCTACCTGGAGGAGGTCATCCAGCAAGAGGGGCCGCACACCATCGCGGCCATCATGCTGGAGCCGGTCACGGGCTCGAACGGGATCATCGTCCCGCCCGACGGCTGGATGCGCGGCGTGCGGGAGCTGTGCGACCGCTACGACATCCTGCTGATCGCCGACGAGGTGATGAGCGGCTTCGGGCGCACCGGCAAGTGGTTCGCGATCGACCACGAGGGCGTCGTGCCGGACATGATGACCATCGCCAAGGGCCTGACGAGCGGCTACGTGCCGCTGGGCGCGGTGATGGTGAACGACCGCATCGCCGAACACTTCGAGACGAACACGCTGGTGAGCGGGCTGACCTACAACAGCCACGCCGTGGGCTGCGCCGCCGCCCTGGCGACGATCGCCGTCTACGAGGAGGACGGCCTGATCGAGAACGCGGCCCGGCTGGGCGAGGTGCTGCAGACGGAGTACGCCGCCATGATGGAGCGCCACCCGTCGATCGGGGAGGCGCGCGGCCGCGGCCTGTTCACCGCCCTGGAGTTCGTCACCGACCGCGAGACGCGGGCGCCGCTGTTCGCCGCCGCGCCGGAGGTCGTCGGGCGCCTGGGCGATTTCCTCCGCTCCGAGGGCATCTTCGCCGCCATCCGCGGCAACTGGCTGTTCGGCAACCCGCCGCTCTGCATCACCGAGGACGAGTTGCGCTGGGCGCTGTCGGTGGTCGACCGCGGCCTCGACATCACCGACGAAGCGGCGGCGAGGCGCCGCTGAACCGGCTCAGGCCTCGCGCTTCCGAACGCAAGGCCGGGAAAGGACGCAGACCATCGTGACCATCAACAATCCGAGTGAGCGCCTCAAGCGGGGCCTCGATCTGATGGCGGAGGCCTCCATCGACCGGTCGGGCCTGGACGGCATGGCCGCCAGCGACGACCGGGTCGGGCCCGAGGTCGCGCGCATGCTGGGCGAGTTCTGCTTCGGCGACGTCTGGACCCACGGGTCGATGGACAACCGCACGAAGCGGATCGTCACCCTGGCGACGATCTCGGCGCTGGGCCGCGAGCGGCAACTGCGCGGGCACATCGACGGCGCGCTCGACCAGGGGTTCACGCGCGAGGAGGTGCTCGACATCTTCGTGCACCAGATCGCCTACGGCGGCTTCCCCATGGGGCTCTCGGGCATGCAGGTCGCGGCGGAGGTCTTCGCGGAGCGGGACGCGAAGGCGGCCGACGCATAGGCCCGGCGCGCCTTCGATGATTGTGAGGATCGTGCCGACGGGCGCACACGGCGCTTCCGAGGCGTTCAGGCGGGAGAAGGAACGATGAAACTCGGACTGATGCTGGGCATGGATCCGCCGCGCGAGATCGTCGCGGGCGCGCAGCGGGCGGAGGAGTGGGGCTTCGAAACGGTCTGGGTCGGCGAGGGCCGGCTGACGCGCAACGCGGTCGTCCTGATGACGATGGTGGGCGCGCACACCGACCGCATCTCCATCGGCAGCGGCATCTTCCCCTTCCGCACGCGCAGCGTCGGGCTGCTGGGCGTGACGGCCCGGACGCTGCACGACCTCGCGCCCGGCCGCGTCAAGCTGGGGCTGGGCGCCTGGTGGGAGCCGCTCGCGACCCGGAACGGCCTGCACACGCCCAAGCCGCTCAGCGCGATGCGGGAGATCATCACCGTGCTGCAGCAGCTCTTCGACGGCAAGTCGGTGACGTTCCACGGGGAGTACGTGGACGTCGAGGACATCAAGTTCGACACGCCCGAGGACGACGACGGCCGCTCCTACCCGATCCCGATCTACATCGGCGCGGTGCGGCTGCGGATGATGGAGCTCGTGGGGGAGATCGCCGACGGGGCGCTGATGGACTTCCTCGTCCCGCCCGAGTACACCGCGCTGTCGGTGGAGCACATCAAGATCGGCGCCGACCGGATGGGCCGGTCGATGGACGAGATCGACTGCCCGCAGCTGCTCGGCGTCGCGATCGACGACGACAACCCCCAGGCGGCCATCGACGCCTGCAAGATGTTCCTCACGCAGTACATCGGGCAGCAGCCGCACATCACCGAGAACTGCGGCGCCACGCCCGAGCAGATCGCGGGCATCAAGAGCGTGATGGGCTGGCCCGCCACCCAGGAGCAGATCCGGGAGGCGATGCAGTTCGTGCCGAACGAGTTGGTGCAGGACGTCTGCCCCTGCGGCACGACGGCGGAGACCATCGAGCGGATCGAGGCGTTCATGGCCGCGGGCTGCTCGGAGGCCGTGCTCACGCCGCTCGGCAACGCCGACGAGACCGTGGAGAAGATCGCCCGGGCGGTGCGCCGCACGGGCTAGCCCGCGCCGGCCGATGCGCCCCGGCAGCCGGGAGAGAGAGCCGATCGACCGATGAGCGCTCGCGTGACCTCGCAGGCGTCCCCATCGCTGGGTGGGCCCGGCCGCCTCGCGGTCCTCCTCCGATCCGAGCGCCTGCGATCGTGGTCGGCCCGGATCGGGCTGATCCTGATCCTGATCGCGCTCTTCCTGGGCGGCTGGGAGTTCCTCAAGTGGGTGACGGATTCGCCGCGCACCACGCTGCCCCACTTCCACGAGGTCTTCGACTACCTGTTCGACATCGACTCGCAAGGCAACACGCAATGGCTGGCCATCGGCCGGCAGCTGGAGGTGACGTTCATCGAAGCGGTCACGGGGCTGGCCGTCGCGACCGTGGCCGGCTTCGCCGCCGGCACGCTGATGGCGCTCAGCCGCTGGACGGGCCGAGGCATCATGCCCTTCGTGATCGGCGCCCAGACGGTGCCGATCGTGGCGATCGCGCCGGCGCTCGTGATCTGGCTCGGCACGGGCTGGGAGACCAAGGCGCTGATCGCGGGCTTCCTGGCCTTCTTCCCCATCGCCGTCGCGACGGCGCGCGGCATCGGCGACATCTCCCAGGACAGCCTCGACCTGATGGCCTCCTACGGCGCCTCGCCCACGCGGGTGTTCTTCAAGCTGCGCGTGCCGGGCGCGCTGCCCTACATCTTCACGGGCCTCGAGGTGGCGGCGGCGTTCAGCGTCATCGGCGCCATCGTCGCGGAGCTGCCCGTGGGCTCGCAGGAGGGCATCGGCGTCAAGATCCTCACGTCGCAGCAGTACTTCAGCCTGGAGCCCGAGTCGTTGTTCGCGTCCATCGGCGGGGCTTGCCTGCTCGGCGGCGCGATGGTGTCCATGGTGCGCATCGTGCAGCTCATCGTGCTGCGCGGCCACCGCGGCGAGACGATCAGCTGAGAGGCAGGAGCCGTGACGACGACCGACAGCGCCAGCGAGACGCCCCCCACCGCCACGCAGACGGCGATCGCCTTCGAGCAGGTGCGCAAGGAGTTCGGCAAGGGCCGCGATGCGACCCTGGCCGTGGACGACGTCGACCTCGCCATCGGCGAGCGGGAGTTCGTCTCGCTCATCGGGCCGTCGGGCTGCGGCAAGTCAACGTTGCTGCGGCTGGCGGCCGATCTGATCGAGCCCAGCGGCGGCTCGGTGCTCGTGAAGGGCAAGTCGCCCCGGCAGGCCCGGCTCGACCGCGACTACGGCTTCATCTTCCAGGCGCCGACGCTGTTCGACTGGCGCACCGTGTGGAAGAACGTCGCCCTGCCGCTGGAGATCATGCGCATCCCCGGCATGACCAAGCAGAAGAAGCAGGACGAGATCGAGCGGTTGCTGGGCATGGTCGGGCTGGACGGCTTCGAGAAGCACCGCCCCTACCAGCTGTCGGGCGGCATGCAGCAGCGCGTCTCGCTGGCGCGGGCGCTGGTCTTCCGCCCCTCCATCCTGCTGATGGACGAGCCCTTCGGCGCGCTCGACGAGATCACCCGCGACCGGATGAACCTCGAACTGCTGCGCATCTGGAGCGAGACCCACACGACGATCCTGTTCGTGACGCACAGCATTCCCGAGGCCGTGCTCCTCTCGGGCCGGGTGGTGGTCATGACGGCGCGCCCGGGCCGGGTGCAGAGCGTGATCCCGATCGACCTGCCCTACCCGCGCACGACGGAGGTCGAGGAATCGACGCGCTACTACGAGCTCGTGACCGAGGTGCGCGAGGCGCTGGGCGAGGCGATGGCGGGTGACGCATGACCACCGACGCTGACCCCGCCGCCGCCGCGCCGGGCGCCGGCCCGGCCGACCGCCGCGATTGGGGCCGCTACGCCGGTCTCATCGTGCCGCCGGCGCTGGTCTTCGTCGCCGCGGTGGCCCTCTGGGAAGCGGCCGTCGAGGTGTTCGAGATCCAGCGCTTCCTGCTGCCGCGCCCCAGCGAGATCGTGTCCCTCTTCTTCGAGGACTTCAGCCGGCTGATCAATCAGGGGCGCAACACGCTCGGCGTGGCCGGGCGCGGACTCGTGCTGGGCGGCGCGATCGGCATCGGCCTGGCGGCGCTGAGCTTCCGCACCCGCTGGATGGCGGAGGGCCTGGGCATCTACGCCGCCGTGCTGAAGGCCGTGCCCGTCATCTCCCTCGCCCCCCTCACGGTCGTCTGGTTCGGCATCGAGGCGGGCTCGAAGATCGCGACGGTCTCCATCGCCACCGCGCCGATCCTCTTCACCTTCACGCTGGTCGGCCTGCGCCGCGCCGATCCGAACGCCCAGGAGTTGATGCGCTCCTACGCGGCGGGCCGGCTGCGCACCTTCTGGAGCCTGCACGTGCCCTACGCGCTGCCCTTCTTCTTCTCCGGCCTGAAGATATCGGTCACGATCGCCATGATCGTGGCGATCATCTCCGAGTACTTCGGCGGCAGTTTCGAGAACCTGGGCGGCTACATCCGCAACGAGGCCAACAACGTCCACACCGTCGAGGTCTGGACGGCGATCGTCATGGCCTGCGCGCTGGGCATCGGCCTGTACATGATCGTGGCGATCATCGACCGCTTCGTCCTGCGCTGGCACTCGTCGAAGCGCGGCGGCTAGTAGCGCGAGACGTTGATCTCCTCCAGGCGTCCGGTGACCAGGAAGATCGCCCGCTCGCAGATGTTCGTCGCCCGGTCGCCGATGCGCTCCAGGTTGTGCGACGCCCACAGCAGGTGCGTGTACGCGTCGAACTCCTGCGCGTCGTGCGGCAGCCCCGCCAGCTGCTGGATCACGTGCCGGTGGATGCGGTCGTAGATCTCGTCCACCTCGTCGTCGACGTCGCAGGTCGCCCGCGCCGCCGCCTCGTCCCGCTCCAGGAACGACTCGATCGACGCCCGCAGCATGTGCTGCACCCGCTGCGCCATCACCCACAGCTCGGGCTCGGTCAGCGCGACCGGGTCGTCGCCGAGGAACTGCGCGATGCGCGCGATGCCCTCCGCGTGATCGCCGATGCGCTCCAGGTCGGACACGATCGACAGGATCGATACCAGCTCGCGCAGGTCCGACGCGACCGGGGCCTGGGTCGCCATCATCTGGAGGACCTCCTCCTCCAGCGCGTAGCGTTGCTGGTTGACCTCCGCGTCGCCCTCGACCACCGACTGCGCCAAGCGCATGTTGCGCGTGCGCAAGGCCTCCATCGCATCCGTGATCGCCTTGTCGACCCGCGAGGACAGCAGGCGGACCCCGTCCTCGGCGTGAGTCTGGCTCTCGGTGAACAGCGTTCTGGGCATGGTCGGCCTCCTGCCGCCGCGCTGCCGCGTGTCGCTAACCGTAGCGGCCCGTGATGTAGTCCTCGGTGCGCCGGTCCGTCGGGTTGGTGAAGATCTCCTGCGTGGGGCCGAACTCGACGAGCCGGCCCGTGCGCTCCTCGCCCGCCAGCAGGAACGCCGTGTAGCTCGACACCCGGGCCGCCTGCTGCATGTTGTGGGTCACGACGATAATCGTGTAGTCCTCCGCGAGCTCCCGCATGAGGTCCTCGATCTTCAGCGTCGCCACGGGGTCCAGCGCGCTCGCCGGCTCGTCCATCAGGATGATCTCCGGCTGCACGGCGATCGCCCGCGCGATGCACAGCCGCTGCTGCTGCCCGCCCGACAGCGCCAGGGCGCTCTTGTCGAGGTCGTCCTTGACTTCATCCCACAGTGCGGCCCGGCGCAGCGACTCCTCGACGAGCGCCGGCATGTCGCCCTTGTAGCCGTTGATCTTCGGGCCGAAGGCCACGTTGGCGAAGATCGACTTGGGGAACGGGTTCGGCTTCTGGAAGACCATCCCGATGCGGCGGCGGATGCCCACCGAATCCACGGCCGGGCCCAGCAGGTCCTGCCCGTCGAACATGATCGAGCCTTCCATGCGCGCGGTGGGGATGAGGTCGTTCATGCGGTTGAAGCAGCGCAGGAGGGTGCTCTTGCCACAGCCCGAAGGCCCGATCAGCGCCGTCACCTCCTGCTTCGGCACGTCGAACGACACCGAGTCGAGCGCCATGAAGTGGCCGTAGAACACCGACAAGTCGCGCAACTCGAGGGCGATCTCCGCGTCCAGCTCGTGCCGCACGGCCCCGCGCGCGCCCTCGATCTCCTCAAACAGATCGGCGCCGCGCCGCTGCGTGGACGCCTCGTCGCGGGGCGCTTCCAGATCCGGCCGCTCGTCTGGCGCGATCGTCACGATGCCGCCTGCCCGTTGTCCGCTCGCATCCGCTTCCGCCATGCTATCGCTCCCGTCCGTCTCACCAGCGGACCCGTGTGCGCTGTCGCAGGATGATCGCCGCGCTGTTCATCAGCAGCAGCACCAGCAAGAGCAGGATGATCCCGGCCGCCGCGATCAACTGGAAGTCCTCCTGCGGCCGCGACACCCAGTTGAAGATCTGGATCGGCAGGATCGTGAAGGAGTCGGTCGGCGACGTCGGCAGGAAGGCGATGAACGTCAGCCCGCCGATCACGAGGATCGGCGCCGTCTCCCCGATCGCCCGCGAGAGCGCCAGGATCGTGCCCGTCAGCGTGCCCCCGAAGGCGAACGGCAGCACGCTGCTCCAGACGACCTGCCAGCGCGTCGCGCCGAGCGCGTAGGCGCCCTCCCGCATCGACGGCGGCACCGCCCGCAGCGCCTCCTGCGAACTGACGATGATGATCGGCATGACCAGCAGCGCCATCGTCAGCGCGCCGGCCAGCACCGACCGATCCAGCTCCATCGCCCGCACGAAGAGCTGCAGGCCCAGCAGCCCGTAGACGATCGACGGCACGCCCGCCAGGTTGGCGATGTTGATCTGGATCATCTTCGCGAACCAGTTCTGGCGCGCGTACTCCTCGAGGTAGATCGCCGCGCCCACGCCGAGCGGGAACGCGACCGCGGCCGTGATCACCATCATGTACAGCGTCCCGATCAGCGGCGCGTAGATGCCCGCCCGGCCGGGGATGCGCGACGCGAACGAGGTCAGGAACGCCTGGTCGAGGAACAGATAGACGGCCCAGGTGAGCAGCAACATCGCCAGCACGATCCAGGGCAGCCGTCCGAGCGCGCGCGGGATGCGCAGCGCGATCGTCGTGGCCATCCACCAGGCCAGGGCGAAGGGCAGATGCCGCGACAGGCCGACGGTGGTGAGCGCGCCCAGCCCCGCCGGGTGCAGCGCGCCGTCGATACGGATGCCCCGGCGCTCCAGGACTCGGAACAGCACGACGAGGACGATGATCACGGCCAGCGCGTAGCCGGAGTAGCGCGCCGACAGGGAGAACTCGGGCGCCGAGAACAGCCGCGCGGCCCCATCGAGCGACACGTCGATCACCAGCGCGGCCAGCATCGCCACGCCCAGCACGACCGAGCACACGCACAGCCCGACGAACACCGCGCCGGTGATCTTGCGCGCCCGCAGGCGCGGGTGCCAGACCGCCTCGTCGCGGGCGAGGGCCAGCTCCGGGCCGCTCATTCGTACTGCTCCCGGAAGCGCCCGCGCACGTAGGTCGCGATCAGGTTCATCGCCAGCGTCATCACGAACAGCGTCATCGCCACCGCGAACAGCGTCCGCGCCTCGATGCTGCCGGCCGGCGTGTCGCCCAGGCTCACCTGCACGATGAACGCGGTCATGGTCTGGATCGCCTCCAGGGGGCTGGCCAGGAAGTTGGGGTTCTGCCCCGCCGCGACGGTCACGATCATCGTCTCGCCGATCGCGCGTGACGTCGCCAGGATGATCGACGCGATCACCCCCGACAGCGCCGCCGGCAGGATCACGCGCAGCGCCGTCTCCATGCGCGTCGCGCCCATCGCGTAGGCGCCTTCGCGCAGCGACTGCGGCACCGCCGAGAACGCGTCCTCGCTCAGCGACGAGATCATGGGGATGATCATCACCCCCATCACGATGCCGGCGCTGAGCGCGTTGAAGATCGTCGTCGCGGGCAGCAGATCCTGGACGATCGGCGTCACGAAGAGCAGCGCGAAGTAGCCGTAGACCACCGTCGGCACGCCGGCCAGCACCTCGAGCACCGGCTTGAGCACAGCGTGCAGCCGCGGCGGCGCGTACTCGCTCAGGAAGATCGCCGCCAGCAGCCCGACCGGCACCGCCACCACGACCGCGATCGCAGCCACCAGCACCGTGCCCCAGACCAGCGCCCAGATGCCGAAGCGCGACTCCAACTCGCCCGTGGTCTCGTTGAACACCGCGATCAGCGGCGACCAGACGGTGTCGCCGAAGAACGTCCCCAGCCCGATGACGCCGAAGAATTCGATCGTCTCGAAGATGAGCACGAAGACGATGCCCACGGTCACCAGGGCCGACAGCGCCGCCGACAGGAATAGCAGCAGGTGCACCGCGTGGCCCAGCGGCGTCTCCCGCCCCGTCCCTCCCCGGCTGGGGTTCAGGTGGTCGCGCCAGAGCGCTGCGCAGACCTCGCGAAGCGAGGCCGGTTGGGGCGTCGTCTGTCTGGCCGCCATGCCTTCCCTTCGAGGCCGCCGGGATGCGCTACTCGATGAAGATGTCCGTCAGGGTCGCGCCCTCCGGTGCGTGCGCCATCAGCGCGCCCGTCGGGGAGGCCTCCTCGACCCGCGCCAGGCTCGCCTCGTAGAGCGCGTCGGGCAGCTGCACGTAGCCGACCGACGGGTCGTCGACCAGTATGCGGCCGGTCGTGAGCGCCCACTCCAGGAACGCCCTCACCTCGGGCCGCGCCAGCGAGTCGACCTTGGCGTAGATGAACAGCGGCCGGGAGAGCGGCGCGTAGGTCCCGTTCTCGATCGTCTCGATGGTCGGGCTGACGGCGCCCGTGCCGGGGTCGATCGGGACGGCGCGGACGCGCTTCTGGTTGTTGATGAAGTAGGCGAAGCCGAAGTAGGCGACCGCGCCGAGCTCCCCGTTGATGCCCTGCACGAGCACGTTGTCGTCCTCGGAGAACTGGGTGTTGTCGGTGCGCTGGACGCCCTCCTCGCCGTTCACCACGTCGCTGAAGTAGTCGAAGGTGCCGGAGTCGGAGCCGGGCGAGAAGATGCCGATCCGGCTTTCCGGCCAGCTGGGGCGCACGTCGGCCCAGGTGACGGCGAAGCCGGCGGGGCCGAAGATCTTGGCCAACTCGTCCACGGTCAGGTAGTCGACCCAGTCGTTGTTGATGTTGACGACGACGGTCAGCCCGTCGAAGGCGACGGGGATCTCGATGAAGGTCACGCCGTTGGCGTCGCAGATCTCCTCCTCGGCGGCGTGCATGGAGCGCGAGGCGTTGGTGATGTCGGTCTCGCCGTTGCAGAACCGCTCGAAGCCGGCGCCGGAGCCGATCGAGGCGACGTTGACGTGCACGCCGTTGGTGGCGAGGCCGAACTCCTCGGCCCAGGCCTCGGCGATGGGGAAGACGGTGCTGGAGCCGGCGATCTCGATCGTGCCGCTCAGCCGCGGCGCCGCCTGCTCCGTCTGCCCGCCGCCGCCGCAGCCCGCGGCGATCAGCGCCGCGGCGGTGATGATGAGCCCGAGGGTCGGCCTACTGCGTCGGGCGAGCAGTTGGGGCAGCGGCAGTTGGGGTCGTGTTCGACCCGGACCGGGCTCCCCGGATGGTGCGTGTGGATTCACGCTCGGAGCGTATGGACGGACTGCCGCAGGACGGTTAACAGGTGTTTAAGGGTCGCCGCGCGGGGCGTTAAATCATCCGCGGGCGTCGCACGGACTGTGCGGGTGGATTCATTCCAGGCCGATCACGGAGTCTCGCGGGGGAGCGAGAAGCCGAACGTGGAGCCCTTGCCCGGTTCGCTGTCGACCCGCACCGTCCCGCCGTGGCTCTCCGCGATGTGGCGCACGAGGGCCAGCCCCAGCCCCGTCCCCTCGCCGCGGCGGCGGGCCCAGTCGGCCCGGTAGAAGCGCTGGAAAACGCGCTCGCGGTCGTCGGCGGAGATGCCGATGCCCGTGTCCCGCACCAGCAGCCAGACCGCGCCGCCCTCCTCGCGTGCCTCCAGCGTGACGCTGCCCGGACCGGGCGTGAACTTGAGCGCGTTGTGCAGCAGATTTCCCAGGGCCCGCTGGACCAGGTCCGCGTCCGCCTCGACCGTGATCGACGGCGGCGTGCGCAGCGCCAGCGTCAGCCCCGCCCGGTCGGCCTGCGGCCGCACGCGGTCGAGCGCGCTCCGCGCGACCACGCACACATCCATCGGCAGGCGCTGCGGCTGCGCCAGCCCCGACTCCAGCCGCGCGAGGTCCAGCATCTCCTCGACGAGCTGCGCCATCTTGTCGGTCTCCTGGTGGATCATGCGATGGAACCGTCGGCTGTCGGTCGCGTCGACGCCGCGCTCCAGCGTCTCCGTCGCCGCCGAGATCGTCGCCAGGGGCGTGCGCAGCTCGTGCGAGACGTTGGCGACGAACTCGCGCCGCGTCTGCTCGGCCTGCTGGGCGGCGCTCACGTCGTGCATGATCAGCACCGCCTCCCACTGGCCGTCGCCGCGCAGCGGACGCGCCACCGCCTGGTAGTGCCGATCGTCGCGGCGGACCAACGCCGCCGCCGTGCTGGCGTCGGGTCCGAGCGCCTGCTCGATCAGCGCGTGGACCTCGTGGTCGCGCAGGGCGCGCAGCAGCGGCCGGCCCAGCGCCGCCCGCGCCTCGCCCGCCAGCACCGTGCCGGCGGCCTCGTTCGCGTAGACCACGTTCGCCGCCCCGTCCACCGCGATGACGACGTCGGCCGCCGCGGCCAGCGCCTGGTCGAGCCGCTCGCGCTCGCCCCGCGCGACGGCGATCTGGCCCCGCAGCGTCGTCGCGAGGTCGTTCACGGCGCCGGCGAGGGCGGCCAAGTCCTGGTCGGCGCCGGCGCGCGCCGGGCCGGGCTGTTCGCCGTCGCCGAGGCGGCGGATGTCTCCGCTCAGCCGTCGCAGCGGGCGGCGGGTCCACCCCTGGACGATCAGCCCGCCCGCCAGCGACAGCAGGACCGCGGCCACCAGCGCCGCGACGACCGCCGTCGCACCCGCCACCGCCAGCGCGACGATCCCGACCAGCAGCGCGGCCGCCAGGGCGACGCCCGCCACCGCGAACGCCAGGGGACCGGGCGGCGCCACCCGCATCGCTACAACTCGAATCGGTAGCCGGCGCCGCGCACCGTGATGAGGTGGACTGGCTGGGCCGGGTCGGGCTCGATCTTCTTGCGCAGCCAGCGGATGTGCACATCGACCGTGCGCGTGCCGCCCGCGAAGTCGATGTCCCAGACGTCGTTGAGCAACTCGTCGCGGGTGAAGGTGCGGCCGGGGCGCTGCGCGAGGTAGGCGAGCAGTTCGTACTCCTTCGGCCGCAGCGGCCTGGGGCCGTCACCGCCGCGCAGTTCCCGGCGGGCGAGGTCGAGCGTGAGGCCGTCGAACTCGATGACCGAGACCGGCGGGGCCCCGTTCGTGGCGCTGCGGCGCAGGTGCGCCCGCACGCGCGCCAGCAGTTCCGCCAGCCCGAACGGCTTCGTGATGTAGTCGTCGGCGCCCAGGTCGAGGCCCTGCACGCGGTCGATCTCGGCCGTGCGAGCGGTCAGCAGCAGCACCGGCACGTCCGAGCCGTCGCCGCGCAGCCGCCGCAGCACCTCGGTCCCGCTCAGCGCCGGCAGCATCACGTCCAGGATGACCAGGTCCGGGTCGCGCGTGCGGGCTAGGCTGAGGCCGGTGTCCCCGTCGAGGGCGGTGTGGACCTCGTAGCCCTCGCGCTCCAGGTTGTAGCGCAGCGTCTCGTTGAGGCTGACCTCGTCCTCGACCACCAGCACGCTCGCCACGGTCACCCCTCTCCGAGCCGCAGTTCGACGCTGCGCACGAGTCCCGCCGCCAGGTCCACGACGCGCACGCGGTGGTTGTTCGTGTCGGCCACGATCAGCGTGCGGCCGGGCCCCGCGCAGAGCCCGCCGGGCTCGTTGAAGCGGGAGGCGGCCAAGCCCCCGCCGGCGTCTCCCAGGCCGCCGCAGACCGTGCGCACCTGCTGCGTGCGCGGGTAGACCTGCTTGATCTTGTGGTTGAACGTGTCGGCGACGTACAACTCCGGCTCTCCTTCGCCGGTTGGCAGCCAGGCGACGTCGAGCGGGTGCTGCAACCGCGCCACCCCCTGCGCGCCGTCGGCGTCACCGAAGTCGAACAGGCCGCTGCCGATCAGCGTCTCCACGCGCCCGCCCTCGCCCGGGTGCGCCAGCCGCACCGCGTTCGATTCGCTGTCGGCGAAGGCGACGCCCCCGGGGCCGACCGACAGGCCGCTGGGCTGCGCCAACTCCGCCGAGGCCCGCGGTCCATCCTCGATCCCCTCGCGCATCGACCCGGCCCAAGGCCCAATCGTCCCCGCCCGTAAGTCCAGCGTCCAGAGTTGGTGGAAGCCCGCCATCGCGATGTACAGGACGCCGCCGTCGCCCGCGGCCAGATCCCAGGGCGAATTGAGCGGCGCGCCCGCCGCGGCGCGCGGCTGCGGGTAGGTCCGCGCCTGCTCCCCCGTCCCTGCGACCGTCGTCGTCTCCCATGTTTCGAGATCGATGCGGCGGATGGCGTGGTTCTCCAGGTCGGCGACGAACAGGGCGCGGCCGTCCGCGTCCTCGGCCACCGCCATGCCCTGCGGCTGGTCGAAACGCGCCGTCTCGGGCGCGCCGTCGGCGAAGCCGGCCGCGGACCCGCCGACGACCTGCTCGACCGTCCCATCGAGGCGGGCGGCGATGATGCGGTCGTGGTTGCTGTCGGCGATGAAGAGCAGGTCGCCGGCCGCGTCGTAGTGCACCTTGCCGGGGAACGAGAGGGCCGTCGGCGGCGCGCCCTCGACGGCCGGCGCCCGCTCCAGCGGCAGCGCGCCGCCGTCGAGCGCCCCCTCGCGGCGGTACTGCGCGATCCAATCGTCCAGCAGCGGCTCGACCGCCTCGGCCGTGAGCTCCCCCTCGTGCCGGCCGATCACGTTGCCGCGCGGGTCGACGAAGTACAGCGTCGGCCAGGCGCGCGCGCCGAAGCGGCGCCAGTACGCGAACTCGCGGTCGTTCAGCACCGGGTGCTCGATGCGCAGCCGCAGGACGGCCTGCCGCAGCGCCGGCGTCTCGCGCTCCGTGGGGAACTTGGGCGAGTGCACGGAGACCACCGCCAACTCCTCCGCGTAGCGCCGTTCGAGCTTCCGCAACTGCGGAAGCACATGCAGGCAGTTGATTCAGGCGTAGGTCCAGAAGTGCAGGATCAGCAGCCGCCCCCGCACGTCGTCCGAGCTGAGCGGGCGGGTGGTGTTGATCCAGTCCTGGTCGCTGGGCAGCGGCGGCGCGGGGGCCTCGCCGTAGGCAGGTGTGGTCACGGTCGCTCCGATCGTTCCCCGGCAGCGTAGCGCCGGGGCCCCTCGGGCGGTTCCGATCCGGGCTCACGCGTCGAGAGACGCCCGCAGCCGCCCGGCGTCGATGTCGTACAACTCGATGACGTTGTCCCAGGTCATGCGCTGCTCCTCGTCGTCGGGAACGCCGGCCATGATGCGGTCGAGGATCGGCATGCTGTTCGGCCAGATCGAGTCGTGGTGGGGGTAGTCGTTGCCCCACAGCATCCGATCGACGCCGATCAGGTCGCGCGTGCGCACGCCGATCTCGTCATCCTCGAACGTGACGTAACAGTTGCGGCGGAAGTAGAACGACGGCTCCTCCGTCATGTCCGGCGAGCATTCCTTGGGCACCCGGTAGGCCGCGTGGTCGAGCCGCTGCAGCCAGTGCGCGACCCAGCCCGTCTCCCACTCCGCGAACACCACCTTCAGGTTGGGGTGCCGCGCGAAGACCCCGCCCGTGATCAGCGTCTCCGCCGACCAGGCCACGCCCGCCAGCGCCAGCGCGTAGGCCGACACCTGGTTCCAGTAGGACGGCAGGCTCATGCCCCACTCCGCGCCGCAGAAGATGTGCAGCGTCAGCGGGACGCCCGCCTCCTC
>JAPOXB010000107.1:40233-46543 GCA_026707335.1 Chloroflexota bacterium
GCCAGCATGTTGATGCTGGGGTACATCACCTCGCCCACGATGCCGTCCTCCCGCTGCTCGTCGAGGCGGGCGGCGGGGTCGCGCACGCCGGGGTTGATCCGGTCCCAGCCGTGCTTCATGCGCTCCTGCGTCTCGGGCAGGTCGAGCCGCGCGCCGGCGATGCCGAAGCGTCCGACCGGCACGGCCACCGGGGCCTGGGGGAACATCACGTAGATCCCCTCCCGGCCCGGCGGGTCCTGCACGATCAGCGGCGCGCGCTCGCCGAAGCGCGCCTCGAGCCCGGCGAAGACCTCGGGCGCTTCGACGAAGTGCGAATCGCAGGAGTAGTAGAGATGGTCGCGTGGCATGGACGACTCCTCCCCGTCGCGCGCCGCGGGCGGCCCGCGTGCTCCGATGTCGCGCGCAGGCTAGCGAATCCGGCCGGGCGGCACCCGATCGCTAGCCGCCGGCCGCCGATTCGGCGGTTTCGGCCGATGCGGCCTCGTCCTGCGCGGCGAGGGCGGCGGTCTCGGCGAAGTAGCGCTCGATGCCCCGCACGATGCCGATCGCCATTGCCTGGCGCGCGATCTCGTTCTTCAGCACGCCGGCCTCCCACTCATTCGTGATGAAGAGCAGCTCCAGCAGCGCGGCCGGCATCTCCGTCGCGCGGGAGTGCAGCACCTCCTCGCCGGGCGCGAAGCCGAGCGCGCCCGGTTCCTGCCCCAGGGCGACGACGCGGTGGCGATGGATCTCGGTGGCCGGGCCGAGCAGCAGGAGCCCCTCGCACTCGCCGGTCCAGCGCGAGATGTCCCAGCAGGTGTCCTCGCGGATGCCGCGGTCCCAGGCCCGATAGCCCGCCTCGACCCGCAGCGCCTCCAGCACCGATTCCTGCAGGGCCAGCGCCAAGCGCTGATTCTCCGCCGCATGCGGCCGGTGCCGGCTCCAGTACACCTCGACCCCGGAGGCGCGGGGATTGTCGTGGCCGTTCGAGTGGATCGAGACGAAGATGTCGGCGCCCGCGTCGTTGGCGAAATCCACGCGCGCTTGCAGGTCGGGCCGATTGACCACGAAGTCGGGTGCGTCGGGGTACTCGTGCGTGACGTCCATGACGCGCTCCCGCGTCCGCCGGGTCAGCAGTACGTTGTAACCCGCCTCGACCAGCAGCGCCTCCACGCGGAAGGCGAAATCCAGGTTCGAATCCCGCTCGATCAGGCCGAAGGCCTGCGCGCCCGTTTCGTCGCCGCCGTGGCCGGGGTCGAGGACGACGAGGAGGCGCGGCGGCTCCGGGACGGCCGCCGGCTCCGCATCCCGTATCTCCGGGAGGAGCGCCGCGAGCTCGCTCCACGCCGGGAAGGACGCGGCCGGGTCGCCGGGCGCTCCGAGGGACGGTGCGGGGTCGTCCGATGGCGGGTCGTCCGATGCCTGATCGTTCGCAGTTGGCTCGTCCGGCGCCGGGAGGGACGCAAGCGGCGTGTCCTCTTCCGCCCCACGGGCGGCGATCGTGGCAGCCGCGGCGGCGAGTTCCCACACGGCCGAACTCCCCGGCCGCGTGGCGCCCGCGATGGCCGGTTCCTCGGGCGGTGCGTCGGACGCCGCGACGGCGTCGTCGGGCGTGTCCGTGGTTGCATCGTCGTCGGCGGCGACCTCGGCCGGGGCGACTTCGGCCGCGGCGTCTTCCGAGGTCGCGTCCTCCTCGACGGTCGGCTCCTCCGGGACGTCCGCGGCTTCCTCGGCGACCTCCGTGACGGCGTCGGGCGCCGTGTCGTCGGGCGGCGGCTCGTCCGGCTCGGGCGCAGGCGCCGGATCGGCCGCGGGGGCGGTCTCCGCCGCCGCGGCGTTCGGGTCGTCGCTGCCGGGCGCTCGCGGCGCGGGGGGCGTGGCGGTGTCGGCCGCGGCGTCGGGCTCGCCGGCCGCTTCCGCCGGAGGGTCCGGCGCCGGGACCGTGGCCACCGGTTCCGGCGCGGGCGTGTCCCGCCGATCGTCGTCCTCGGCGCAGGCGATCATCGGCGCGGCCAACAGCGCGACCGCGATCAGTGGCCAGAGTCGAGCCGTGGGTACGCGACGCATCTCCGCTGCCAGCCGCTGCGCAACTCGATATGGTCGGCAGCGTACCTGGGAGCGCCGCCGGGCCGGTCCGCCGCTAGCGCGACCGGCCGACGACGCGGACGAGGCCCTCGCGGAACTCGAGGCTGTAGCGGTGCCGCAGCGCGACGTCCGCCAGCGCCCCGTTGACCGCGTCCTCGATCCCCTGCCCCACGCTCATCGTGAGGAACGCCGGCAGGTTGCCGACCTCGATGTGCGTGATCTCGAGGACCGGATGCGCGCCGCCCAGGTCCAGGCGGCCGCGCAGCGCCCCGGCCACGCTGGCCGGGACGGGCAGCTCGATGCGGCCGCGGACCTCGGCGTAGCCGAGGCTGGCGTCGTCCCGCGGGCCGAAGAAGCAGATAGTCAGCTCGCTGATCTCGGCGAGTTCGCGCTCCGACTCCAGGAAGTCCCGCGCGCGCGCCGTCACGACGCCCTCCTCGATGTCCAGCGCGTCGGGCACGCCGCCCTCCAGGAAGGTGTCGAAGGCGCTCCAGCGGGCGTCGAAGGTGCGGTCCGGCGCGGGTGTCATGTCCAAGGATCGCCCGGCGCAGACCGGCGCCAGGCTCGGCCCGCCGGTGAACGTGAGCACGACCAGCGCCACCGCCGCCGCCAGCAGCAGGACGAGCAGCGCCGCCGCCGCGATCACGATCCAGCCCACCAGGGTCGAGCGGGTCATCCCCGGCTCACTCGACCGGCCGCCGCGAGAACCAGACGACCTCCGGCTCGGCGGGCGCGGGCTGCGCCTCCGGCGGCGCCGGCTCGCGCGGGGCGACCGGCGACATGACGTCGTCGACCCAGGGGGCGAACGGCATCGCCTTGCCCTTGACGAAGAAGCGGTCCTCCTCGGCCAGGTCCGGTCCGACCTCGTCGGTGGGGCGATCCGCGTCGCCGGTTTCGGGCGCGGGGTCCGATGGCGGCGGCTCGGGCATGCCGATGGCTCCGTGTGCGCGGGTCGCCGGGCGGCGGCGCCCCGGTCGTCTGTTCAGCCTACGCGACCGCCCGCGACGTGCGGCGGCTAGACTGGGATCGTCGCAGGACGCCGGCTCGCCGGGCATCCGGGCGGATCATGTCGAGGGGGACGCGTGATCCGGGCCCGCCCGACTGGCCGGCGGCGCGGCGACCGGTATGGGGGACCGATGATCGCGGAGTCCGCTTGATGACCACCGAGATGCCAGCCGGCCCCGCCGGCGATGCGTCCATCCAGGCGCTCAGCCCCGAGGACTGGCTGGAGACCGACGACTGGATCGATTCTCTGCAGGACCTCCTGCGGCGGCGCGGGCCGCAGCGCGTCAGCGGGCTGCTGCAGGCGTTGCAGATCGAGGCGCAGAAGGCCGGCGTGCCGCTGCCGGTCACGTCGCAGACGCCCTACGTCAACAGCATCCCCGTCGACCGGCAGCCGCCCTACCCGGGCGACCGCGCCCTGGAGCGGCGCATCAAGAGCATCATCCGCTGGAACGCCATGGCGATGGTCGTCGAGGCCAACAAGCAGTCCTACGGGATCGGCGGGCACATCTCGACCTACGCGTCGCTGGCCACGTTGTTCGAGGTGGGGTTCAACCACTTCTTCCGCGGCCCCGACGATCCCTCCGGCGGCGACCTGATCTACTTCCAGGGGCACGCCGCGCCGGGCGTCTACGCGCGGGCGCTCGTCGAGCGGCGCCTCACGCGGGCGGAGGTCCATGCCTTCCGGCGCGAACTCGCCCCCGGCGGCGGGCTGGCGTCGTACCCGCACCCCTGGCTGATGGACGACTTCTGGCAGTTCCCGACTGTGTCAATGGGCCTCGCGCCCATCATGGCCATCTACCAGGCGCGCTTCATGCGCTACCTGCAGCACCGCGGCCTCATGCCCGCCGCCGATCCCGCGCACGACGAGCAGAAGGTGTGGGCCTTCCTCGGCGACGGCGAGACCGACGAGCCCGAGTCGCTGGGCGCGATCTCGATGGCCGCGCGGGAGAAGCTCGACAACCTGATCTTCGTCGTCAACTGCAACCTGCAGCGGCTCGACGGACCCGTGCGCGGCAACGGCCAGATCATCCAGGAGCTCGAGGCGGTCTTCCGGGGCGTGGGCTGGAACGTGATCAAGGTGATCTGGGGCAGCGAGTGGGATTCGCTGCTCGCCAAGGACCACGACGGCCTCCTCGTGCGCCGCATGGGCGAGGTTGTCGATGGGGAGTACCAGAAGTACTCGGTGGCCGGCGGCGCCTACATCCGCGAGCAGTTCTGGGGCGTCGATGAGCGGCTGAAGCGCATGGTGGCCCACATGTCGGACGACGAGTTGTGGCGCATGCGCCTGGGCGGCCACGACACCGACAAGGTTTTCGCCGCCTACAAGGCCGCCGTCGAGCACCGGGGCGCCCCCACCGTGATCCTGGCCCGGACGATCAAGGGCTACGGCCAGGGCGAGGCCGGCGAGGGGCGCAACGTCAGCCACCAGCAAAAGCAGCTCAACGAGGAGGAGCTGCTGCAGTTCCGCGACCGCTTCGACATCCCGCTGACGGATGCGGAGGTCGTCGGCGCGCCGCTCTACCGCCCCGCCGAGGACAGCGCCGAGATGCGCTACCTGCGCGAGCGCATCGCCGCGCTGGGCGGCCCCGTGCCGCAGCGCCGCTCGACGCCCAGCCCCCTGCGCGCCCCCGGCGACGAGCTCTTCCAGGAGTTCTTCGACGGCACCGGCGAGCGCGAGGCCTCCAACACAATGGCCTTCGTCCGCATCCTCACGAAGCTGATGCGGGACAGCCGCCTGGGCGACCGCATCGTGCCGATCATCCCCGACGAGGCGCGCACCTTCGGCATGGAGGGCCTCTTCCGCGAGTTCGGCATCTACTCCTCCGTCGGTCAACTCTACGACCCGGTCGATTCGCACCAGTTGCTCTACTACAAGGAGTCCGACGACGGGCAGATCCTCGAGGAGGGCATCACCGAGGCGGGGTCGCTGTGCTCGTTCCTGGCCGCCGGCACGGCGCTCAGCCACTACGGCAGCGCCACGATCCCGTTCTTCATCTTCTACTCCATGTTCGGCTTCCAGCGCGTGGGCGACTTGATCTGGGCCGCCGCCGACTCGCGCTGCCGCGGCTTCCTGGTCGGCGCGACGGCCGGCCGCACGACGCTGAACGGCGAGGGGCTCCAGCACCAGGACGGGCACAGCCACGTCCTGGCCTCGGTCGTGCCGAACCTCGTCGCCTACGACCCGGCCTACGCCTACGAGATCGCGGTCATCGTGCAGGAGGGCATCCGCCGCATGCACGACGAGAACGAGGACGTCTTCTACTACCTCACGACGGAGAACGAGAGCTACGTACAGCCGCCCCTGCCGGGCGGCCCGGAGGCGGATGGCGTCCGCGAGGGCATCCTCAAGGGGCTCTACCGGCTCTCCCGCGCGGACGGCGGAAGCGGCCCCCGCGTGCATCTGCTGGGGAGCGGCTCGATCCTCAACCAGGTCATCGCGGCCGCCGATCTGCTGGCGGGCTACGGCGTCGGCGCCGACATCTGGTCGGTGACGAGCTACACGGAACTGCGCCGCGACGCCGAGGACGCGGAGCGCTGGAACATGCTGCATCCGCTGGAGGCGCCGCGCGTGCCCTTTGTGACGCAGCAGCTCGGCGAGGATCCCCGCCCCGTCGTCGCGGCCAGCGACTACCTCAAGTCGCTGCCCGAGACGGTCAGCAAGTGGCTGCCCTCGTCGTTCACGGCGCTGGGCACCGACGGCTTCGGGCGCAGCGGCACGCGCGAGGAGTTGCGCGCCTTCTTCGAGGTCGACGCGGCCCACATCGCCGTCGCGGCCCTGCACGCGCTCGCGGCGGAGGGCCGTGTGGAGCCCGTGCTCGTGCAGCGCGCGATCGAAGAACTCGGCGTCGACCCCGACGGCCCCAACCCGGCCCGCGCCTGAGCGCCGCCGGAGCGAAGACAGAGAGGACGCCGCGCCATGCCCAGCGACTTCGCTCTGCCCGATCTCGGCGAGGGGATCGAGGAGGCCGACATCCTCAAGATCTACGTCAAGGAGGGGGACACCCTGGCCGTCGACCAGCCGGTGATGGAGATCGAGACGGATAAGGCCACGCTCGACGTCCCCTCCGGCGTCGCCGGCACGATCGCCAGCCTGCACGTCGCGGAGGGACAGACGATCACGCCCGGCACGATCCTCGTCACCGTCCTGGAGAGCGACGGCGCCGGGGCGCCCAGCGCCCCTCCCGCTGCCCCCGCCCCGTCCGCCGCCGCCCCTCCGCCGCCCGCGCCCGAGCCCGCGCCG
>JAPOXB010000027.1 GCA_026707335.1 Chloroflexota bacterium
CAGCCCCTTGGCCCGCGCCGTGCGGATGTAGTCGTCGTTGAGCACGTTGATCATCGCCGAGCGCGTCTGGCGCATCAGCAGCGTCGTGGCCGTCAGCGCCACCGCCGTCACGGGCATGGCCATGTGCCTGAGGTTCTGGATGGGGTCCTCCCAGAAGGGGACGTAGCCCACGACCGGGAGCAGATCGAGGTGCAACCCGATCAACAGCACCAGCCCGATGCCCGTGATGAACTCCGGGATCGAGTTGCCCACGATCATCAGCGTGCTGCCCGTCACCTCGCGTTTCGAGCCGGGTTTCAGCGCCGCCACGACGCCGATCGGGATCGCCAGGCAGACCACCACCAGCAGGCTGAGGATGCCGAGGTTGAGCGTGGCCGGAATCCGCCGCCCGAACGTGTCACTGATGGGCAGTTGGTTGATCGTGCTCTCGCCCAGGTCGCCCTGCAGCGCGTTGAACATCCACTTCCCGTACCGCTCGTGCAACGGGAGGTCCAGCCCCAGCCGCGCCTTGGTCAGCTCGATCGACTCCGGCGTCGCGTTGATCCCCACGATCCGCGCGGCCGGATCGCCCGGCAGCACGTTCATCAGCAGGAAGGCGAGGATGCTGATGATGAACAGGATGACGATGGAGGAGAGGATCCGCGTGATGCTGTAACGAAGCATGCGAGCGACTCCCGCTCAGGATGACGACCCGCGGCCGCAGCGCCGACCGGCGATGCCGGGTCCGGCGAATGATAGAGGGGTGCGCGCCGGGCGCGCACCCCGCACCAATTACCGCCGCCCGGGCCGGTGAAAGTGCTGAACCACAGGTACATGACCCCCTCGCCAACGACCCAGCCGTCGACGTCGCGGAACTCGAAGTTCTCCAGGTTGCCTTGCCCGGCCCAGCCCGAGTTGTACTGCGCGATGTGGTAGTTCCAGCCGTTGTCGGTCCAATTCTGGAACAGCGCGTCGTAGTGCGGGATGCGGTCTTCCTGGCTCGGGCCCACGGCGGAGGCGTTGACCAACTGGTCGGTCTCCGCCAGCGCCTGTAGGAGTTCGTCGTTGGGGTGCAGCGCCGGGTCGGCCCGGCCGGTGCGCGGGCCGCCCTCGGGCGAGCCGTACTGCCAGTTCATCAGCCCGGCGATGGAGTTGCGCAGCACCGGGTCCGGATCGAAGGGCGACTCCCAGGTGAGCACGGCCATCTGCCAGTCCTGGGTCGCCAGCAGGCGGTCGATGATCACCGCTTCCGAGTTCTCCACGAACTGGAAGTCGAAGCCGGCCTCTCGCAGCTGGTTGTGCACCGGCTCCGCCATGCGCCGGTGGAACTCGGTCGCGAAGCTGAGGTACGTGCCGCTGATGCCGTCCCCGTAGCCGGCGGCGTCCATCAACTGATGCGCCTCATCCAGGTTCGGCGAGTCGGCGTAGTAGTCCTTGTCCGGCAGCAGCGCCCAGCTCTCCTGCGAGACGGGCGCGCGGGACCGCTTGCCCAATCCCTCGGTCGCGATCTGGTTGATCGCCTCCCGGTCGATGCTCAGGTGAGCAGCGCGTCGCAGGCGCGGATCACGGAAGAGGTTGATCTCGGGCGGGCGATCCGGGTTCAGGTTGAACCACGTCTGTTGCCAAGTCTGCGCGGTGCCGCTCAACGCCTGGAAACCGTCGGCGATCAACTGGTCCTTCACCGCCTGCGTCATCCCGCCGGGCGGGCCCGACCAAGCGACCTCGCCGGAGAGGAAGGCGTTCCACTGCGAGTTCGCGTCGGGGATGATCAGCTTCTCCATGCCGTCCACCCAGACGTTGTCGTTGTCCCAGTAGCCGTCCCAGCGCTCGGCGACCCAGTTCTCGCCCTCGTTGTAGTCGGTCTGGAACATCGGTCCCGCCCCGACCGGATCGGTGATCGTCGTCTCGAAGTGCGCCGGCGAGATCAGCATGCCGGTGCCCGGGGAGGCGAGGAAGTTCACCAGCGTCGGCGCGAACGGCTCCGAGTTGACCATCCGCCAGGACAGGTCGTCGATCACCTCGCGCGAGACCGCCTTGGAGATGCCGGCCTGCGCGCGGTCCTGCCCGGCCAGATCCTCGGTGTTGGCCAAGTAGTCCATGTTCGCTTGCAGGGCGTTCGCGTCGCACGCCGCGCCGTCCTGGAAGAGGCAGCCCGGGCGCATGTTGAAGATGTAGGTGAGGTCATCGGGCAACTCCCAACTCTCCGCCAACTCCGGCTCAATGCGCCCCGCCTTGTCGAAGCCCAGCACGGAGTCGTAGAGGTAGATCAGGTAGCCCAGGTGGTCGGCCCCGCTCAGCGAGATGTACGGGTTGAAGCCGCCGTAGATCGATTCCGACCAGGTCAGCCCAACCGTGCCGCCGCGGACGGGCCCGCCGGCGGCCGCGGCCGCCTGCTCCTCCTCCTCATCGTCGTCCATGGCCTGTTCCGCGGCCTGGGCCTGCTCGTCCTCCTCCATGGCCTGTTCTTCGGCCTGTTCCTCGGCCTGAGCCGCGGCGGCGGCGGGCGCGGCGGGCGCCGCGTCGTCGTCATCGTCGTCGCCGCCACAGCCGACCAGCGCCAGCCCGGCGGCGCCCACGCCCGCCTTGGCGCTGGCGCCCAGCATCGTACGGCGCGAGATGCGGTGTCGTCGCGCGCGCGTCCAGTAATTGTCGTGGCTCATAGCGGTCCCTTCGCGGATTGGGATCGCCCGACCAGTCCGGGGGCCGGGTCGATGGGCAATGATTAGCCCACGTCAGAAGGAATGTCAAGCATGTGTGGATTGAGACCGGCCCGGCGCGAGCCCCCGCCCGCGCCGGGCCGGCGGGGGCCAAGCTACGTATCGAACCAGAGGTACTTGACCCCGTCGCCGACAATCCAGCCGTCGACGTCGCGGAATTCGAACCCCCGCAGGTTCGGCTGCCCGGCCCAGCCCGCGCTGTACTGCGCGATGTGGTAGTTCCAGCCGTTGTCCGTCCAGTTCTGGAACAGCGCGTCGTAGTGCGGGAGGCGGTCGTCCTGGCTGGGCCCCACGGCCGCCGCCTCGACGAGCTGGCGGCTCCCCTCGAGCGCCTGCAGCACTTCGTCGTCCGGGTGCAGCGCCGGGTCCGACCGGCCGGGCTCGCCGCCGTACTGCCAGCTCATCAGCGCCGAGATGGAGTTGCGCAGCACCGGGTCCGGGTCGAAGGGGGACTCCCAGGTCAGGACGGCCATCTGCCATTCCTCGGTCCCCAGCATCCACTCGATGATCACTGCCTCGGTGTTCTCCAGGAACTCCAGGTCGAAGCCGGCCTCGCGCAGCTGGTTGTGCACCGGCTCGGCCATGCGCCGGTGGAACTCGGTCGCGAAGCTCAGGTAGACGCCGGGGACGCCGTCGGCGTAGCCCGCCGCGTCCCGCAACTGGTACGACTCCTCCAGGTTGGGCGCGTCGGCGTAGTAGTCCTTGTCCGGCAGCAGCGCCCAGCTCTCCTGCGAGACCGGCCCCCGCGACGCCTTGCCCAGGTTCTCCGTCGCGATCTCGTTGATCGCCGCCCGGTCGATGGCCAAGTGCACGGCCCGCCGTAGGCGCGGGTCGCGGAACAGGCTGATCTCCGGCTCGCGGCTGGGGTCGATGTTGAACCACGTTTGCTGCCAGGTCCGGGCGCTGCCCGTCAGCACCTGGTAGCCGTCGTCGACGAGATCCTCCTGCAGCCGCTTCGTCATCCCACCCGGCGGGGCCGCCCACGAGACGTCGCCCGCGAGGAACGCATTCCACTGCGAGTTCCCGTCGGAGACGATCACCTGCTCGACTTCGTCCACCCAGACGTTGGCCTCGTCCCAGTAGCCGTCCCAGCGCTCCGCGGTCCAGTTCTCGCCCTCGTGATAGCCCGTCTGGCGCAGCGGTCCCGCCCCCACGGGGTCCGAGGCCGCCGTCTCGAAGTGCGCCGGGGAGATCAGCATGCCCGTGCCCGGCGAGGAGAAGAAGTTGACCAGCGTGGGCGCGAACGGCTCCGCGTTCACCATCCGCCAGGACAGGTCGTTGATCACCTCGCGCGACACCGCCTTCGAGACCCCCGCCCGCGCCGTGCTCAGCCCCGCGATGTCCGGCGTCTCCAGCACGTAGTCCATGTTCGCCTGCATGGCGTGCGCGTCGACCGGCGCGCCGTCCTGGAAGATCGTCCCCGGCCGCAGATTGAAGACGTAGGTGAGGTCGTCGGGCAGTTCCCAACTCTCCGCCAGCTCGGGCTGAATGCGGCCCTGATTGTCGAAGCCCAGCACCGAGTCGTACAGGTAGCCCAGATACCCCAAGTGGTCCGAGCTGGTGATGGAGATGTAGGGGTTGAAGCCGCCGGAGTTCGACTGCGCCCAGGTCAGGGTGAGCTTCCCGCCCGGATTCGGTCCGCCGATGCGCCGCGGTACGGCCTCTTCGATCGCCTCTTCGACCTGGTCCCCGTCCTCCGCCGCGGCCTCGTCGGCCTCCTCCTCCTCGGGCAGCAGGAGCACGAGCGTGTCGTCGTCGTCGCCGCATCCCGCCAGCGCGAGCGCGGCCGCGCCGATGCCGGCCTTGGCGCTCGCGCCCAGCATGGCGCGGCGCGAGATCCGGCGGCGGCGGGCGCTGCTCCAGTAGTTGCGGTCGCTTGTGACGGGCCCTGCTCCCACGCGTCACCCTCCGGCCGACCCGGGGTCGGTGGCTGATGCGAGGAATATTGCCAAGCCCGCCGCGGATGTCAAGCGGAACACGGATCCCGTGCCTGTCCCCGCCAGGGCCTGCCGGACGGCCTCAGGCGTCGCCGAAGGCGCGGCGCGGGAAGAGCTCCCGCGGCGACCGC
>JAPOXB010000145.1 GCA_026707335.1 Chloroflexota bacterium
CAAAACACGCCGCGAACCACGCAGACCGCGCGAAATCGATTTACGCGTAGGTCTCCAGGGGGGGTCAGATTCGGCGGCCGTCCTGTTGAGACGGCGATCAGGCAGCGTTATACTCGGCTCCTACCATCCGGCAGGACGCCACCAGACAGAAGGGAGTCCGCCATCACGACCGCCACCATGACCACTGCATCCATTTCCGAGGGCCGTTTGGCCGAGACAGCGCATCTGCTGCGCCGGGCTGGCTTGGGATCGACGCGGGGGGAACTGGAGGCCTACGCCTCGCGGCCCTACGCCGACATCGTCGAGGAGTTGCTGCACCCCGATCGCTCGCCGGAGGCGCCCGACGACCTCCTGAGCCGCTACTTCCCGGCGCTGGTCACGGCCGAGTCGCCCATCGCCTGGGTCGCCCGCTGGGTCTACCGCATGGCGACGACGCCGCGCCCGCTGCAGGAGAAGATGGCGCTGTTCTGGCATCACGTCTTCGCGACGGCTTGGTTCAAGTTGGAGCACGGGCCGGCGATCGAGGCGCACGTCGACATGCTGCGGCGGGAGGGGCTGAGCAACTTCCGCACGCTGCTGCTGGAGCTCTCGAAGGACCCGGCCATGATCTTCTGGCTGGACAACTGCGAGAACCACGGCAACGCCCCGAACGAGAACTACGGCCGAGAGTTGCTGGAACTCTTCTCGATGGGGATCGGCAACTACAGCGAGACCGACATCAAAAATGCGGCCTACGCCTTCACCGGCTGGACCTTCCGGCAGCCGATCCCGCTGTATCCCCACGGCGGCCACGACGCGACGTTCCTCTACCGGCCGGAGGACCACGACGACAGCGAGAAGCAGTTCCTGGGCGTGTCGGGCCGGCTGCAGGGCGAGGACATCATCGACGAGATCGTGCGGCAGGAGGGCACGGCGCGCTTCATCGCGCGGCACCTGTACAACTTCTTCGTCGCCGACGAGGCGCAGGTGCCGGCCTGGAGCGTGCAGGAACCGCGCGACCCGGCGGCGGTCGAGACGCTGGCGCGGGCGTTCCGCGACAGCGACGCCGACATGCGCCAGGTGATGCGGGTGCTGTTCAACTCCGACTTCTTCAAGGCGGCGCGCTTCCAGCGCGTGAAGTGCCCGGCGGAACTCGTCGCGGGGGTCTTCAAGCTGACCGAAGAACTGCACGATGAACCGACGTCCGACTTGATCAACATCTACGCCCAGATGACGCCGATGGGCCAGAAGCTGATGGACCCGCCCAGCGTCGAGGGCTGGCACACCGGCAAGGAATGGATCGACAGCGGCACGCTGATGGAGCGCGTCAACTTCGCCGTCGAGCACGTCGGCGACCCGTCGGCGCCGGGCGTGCGGGCGATCGCCGACCGCGTCGCGGCGCAGGGCCCGATGGAGCCCGAGGCGCTGGTCGACACGCTGCTCGACCTGGCCGGGACGCTGGAGGTCGGCGAGACGACGCGCACCGCGCTCGTCGAGGCGGCGAGCAGCCCGCCCGCATCGGGCAACGGCAACGGCGCGAACGGCGACGGCGCCGAGCGCATTGCCGAACTGCTGCGGCTGGTGGTCGCGACGCCGGAATACCAATTCGCATAATGCCTCGGGACGTGAGAACGGCCGGCGAGGCGAACAAGGAGCAAACGATGGCAGAGTCGAACGGCAACGGCAACGGGCAGGCCAAGAAGGATCCCGTCCTGGTGATCGTGCAGCTCACCGGCGGCAACGACTTCATGAACACGCTCGTGCCCTACAACGAGGGGGCGTACTACGACGCCCGTCCGCTGGTGCACATCAAGCAGGAGGACGTCCTGCCGATCAACGACGACCTTGGCTTCAATAACGTCGCCGCGCGGCTGAAGAAGCTCTACGACCAGGGCGACGTGGCCGTCGTGCAGGGCATCGGCTACGAGAACTCCAGCCGCTCGCACTTCCGCGGCATGGACATCTGGCACACCTGCGAGCCGGACAAGATCTCCACCGAGGGCTGGGTGGCGCGCCTGATCCGCGACCTCGACCCGGAGGGCGAGAACCCGCTGACGGGCGTGAACATCGGCAGCGGGCTGCCCCGCGCGATGGCTGCCGCGGGCGTGGCGACGACGTCGATCAGCGACCTCGACACCTACGGGCTGATGACCAAGCTCGAGCGGGAGGCGGAGCGCAACCGCAACCTGGAGCTGTTCAAGCGCATGTACACCCCGGCCGTCGGCCAGGGCATGGTGATGGACTACCTGGCGCAGACCGGCAACGACTCGCTGGCCTCGGCCGACATCCTGGGCCCCATCCCGGCGAGCTACACATCGAGCGTGGAATACGGCGGCAGCGCCATCGCGAAGTCGCTGCGCGACGTGGCCCGCATCCACACGGCGGGCGTCGGCACGCGCGTCTTCTACACCAACTCCGCCGGCTGGGACACGCACTCCCATCAGCCGGTCGACCACCCCAGGCTGCTGTCGGAACTGACCGGCGCGCTGGACGACTTCATGACCGACCTGCGCGAGCACGACGCCGCCGAGGAGGTCGCGGTCCTCGTCTTCACCGAGTTCGGCCGCCGCATGAAGGACAACAACTCCGGCACCGACCACGGCTCGGGCGGCGGCGCCTTCCTCATCGGCGAGCACGTCGAAGGCGGGCTCTACGCCGAGTACCCGTCGGTCAAGCCGGCCGACTGGTTGAACGACGAGGACCTCAAGCACACCTTCGACTACCGCGGCGTCTACAGCACGCTGCTGGAGCAGTGGATGGGCGTCGACGCGACGCCGATCGTCAACGGCACGTACGAGCAACTGCGCCCGTTCTCGCAGACGATGCTGGGTTAGGAGGGCGCGATGACTTTCCCCCACGCCTTGCTGCGCGCGGGCTTCCCCTTCGCCAAGACCCTGGGGATGCGCCGCTCGACCTATTTCCCGGCCGACTTGGCGGTCGGGGAGGACCGCGTCTACGTGGTCGTGCGCATGGAGCTCGGCAACCCCTACCTGCGCGTCGTCAGCCAGGACGACGACGACCTGGGCGCGCTGGCCCAGAAGGGGCTCGTCTGGCCGGCGGGCATCCTGCTCAGCCCCGAGGGGCAGCTCTTCGTCTCCGACGAGGGCACGCACGAGATCGTCGTGCTCGACGCCGAGAGCGGCGACGAGGTGCGCCGCTTCGGGGAACGCGGCAGCGCTCCGGGGCAACTCGACCGCCCGTCGCTGATGAGTTGGGACGCCGACGGCAACATCCTGGTCGCCGAGGGGCGCAACCATCGCATCCAGCGGCTCACGCCCGACGGGGAATCGCTCGCGACCTACGGCGAGTTCGGCGACGGGCCGGGGCAGTTCAACATGCCCTGGGGCGTCGCGACCGACGCCGAGGGCGCGATCTACGTCGGCGACTGGCGCAACGACCGCGTGCAGAAGCTCAGCCCCGACGGCGAACCGCTGCTGACCGTCGGGTCGAGCGGCAGCGGCGAGGGGCAGCTGAACCGCCCGGCCGGCGTCGCCGTCGATGCGCACGGCGACATCTACGTCGCGGACCGCGACAACAATCGCGTGCTGCTGTTCGACAAGACGGGGCGCTACGTGGAGCGCTTCCTGGGCGACGCGACGCTGGGCAAGATGGGCCTCGCCTACATCATGGCCAACCCCAAGGTGCTGCGGCTGCGCGAGATGATCCCGCTGGAGGAGCAGAAGCGGCTGCGGCGGCCCACGTCGGTGCGCGTCGTCGGCGACCGGCTCTACATCGCCGACACGGGCCGCATGCGGGTGCAGGTCTACGAGAAGCAGGCCATCCCGCTGACCGAATCGGAGATCATGACCACGCCCGGCGCGCCCACGCTGACGACCGTCTAGCGCGCCGCGCGCCACCCGTCCCCGCCCCCGTCCGCACAACGGAGCGAACGTCCCATGCCAATGATGTTCCGCTTCGCCGAGCAGCGGCGGAAGCTCCTCGAGGAGGAGTTCCTGCGCATCGCGGGGGAGATGCGCACGCTGGGGGCGATCCGCTTCTGGGCGGCGGGCGACCTGGCCGCCGACCGGGTGGGGCCGGAGTCGGACCTGGACCTCGTGGTGGTGCACGAGACCGATGCGCCCTTCCGGCGCCGCTCGGACTTCTTCACGAGCCACCTGCGCCCCACCGTGGGCGTGCGCTTCACCGTCTACACCCCGCGCGAGCTCGAGGAGCTGGAGGAGACCGACCTCTTCCTGCGCCACTCGCTGCGGCTCAGCACGCCGGTGGAGGTCTGACGATGGCCGACCTCCCACCCGACGCCGCCGCGATGCGGGAGTCGGGGCGCTGGGTGGCGCAGGCCGCCAGCGACCTCGCCGACGCGCGGTCCCTCGCCGAGGCCGGCCGCCACGCCCTGGCCTGCTTCCTCTGCCAGCAGTCGGCCGAGAAGATGGTCAGCGCCTACCTCTTCGCGCGGGGGGCGGAGCACATCTGGGGCCACGCCCTGGCCGACCTGTGCGAGGACGCCAAGGCGATCGATCCCTCGTTCGACGTGATCAAGACCGTCGCGATGCTGCTCGACAAGCACTACCTGGCGACGCGCTACCCGTCGGCGTTGCCGGGCGGCGTGCCCGCCGAGGCCTACGATGCCGGCGATTCGGGCCGGGCGCTGGAGATCGCGGAGGACGTCGACCGCTTCGTGCGCGAGCGGCTGGCGTCGCTGGCTGGGGAGTAGAGGGCGGAAGCAGAGCGCGGCGGTAGGGCGTGGCGGTAGGGCGCGCGCGACCGGTGCCCCTCACCCTAACCCTCTCCCCAGGG
>JAPOXB010000058.1 GCA_026707335.1 Chloroflexota bacterium
CCTGACGCAGCGGCGCCGGGGCGTCGGCGTCCGGCCGGCGCGGGCTAGCGCGCCGGTCCGCGTCGTGCCACGCGTCGAGGCGGTGCGTCGGGCGGGGCGGTCGCTGCTGGTGCAGTTCGACGACGGGTCGGCGTTGCGCTGCGACCGGGAGTTCCCACTCGGGCGGCGGCTGCGGGTGGGGCAGGAGGTCGAGCCGGCGATCCTGGCGCGGGTCGTGCGGCAGGCCGCCCGCCACGACGCCGAGCGGCTGTCGCTGCGCTGGCTGGCCCTGCGGTCGCGCAGCCGGGCGGCGCTGGGCCGGCGGCTGCGCGACCACGGCATCGGCGAGGACGTGGTGGAGGAAACGATCGACGCCCTCTCGGGGCAGGGCCTGCTCGACGACCGCGCCTTCGCGGAGGCCTGGGTCGAGCGGCGGCTGCGGACCCAGCCGCGGTCGCGGCGCCTGCTGCGGGCGGAGTTGCGGCGGCAGGGGGTCGACGCCGCCCTCGCCGGGGAACTGACCGCGTCGCTCGACGACGAGGCCACGGCCCTGGCGATCGCGGTCGGGCAGCGGGGCCGGGTCGCGGGGGAGGACTGGGAAGCCTACCGCGAGCGGGCGGGCCGGCTGCTGCGCCGTCGGGGCTTCGCCGGCGGGGCGTCGGAGCGGGCGCTGCGGTCGGCCTGGGCGCCGCCCGCGCCAGCGGGTCGGGGGTGATGGCGCTGGCGGTGGCGATGCTGGTGCTCGCCACCGTATGCTTGTAGCGGCGATCAAGGGAGACACACGATGGCCCTGATGTTTGACACGCGGAACGCCATGCAGCGGCTCATCAAGGGCGGTCTGTCCGAGACGCAGGCGGACGCCGTCGTGGATGTGACCAGTGACGCAACCAGCCAACTGGTGGCGAAGGAGGCTTGGGAAACAGCACTCGACCACGCCAAGGACGAGTTGCGCGGCGATAACGATCGCCTGCGCCTGGAGATGCGCGCCGACCTCGAGCGCGCGATCCATACGCTGACGTGGCGGATGTTCGGCTTTGGCCTCGCCATCGCCGGCATCACGATCGCCATACTCCGGCTCACCTAGCGCGGGCGGATGCGGCGGTTGACGTGATGGGGGACGCGACGAGCGGACTGGCGACGAAGGACGACCTGCTCCGGGCGATGCACGAGATACGGATGGAACTCTGGCGCGCGATCGCCTTCCAAACGATCGTGTTCACCGGCATCGTGACCGGCATCGTCGCGGCGCTGACGAAGCTGTAACCGGACCACACGGCACGCGGCCCACGCATGCGACGGCGCCCCGGCACGCAGCCGGCACGCCGGACCGTCGCGTAGTTTCTGGCGCGCGACGGCGGGCGGGCCTACGATGGAGCCGCGAAGCATACTCGACCGTCTGAGCCAATCGACGGTTAGACCCCGGGCGGAGCGCAGGCGGCTGCGACGTCGCCCGCCGGACGTATTGAATACGAGGAAACACCATGCTGGGAGCCATTCGGCGGCTCCTGCGCGGCGGTGGTCCGGATCCGCGTGAAGAGGCGCGTCTCGAGGCGCAGCGGATCACCGAACGTGCGGAGCAGGACGCCAAGTCCCGACTGATCGAGGCACAAGAGGAGGCGCTGGCCGCCCGGCGCGCGTCGGAGGCCGACCTGCGCGCCTCGGAGGCCGACCTGCGCGAGGCCGAGGCCGACCTCCGACGCGCGCGGCAGGACCAGCAGCGCCACGAAGAGCGCCTGGGCGCCCGCGAGGAGTCGCTCGACCGCAAGAGCGGCGAACTCGACCGCCAGGATCAGCGGCTGCGGACGCGGCAACAGGAGCTCGACACCCGCCAGGAGGAGATCGAGCACCTCGTGGCGCAGGAGCGCGAACGGCTGGAGGCCGTCGCTCAGCTGACCTCCGAGGAGGCCCGCGAGAAGCTGATGGGGTTGGTCGAGGAGGAGATCCGCGACGACGTCAACCGCCGCGTGCGCGCGGCCGAGGCGACGATCAAGGACCAGGCGACGGACCACGCGCGCAAGTTCGTCGCGACGGCGGTGCAGCGCGTGGCCTCGGAGGTGACGACCGAATCGACCGTCTCCGTCGTGCCGATCCCCAGCGACGAGATGAAGGGGCGCATCATCGGCCGGGAGGGGCGCAACATCCGCGCCCTGGAACTCGCCACCGGCTGCGACGTGATCATCGACGACACGCCCGACGCCGTGACGCTGTCGGCCTTCGACCCGGTGCGGCGGCAGATCGGCAAGGTGGCCCTGGCCCGGCTGGTCTCGGACGGGCGCATCCACCCCACGCGCATCGAGGAGCAGGTCGAGAAGGCCACGCGGGAGATCGAGCAGAACATCCGCGAGGCGGGCGAGCAGGCGGCCGGCGAGGCGCGCTGCCCGGGCCTGCCCCGCGACCTGCTCAACGTCTTCGGGCGGCTGCTGTACCGCACGTCGTACGGGCAGAACCAACTGCGCCACGCGGTGGAGACGGCGCACCTGGCCGGCATGCTGGCCGAGGAGATGGACGCCGACGCCGACATCGCCCGCCGCGGCGCGCTGCTGCACGACATCGGCAAGGCCGTCGACCACGAGGTCGAGGGAACGCACGCCCTCATCGGCGGCGACATGGCGCGCCGCTTCAAGCTCAACGACACGATCGCCAACTGCATCGAGGCGCACCACGACGAGGTCGAGATGACCAGCGTCGAGGCCGTCATCGTGCAGGTTTGCGACGCGATCTCGGGTGGACGCCCCGGCGCTCGACGGGAGTCGGCGGATCGGTATATTGAGCGGCTGCGCGCGCTGGAGGAGATCGCGACATCCTTCGACGGCGTGCGGCAGTCGTTCGCGATCCAGGCCGGCCGCGAGGTCCGCGTGTTGGTCGACCCGGACCGGATCGACGACCTGGAATCGATGCGGCTGGCGCGCGACATCACGCGCCGCATCGAGGAGGGGCTGACCTACCCCGGCCAGATCCGGGTGACGGTGCTCCGCGAGACGCGCGCCACCGAGGTCGCGCGCTAGCCGGGGCCAGGCGGGCCCCGGACACGGAGGAGGGGGCTTGATGGCGATCGGCGATTTCCACACACACAGCCGGCACTCGGACGGGGTGCTGACGCCGACCGAGTTGATCCGGCGCGCGGGCGCGAACGGCGTGCGCAGCCTCGCCCTGACCGACCACGACACGACCGCCGGCGTCGCCGAGGCGCAGGGCGCCGGCGAGGCGATCGGCGTGCGCGTGATCCCCGGCGTCGAGTTGAGCGCCGACCTGCCCGACGGCGGCGACGCGCACATCCTGGGCTATTTCCCGTCGGTCGAGCAGCCGATCCTGCAGGCGCAGTTGGCCCGCTACCGCGAGGGCCGCACCTCGCGCGGCCGCGCGATGCTCGCCAAGCTGTCGGCGCTGGGCATGCCCCTGCGCTGGGAGCGGGTGCTGGAGATCGCCGGCGAGGCGGCGGTGGGACGGCCGCACGTCGCGCAGGCGCTGGTCGAGGGCGGCCACGTCGGCAGCGTGCGGGAAGCGTTCGACCGCTACCTGCGCACCGGCGGCCCGGCCGACGCGCCCCGCGAGAAGGTACCGCCCGCGGAGGCCATCGCGCTGATCCGCGAGAGCGGCGGCGTCGCGGCGCTGGCCCACCCCAGCTTCCTGCCCGACTCCGACTCGGCCGTGGCGGCGCTGACCGCGGCCGGGCTGGAGGGGCTCGAGGTCTACTACAAGAACTACACGCCCGAGGAGGTCGAGCGCTTCCGGGCGCTGGCCGACGCGCACGGCCTCGTCCCGACCGGCGGCTCCGACTACCACGGCATCCACGACGACGAGCGCGAGCCCGGCGACTTCTCCTTCGCCGAGGCCGATGTGGCCCGCTTCCTGGCGACGCTGGAGGCGGCCTGGGCGTCGCGCCGGACGGACGCCACCGACGCGATGGCGGGCGCCTGATGACCGCCGAGGAAGACCGCGCGACGGCGGCCCCAACGCCATCTATTCCGGAGGCAATGGACATCGACGGGATCCTGGCGACGATCCCGCATCGCTACCCGTTCCTCCTGGTGGACCGCATCGTCGAACTGCACCGCGGGACGTCGGCCGTGGGGATCAAGAACGTCAGCGGCAACGAGGCGTTCTTCCAGGGCCACTTCCCCGGCAACCCGATCATGCCCGGCGTGCTGATCGTCGAGGCGCTGGCGCAGGTGGGGGCGGTCGCGGCGCTGAGCGCCGACGAGCACCGCGGCAAGCTGGGCCTGTTCGCCGGCATCGACGGGCTGCGCTTCCGCCGCCAGGTCAAGCCGGGCGACCAGCTGCGGCTCGAAGTCTCGCTCGACCGGCTGCGGCGCGGCGTGGGCAAGGCCTCGGCGCGGGCGACGGTCGATGGCGAGCTGGCCGCCGCGGGCACGCTGACCTTCGTGCTCGTCGACGACCCCACGGCCGAGGCCGGGTAGCCCGAGGCCCTCAGACGCGCAGCGCCAGCCAAGCGAGCAGCACCGCGCCGACGGCGGCGACGCTGGTCAGCGCGATCCACTGCAGGTCGGCGCGGACGTAGCGGAAGTCGTAGATCACCTGCGGGCCGCGGGCGATGCGCTCCGACTCGGAGCGGGGGCCGCCGCGGTTGCGCCGTCGCTGGCCGGGCCGCTGGATGGCCCGCGCGCCCAGCGGCGGCAGGTTGACGCTGGCGTGCCCGCCCATGATCGAACTGGGCAGGCCGTGCGCGCCGGGGGCCGCCGTCGGCAGTTCGCCCTCGGGCGCCGGGCCACTGGCTGGACCCTGGCCCCTACGGCT
>JAPOXB010000251.1:0-2226 GCA_026707335.1 Chloroflexota bacterium
CGCACGACGTCGTCGCCGAGGCCGTGGCCGGCCAGCGCGCCCGGCCCCTCCGCCTCCAGGAGCGCGTCCGCGCCGTCGAGCAGGCGCAGGAGCAGGTCGCGCCCCGGCGGCCGGGTCCAATCGAGCGTGACCGCCCGCTTGTTGAGGTTGTAGTGCCAGAAGTGCAGGCTGCGCTCGGGATGGGGTTCGTCGTCGAGGAAGGGCGGCAGGGCGCGGGTGGCGGCGCCGCCCGGCGGCTCAACGGTGACGACGTCGGCCCCCATGTCGGCCAGCAGCTTGCCGGCGAACGCGCCCGCCTCGGACTGCAACTCGACGACGCGGAGGTCCGCGAGGGGGCCGGGGCCCGGTTCGCCATGGATGGGGGCCGTCATATCACGCCCGCCGCCCGGAGCCGATCCCGCTCCGCCCGATCGATCCCCAGGATGTCGCCGAAGACCTCGTCGTTGTGCTGGCCGAGCAGCGGCGCGCCGCGGGCGATCTCCCAGTCGGTCTCCGAGAGGCGCAGCGGCAGGCCGTCGACGCGCACGGCGCCCATGAGCGGGTGCCGCACCTCCGGCCAGAGGCCCCAATCGACGGTGGCGGGATCCTCCTCGATGCGCTGCCGGGGGGTCTGGACGCGGGTGGCGGGGACGCCCGCCTCCTGCAGCCGCGCGGCGAGGGCGGTCGCGTCGTGGCGCGCGGTCCAGGCGGCCAGGCGATCGTCGAGCGCGTCCAACTCCGCGAGCCGGCCCGCCAGCCCGGCGAGGCCGGCGTCCTCCGCCCACGGCTCGCCGATCCGTCCGGCGAGCGCCGCCCAGTCCGCATCGTGCCGGCAGGCGATGGCGATCCAGGCGTCGTCGCCGGCGGCCGGATAGATGCCGTGCGGCGCCATGCGGCCGGGCCAGCCGCGGTTGCTGTGCGGCATCCCCTCGCGGCGCAGCGGGCGGCCGTTGGCGGCGTGGTCGAGCAGGGCGGGACCGTTGAGCGTCACCCCCGCCTCGACGGTCGAGAAGTCCACCCACTGCCCCTCGCCGGTCACATGGCGATGGTGCAGCGCCATCATGATCGCCATCGCCATGTAGTAACCGCCGGTGTGGTCCATGTACGAGTAGCCCCAGCCGGCCGAGGGCAGGCCCGGCAGCCCGGAGCTGAAGGTGAGCCCCGACACGGCCTGCACGATGGGCCCCCAGGTCTTGAAGCGCGCGTAGGGGCCCGTGTGGCCGAAGCCGCAGTTGGAGGCGTAGACGATGTCGGGCCGCAGGGCGCGCATGGCGTCGTAGGAGAAGCCGAGCCGATCCATGACGCCGGCCGAGAAGTTCTCGGCGACGACGTCGGAGACGGCGATCAGGCGGCGCAGCAGGTCCTTACCCGCCTCCGTGCGGAGGTTGATGGTGACGCCCAGCTTCTCGACGTTGTGATTCTGGAACTGCCCGCCAAACTCGACGCCGCGCCGATCGTCGACGAACGGCGGCGCGCCCCGCAGGATGTCCCAGCGGCCCTCCGTGACGGGGTCCTCCACGCGGATGACCTGCGCCCCGAAGGCGGCCAGGAAGCGCGTCGCGCCGGCCCCCGCCAGCTGGCCGGTGAAGTCGCAGATGCGTACGTGCGACAAGGCCCGAGCGGGCATCGCCGGCCCTCCTCCCGCCGCGGCGGGGCATCCCCGGCGCGGGGCGGGCCGACAGGATAGCGCCCCGCCCGGGGCGTCCACCGCTGGCGTGGGGTCGGGCGCTGCGCTATGCCGTCAGGGTGCCGATGCGACCCCTGCGCCACCGCCTCAGCGTGACCGGCCTGCCGTTCTACTACGGCTGGGTCATCGTGGGCGCGGCCCTGGCGACGCAGTTCATCGCCGTGGGCGCGCAGACGGGCGTGATCGGCGCCTTCACCAAGCCGATGACGGAGGGGCTCGACTGGAGCCGCAGCGAGCTCTTCCTGGCCGAGACGATCGCGCATCTGGTCATGGCCGCGGTCGGCATCCGGGTGGGACCGTACGTCGACCGGCTGGGGACCCGTCCGGTCATGCTGGCCGGCATCGTCCTGCTGGTTCCCGCGCTGGTCCTGATCAGCCAGGTCACGGAGCTCTGGCAGTGGCTGGTCCTGCGCGGCTTCGTGATGGCCGGCGGGGCGGCGATGGTCGGGATGTTCGTGGCCTCCGTGGCGGTGTCGAAGTGGTTCGTGACGCTGCGCGGGCGGGCGCTGGGCTTCGCCTCCATGGGCGTCTCGCTGGCCGGCGTCGTCTGGCCGCTGCTG
>JAPOXB010000251.1:2508-4726 GCA_026707335.1 Chloroflexota bacterium
ACGCAGGGCATCCCCTTCCTGACCGACCACGGCTTCAGCCGCGGCGAGGCCGCCGCGCTCTCCTCGACGATGTCGCTGCTGGCCATGATCACCAAGCCGCCCTGGGGCGCGGCGGCCGACCGCTGGAACCCCAAGGCGCTGGCGGGCATCGGCTTCATCGTCGCCGGGCTGGGGACGGCCATGCTCGTGCCCGCCGCGCAGGCCGGGTCGCTGCCGCTCGTCGCCGTGGCGATGGTGATCATCGGCCTCGGCTGGGGCGGCAACATCCCGATCCACGAGGTGATCTGGGCCTCGACGTTCGGGCGCCGCCACCTGGCCGCGGTGCGCGGCCTGGGCTTCCCGGTCACCGCATCGATCGCGGCCGCGACGCCGCTGGGGCTCGCCAGCTACTTCGACGCCGTGGGCGATTACGCCGGCGCGTTCTACTTCTGCGCCGCGCTGTGGTTCGTCGCCTTCGTGCTGCTGCTCTTCGTGCGGCGGCCGCCCCGCCCGGCCGATCGGGCGGCCGAGGCGGGGGCGGGTCCCGCGGCGGCGAGCGACCGCTAGGCTGGACGCGAGCACCGGGCTCGCCGAGCGGCGCGGGCGGGGCCGGCGAGCGAGACGAGCACTCCCCTGGGCATCGAGCTTCCCGTCCTGACGAGCGCGTCCGTCGCGGGCGATCTGGTGATCCTGGTGGCGGCGGCCGTGGCCGGCGGCTACGTGGCCGGCCTGCTGCGCCAGCCGCTCGTGGTGGGCTACATCACCGGCGGCATGCTGATCGGCCCCGTCACCGGCGTGGTCGACAGCATCGAGGACGTCGAGTTCATCGGCGAGCTCGGCGTGGCGCTGCTGCTGTTCACGATCGGGCTCGAGTTCCCGCTGCGGCAGTTCCGCGCCCTGGGATGGCGGCTGCTCGTCGCGGCGACGCTCCAGATCAGCTTCATCGGCGCGGTCGGCTACGTGATCGCGGTTTCGCTCGGCTTCTCCGCCATCACCGCGACGCCCATCGCCGCCGCCGTGGCGCTCTCCTCGACGGCGCTGCTCGTGCGGCTGCTGGGCCAGCAGGGCAACCGCCGCGACGCGCACGGCCAGTGGGCGCTGGGCATCGCGCTGGTGCAGGATCTGGTGGCCGTGCCGGTGCTGGTCGTGCTGCCGCAGCTCGGCGCCTCGACCGGCGGAGCGCTGGTCGAGGACGTGCTGATCGCGACGGCCAAGGGCGTCGCGATGATCGCGGTGGTGCTCATCGTGGGGCGCTTCCTGGTGCCCTGGTTCCTGGGCCAGGCCCTCGCCAACCGCTCGCGCGAGCTGTTCCTGATGTCGGTCTTCGCGCTGGCGAGCGGCATCGCGCTGGGCAGCTACGCGGCCGGGCTGAGCCTGGCCTTCGGCGCCTTCCTGGCCGGCGTCGTGACGGCGCAGTCGATCTACGCGACGCGCGCCCTGCAGGAGGTCGTGCCGCTGCGCGACCTCTTCGCCGCCACGTTCTTCGTCAGCATCGGTGTCCTGTTCGATCTCAGCGTCGTCGTCGACCACTGGCCGATCTTCCTCTCGCTGCTGCTCTGGGGCGGCATGGGCAAGGTGGTGCTGATCTTCTTCCTCGCCCGCTGGGCCGGCTTCGACGCGACACGGGCGCTGCGCACCGGGCTGCTGCTGGGCCAGGTGGGCGAGTTCTCCTTCCTCTTCGCGGCGGTGCTCCCCGGGACGGGCACCGGCGAGGCGGCCTCGATCATGATCGCGACGGGCGCGGCCAGCATGGCGATCTCGGCGGCGATGATCGGCCAGACGGACCGCATCGACCGCGGCCTGCGCCGCATCCCCAAGCTGCGCGACTGGTGGGTCTCCACGCCGGTGCCGGAGGTCGGCGAGGGCGAGCAGCGCCAGCACGCCGTCATCGCCGGCTTCGGGCACTCCGGCGGCGAGGTCGCCCGCGCGCTGTCCCAGCGCGGCTTCTCCTACCTCGTCATTGACTCCGACCCTGCCCTGCCTGGGCGCGCCGAGGCGGCGGGCGCCCCTTACATCTGGGGCGACCTGGCCAACGCCGCGATCATGGACGAGGCCGGCCTCGACCGCGCCCGCATGCTGATCCTCACGATCGCCGACAGCGTGGTCAGCGAGATGGTCGTGCGGATGGTGCGGGCCGACTACCCGCGCCTGCGGATCATCGCCCGCGCCGACACGCCCGACTCGGCCGCCCGGCTGCTCGACGCGGGGGCGAACGCGGTCGTGCAACCGCTGCTGGAGA
>JAPOXB010000179.1 GCA_026707335.1 Chloroflexota bacterium
TGCTCACGACGCGCGGCACCCAAAGCCGTCCCTCGCGCACGGCCAACTCGCGTTCGCGCAGGTCGTGGCGCGCGAGCCATGCCAGGGTGTCAAGGTCGTCGTCACCGCCCAGGTCCACCAGGCGAAACTCGATTCTGGCCTCTTCTGCGACCTCCATCGCCATGCTGCGCACCGCCCCCCAAAGGGCATTCCCGCGCGCATCCTCTGTTTCGAGGGCCGCTGTGCGGGTCACAACGGTGATGCGGCACCGGCAACTTGCATGTTCGATCCTGTAGGGAACGAGCGACTGAACGAGGGTGACAAACTGCAAGGTAGCCCTCTCGCCCGTCGGATCCCCCGAATCCCGGCCGCAGAAGAAGTCGATCGCTTGCACGTCCGCAGCGTCCGGACACGTCTCTGGCTCAAAGGGGCCGCCCGAAGCCAAGGAATCGTATGGGATGGCATGTGAGCGTCTGCACGCAAACTGATGGTGGTGTTTTCAGATTGTTTGATGGTCTTTGTGCGACCGGTTTGCCGATCTGCGCCTTTTGAGGTTTCGACCGGTCATCGCTGCCGCAGCAATTCGTTCCAGTCCTTGCAGTTGCCGGACGGGCGGAGCCTGACCACCCTGGGATCGCTGAGGGCGAGCCGCTCGGCGGCCTCGTCGCCGGCACTGTCGGCGTCGTAGGCACAGACGATGCGGCCGGGTTTCCAGTCCTCGATCCACGGCGGAAGCGTGCCGGCGGCGCCGACGGTCGAGACGACGACGGCGCCGCTCTCGCGGGTTCCCTCGATGCGCAGACTTCGGGCGGAGATGGCGTCGACGGCGCTCTCGGCGAGAATGACCAGCGCGGGCCGGTTCCGGTCGCAGGGGAGCCAGAAGCTGCCGGCGATCTTGCGGGATCCGAAAGCCATGCCCCTGAAGCCCTTTGTGCCGGCCTTGTGCGTGGTGCCGACGATCTCGGCGCCGGTGGTGTCGCCGCCGGCGTTCCGGCAGACGAAGACGGCGTTGAGCCGGCCGTCGGCGTAGAGGAGGCCGCGGCTGCGGCAGGCTTCGAGCGTGTCGGGTCGGAGGGCGCGCTGCCGGACGAGGGCGTTGCGGACCCTCGGCCATGCGCCGGGACTGGGCCTTGGCAGCCGCAGGCGGCGCGTGCCGGCGGGCATGGCTGCGGCCTTCCCGCGCCCCGCAAGGCCTCCGAGGAAGCGGAGCGCGTCCGGGAAGCGGCATCCGGTTGCATGGATGACGAGGTCGATGGCGCCGCCGCCGCCCGTGCCGCCCAGGTGATCGAAGTACCTTTCGCCGTTGATGCTGATGATGGAGCCCTCCCGCTTGAAGCGCGCCCGGTCGGCGGGGTCCCTGCGGTAGCCGAGGGCGATGGCGACGCGGTTGAGCGGGACGTTGCGGCAGGCGGCCACGGGATCGGGGCGGGTCATGGCGAATCCTCTGCTTGGAAGGGAGAATGGCTGTTCCGGTCGAGGCGCCGGTCGTCCCGAGGCCGGATCATGGTGAGCGTGCTCCCGGTATCTGATGGCGCGATGCGTTTGCTGTACGCTGCATGTCGGTCGCGGTTTTCGTGGTGACCGGCGGGGTGCATCCACGGCCGCAAGCAAGCTTCCGGCCATTTGGCCGTCGGCTTGAGGCGATGGAGAACGCGGTGCGGTCGTTCGTCTTCCTTTCACGCCTATGGGCGGCGGTATCCGGGAGAGCCATCGGGGACGGGTCGTGCTTCGTCATGGCGTTGCTGCCGGTCAGCGGTTGGGGCTTTGCCGGGAACCGCCCGATCCGGATCGCTGTTCATCGTCTCACGCATGGCGTTGTGAGCCGCGCTGACGAGCTTGTCGATTTCCTGGTAGTGCATGTTCCTGGTGGCGAGGGTGGCCAGCAGGTGGACGGCGCGCCAGGTCGTCTCGATGAGTGCGATGTGCCCCGGCGACAGCGAGGCCGCGGGCGGGTCGAGGAGTCGCCTTTCGGCGAGGGCGAGCGTTCGCACCCGGACGAGTTCGGCGGGCGTAATGCCGTGTTCGACCGCGACCTGTTCGATCATGGCCCACTCGGAGCTGGAGAAGCGGATGGAGCGCGGATGGCGCCGCTCGCCACGATGCCGGTTGCGATGGTTCGCCGTTGCGGGGTCCGGTTGCTCGTTGCGGGTCAAGGTGCTGCTCCGTGGTCGCGGGTCCGGGCCGTGTCCTGGTGGATCCGGCGCGGGACTGTCGGCGCGTGTTTCCCGTTTCCGTTTCCCACCCTGCCTAGGGGTTGGAGCGGGAAACGGCTTTGGGTAACGCTTCGTCATTGCCCTCGATCGGTGCTGCGGGGGGGTCGGCGCACCGGCCGGCAAGGCGGTATCCACCTTGCGGGGGGCGCTCGACGCGGCCTTCGCGGCACAGCGAGCGCAGGGCGTCCGCGACAGTTGCCGCCCGGATCGCGGCACGCTCGCGTATCTGGCGCTGCGAGAGCGGCGTCCCGGCTTCGGCGAGGATCTCGACGATGCGCTGCCCGGCGTTTTCCGGTTGCGCGACGGTCTCGGCCGCCACCGCCTGGCGCAGCCGCAAGGCGGGTCCCTTTCCGTCATCGGCGAGTTCGATCTCGATGTCGTTGAGCCCGGGCGCGGCGCGGTGCTCGACGGTCATGACGATCTGCCTGTCGCGTCGGCGCAGATACAGGTTCGAATCGCCCCAGGCGTGCAGCTCGCTGCTTCCGCGCAGGGCCTGGCCGGGTCGGGTGGCGCCGCTCTTGCGGGCATGGTGGACGAGCACCACGGCGGTTTCGAAGCGACGCTGGATCTCGCGCAGGAAGCCGAGGATGGGGGCGACCTCGGCGACGGCGTTCTCGTCGACGCCGTGCAGGCGCACCAGGGGGTCGAGGATCAGCAGGCGGGGCCGGATGCGCTCGACGGTCTCCAGCAGGCGCTGGCGGTCGGGGCGATGATCGAGGCGC
This sequence comes from Chloroflexota bacterium, assembly GCA_026707335.1. GTDB lineage: Bacteria > Chloroflexota > Dehalococcoidia > Bin125 > Bin125 > TK10-74A. The sequence goes on from JAPOXB010000179.1 coordinate 2,915, forward strand.
AGCGTGGGCACGTCGATGACGGCGATGTCGAGGTCCTCGAAGGCGGTATCGGCGGCGTCGGCGATGCCTTCGAGGCGGGCGCGCACGATGTGGCCGGCGTCCTCGGCGGCGAACAGCAGCACGGCGCCGCTTCCGGCGGGGCGGAAGTGGCGCAGGCAGGGGACGCCGGCGGCGACCGCGACGGCGAGGTCGAGCGCCAGGAAGGACTTGCCGCACTTGGGTTCGCCGCCGACGATGCCCACGCCCTGCTCGCTCCACAGCGCCTCGACCATCCACTGCCGGGTCGGCGGGCGGACCTCGAGGTGGGCCGGGCTGCGGGTCGGGAAGCCCTTCACCGCCGCGCCCTCCCGGGCGGGGCCTGCTCGCCCCAGGTCTCGATGAAGAGCTTTTCGTCGAGCACCTCGCGGTCCTGCTCGGCGGCCGCGGCGAGCAGGCCGTCGGCCATGACGACGAGCGCCCTGGGGTTGCCGCCGGCATGGCCGACCAGCGCCTCCTTCACCCCCGCGGTCATCAGCGCGGGATTGCCGGCCTCTTCCAGCAGATGGTCGAGCAGCCGGGCGAGCTCGGCGGGTTCGGCGCGCGTCATGACCAGGCGCTGGCGGATGCGCGAGGCGATGGGCTGGAGCTCCAGGCTGCGCAGCTTGGCAAGCAGGCGGTTGTCGCCGGCCAGCACGACGGAGAGGATGGCGCGCGAGTCGAACTCGGTGGAGGTCAGCAGGCGCATCTCGGTCAAGACGGCGTTGAGCACCTCCTGCGCCTCGTCGACGAGCAGGATGGGGCGCGTGCGGGTATCGTCGAAGTGCAGCAGCCAGCGGTGGCGCAGCCCCTTGAAGCCGAGCCAGAGATTGTGGTGGATCAGGGTGATGCCGAACAGGTCGGCCATCTCGCGGTAGAAGTCGCTGAGGCTCGACGACGGATGGGTGAGGACCGCGACGCTGAGGCCATCGGTGCGCGAGAGGCGCTCGGCCAGCAGGCGCAGCGCGACACTCTTGCCGGTGCCGGGCTCGCCGGCGATCAGCGCGAAGCCGCCCTGGCCGACGAGATGGCCCTCGATCCTGCGGCAGAAGCTGTCGACGGCGGGGGTGGTGAGCAGGCTCTCGATCGGCACGTCGGTGGCGAAGGGGTTCCACTTCAGCCCGTAGAGCGTCAGCAGTTCGCGGTTCATGAGGTCTCTCCCCGATCGTCGTCGTCGCCCGGACCGGGCGTCTCGTCATGGGGCAGCCAGGCCGGCGGCAGGCCGGTCGCGGCCTGCGCGTCGAGCAGGCCCGTGAGCAGCGGAGGCAGTTCGCCCGCAGCCGCGCCGCCCTTGCCATCGTCGTCGCCGGGGCCGGCGGGCCGGCGCACGCCGTCGGCATTGCCGCGCTTGTCGAGGGGGTAGAGCGTGCACAGCCGCTCGCCGCTGCGGCCGTCGACCAGATCGACGCTGCCGAGGTCCCAGCGCGCGTAGCGGACCCAGACCTCGCGCAGATGACGCCACGGCTGGGGCACCTGGTAGCGGACGGCCTCGACCGAGACGGTGCCGTCCGAGCGCCTCAGCGTGCGCTTCCTGGTGATGCGGAAGGCGGCCTTGAGCTCGGCCGCGCCGAGGCACGGCCTCGATGCGTCGACGCTGCCGGCCAGCCGCTCATGCGGCGTCATGCCGAGCTCGCGGTGCGCCCGCCGGTGGTAGTCCTGCTCCAGCCAGGCGACGGTGGCGTCGTTGAGCATCTTCAGGGTGAGCGCCTCGACGCCTTCGAGCTGGGCCATCAGGCGCGATTCGACCGTGCCCCAGAACGACTCGATCTTCCCGTTCTGATGGGGGCCGTAG
>JAPOXB010000146.1 GCA_026707335.1 Chloroflexota bacterium
GCCGGCGCGGCGGCCGGCTCCTCGCCGGCGGCGAGGATCTGCGCGACGACCGCGCCCGCGTCCACGGTCTCCGTGGCGGCGACGAGGATGTGCAGCGTGCCTTCGACCTCCGCTTCGACGTCGTAGTTAACCTTCTCCGTCTCGAAGGCGAAGAGCGCGTCGCCCACCTGCACCGCGTCACCCGACTGCGCGTACCACTCGGTGATCGTGCCCTCGACCATGGTCATGCCGAGCTTGGGGAGGACGACCGACGTGGCCATGGCGCTACTCCGTGAGGAACCCGGCCTCCCGCGCGGCGCGCAGGCAGGCGTCGACATCGACGACGGGCGGTCCCCTGCGGGTGAGGCGCAGCTGCGCGCTCTGCCCGTCGGCCAGGACGACCTCGCGCTCGCCGTCGAAGGCGAGCAGCGCGGGCCCGGTCACGGGGACGATAGCAGCGACGTCGAGGCGCCGCACCGCGCCGATCGAGACCGCGCGGACGAGGCCCGGCGCGAGCGGCACGCGGACCCGGCGCGCCGCGCCGCCGCCGATGCGGACGTGCAGGCCGGCGTCGTCGTCGGGGCCGATCGACGTGACCGCGCCGCCGATCGCGGCCAGCCCGACGGCGGCCGGGTCGGCGCGGGTGAGGACGATCTCGCGCAGCACGGCCGGATCCCAGATCGCGCGGCTGCCCACGATCGATCCCTCCAGCACCGCCACGTCGATCAGGGCGACTTCGTCGCCGCCGGGCAGGCCGACCTCGATCAGCTTGCTGCGCGGCGCGACGGCGTCGGCATCGACCCGGCCGGTCGCGATCGCCGCCGCGGCGAGGCCCGCGAGCGTGCTCTCGCGCGCGCTGGGGAAGACGTTGTTCGTGCCCGTCGAGAGCGGGATGAGCGGCACGGCCGTCGTGCCGAGGGCGATGGCGCGGTTCGTGCCGTCGCCGCCCAGGCTGACCAGGCAGGCGGCCCCCTCCTCGGCCATGCGCCGCGCGGCGACGGTGGTGTCCGAGGCGACGCCCAGGAACGCCCCGTCCAGCGGCTCGAGCCGCAGACGCAGCCCCTGGTCGCGGGCCGCGCGGGTCACCAGGTGCGACGTGTCGGGCATGTAGGCGACGTGCCCGGCGCCGGCCGCGTCGAGGGCCAGCAGCAGCCGCCGCACGATGCGCACCTTTTCGTTGGTGCTGACGACGGAGGCGTGCGCCACCAGGCGCCGGATGTCGCGGCCGGCGGCGGGGTTCGCGATCAGGCCGACGGCGCCCACGCGGCCGGCGCTCCCGTCAGGCGCGGGCAGGGAGGATCTCGTCGACGGCCGCAACGATGTCGTCCGCGGCGGGCAGCCAGGCCTCCTCCAGGGAGGGGCTGAACGGCACCGGGCTGAACGGCGCGCCCACGCGCTTCACCGGCGCGTCGAGGTAGTCGAAGGCCTGCTCCTGGATTGCCGCGGCGATCTCGGCGCCGAAGCCGCAGAACTGGACGCCCTCCTGCGCGACGACGGCCCGGCTCGTCTTCTGCACCGAGGCGACGATCGTGTCCATGTCGAGCGGCGAGAGTGTGCGCGGGTCGACGACCTCCAGGCTGACGCCGCGCTCGGCCAGCTGGTCGGCGGCGCGCTGCGCCTGCGTGACCATGTGGCCCGTGGCGACGACCGTGACGTCGCTGCCCTCGCGCTTGACCTCGGCCACGCCGAGGGGGATGGCGTAGGGCTCGTCGGGGACTTCCTCCCGCAGCCGCAAGTTGCGCTTGATCACGATGAAGATGACGGGGTTGTCGTCGCGGATCGCGCTGATCAGCAGGCCCTTGGTGTCGTAGGCGTTCGACGGCATCACGACCTTAAGGCCGGGGATGTGGCAGAACCACGCCTCCAGGCTCTGGCTGTGCTGGGCGGCCATGCTGAACCCCGCCCCGGCGGCGGTCGTGACGACGATGGGCAGCGTGGCCTTGCCGCCGAACATGTACTTCATCTTCGCCATCTGATTGACGATCTCGTCCATGCAGACGCCCACGAAGTCCATGAACATGATCTCGACCACGGGGCGCAGGCCGGCCGCCGCCGCCCCCACGGCCAGCCCCGCGATGGCCGACTCGGAGATGGGCGTGTCGATGACGCGGTCGCCGAAGTCCTTCTTCAGCCCCTGCGACGTGCCGAAGGCGCCGCCGACGCTCAGATCCTCGCCGGCGAAGAAGATGTTGGGATCGCGGCTCATCTCCTGGCTGAGCGCCTCGGGGACGGCCTGGGTGACGGTCTTGACGGGCATCAGACGTGCGCTCCTTCCGCGGCGGCCGGGGTGTAGACGTCGTCGAGCAGGAAGGCGGGATCGGCGACCGGGCTGGCCTCGGCGAAGTCCACGGCCGCCTCGATCCGCGCGCGTGTCTCGGACGTGATGCGATCGACCTCCGTCTGCGTGATCGCGCCCATCTCCATGAGCCGGCGCGGGAACTGTTCGAGCGGGTCGCGCGCCTTCCAGGCGGCGACCTCGTCGGGGTCGCGGACGATCTTGCCGAAGTCCACGCCGACGTGGTCGTAGTAGCGGTAGGTCTTGCATTCCAGCAGCGTGGGGCCCTCGCCGCGGCGCGCGCGGGCGATGGCCTCGCCGGCCGCCTCGTAGACCGCGAAGGCGTCCATGCCGTCGACGGTCACGCCGGGCATGTCGTACGAGGCGGCCCGGTCGGCGATGTCGTCGATCGGCTGGTGGTCGGCCTGCTTGGTCCATTCGCCGTAGAGGTTGTTCTCGCAGACCAGGACGAGCGGCACGCGGAAGAGCCCGGCCATGTTGGCCGCCTCGTGGAAGGTGCCCTCGTTCGAGGCCCCGTCGCCGAAGAAACAGACCGCGACGTTGCCGTCCTGTCGGTAGTGGCAGGCGAAGGCCGCGCCCAGCGCGATGGGCGGGCCGGCCCCCACGATGCCGTTGGCCCCCAGCATGCCCAGGTCGAGGTCGGCGATGTGCATCGAGCCGCCCTTGCCCTTGCAGTAGCCGCTGGACCGCCCGAAGAGTTCGGCGTACATGAACTTCGGGTCGCCGCCCTTGGCGAGCAGGTGCCCGTGGCCGCGGTGCGTCGAGGTGATGTAGTCGTCGTTGCTGAGGTGGGTGCAGACCCCCACCGCCACCGCCTCCTCGCCGCAGTAGAGATGCACCGCGCCCTTCGTGCGGTTCTCCTGCATCAGCCGCCCGCAGCGCTCGTCGAACTCCCGCAGCAGGACCATCCGTTCGTACATCTGACGGAGCGTGTCGTGCGCGATGTCCATGCGGTCTCCCCCACCGGCCGGGGCCGGAAACGCCGCGGCCGCGGCGCCGCAAGATGGTCCGCCGAAGGCTAGGTCGCGGGCCGAAGGGGTGTCAACGAACGGCGGGGCGCTCCCGGGCCCGCTCCCGGCGCGCCGCTACGGCAGCCGCGGCGCCACTTCCTCCGCGAAGAGGCGCATGGAGGCCAGGACGCGGTCGTGCGGGATGCGCCCGCCGAAGCTGAACCAGCCCATGATGTGCCCGCAGCGATAGCGCGCGTGCAGGTCGGTCAGGCGGCGCAGGACCGTCCCCGGCGCGCCGACCGCCGTGTCCGAGGCGGCGGCGGTCTCGAACGTCATCGAGGCGAAGCGCTCGATGCGGCCCGCGAGCGGCGATCCCGCCGGCGGGCCTTCCGGCGAGTCCGCGCGGGCGACGAGGGCCAAATCGTGGTAGTAGCTCAGGTGCGACGCCTCGCAGTCGCGGCGGGCCAGGGCGTCGGTCTCCGCGACGTGGATCGGGACCAGCAGCGCGACGTCGCGTTCCGGGGCCTCGGGCAGGGCCGAACGGTAGCGGCGGCTGCGCGCCTCGATCTGCTCGGGTGTGGCGGTGACGGTCGCCATCATCACGGGGATCTCCAGCGCGATGGCGGTCTCGACCGAGTCGTCGCTGTTGGCGGCCATGAGCAGCGGCGGATGCGGCTGCTGCAGCGGCTTCGGCACGGTGGTCACGCCGTCGTACGCGAAGTGCCGCCCGCGGAAGTTCAGCGGCGCCGGTCGCCAGGCGCGCTGCATCACCTCCAGCGCTTCGGCGAAGCGGCTGCTGCGCTCCTCGACGTCGACGCCGAAGCCGGCGTACTGCCGCCGGCCGTGCCCCCGGCCGATGCCCAGCCGCAGCCGGCCCTGCGACAGGTGGTCGAGCATCGCCGTCTCCTCGGCGAGCCGCAGGGGATCGTGCAGCGGCAGCAGCACGACGGCGGTGCCCAGGCCGATGCGCTGCGTGCGCTGCGCCGCGGCGGCGGCGACCAGGAACGGCGAGGGCATGACGCCGCGGCTGGCCTCGAAGTGGAGTTCCGCCAGCCAGGCCACGGAGAAGCCGAGCGTGTCGCCCAGCTCGATCTGGCGCAGCGTGTCCTCGTAGCGGTCGCCGGGACGCTGCTCGGGCCAGGCGGGCAACTGGAAGAAGAGGCCGATCTCCATGCGCCCGCGTCCAGGCTCCCGTCCGCCTTCCGCGCGGGGCGCGGCCTACGGGCGCACGCCCGCCTTCCAGACGATGCCGAGCTGGCTCGACAGGCTCTCGTAGGCCAGCTCGAGGAAGCGATGAATATAGGAGCGCGTCTGGCGCGGGTCGATCAGGTCCTCGATGCCGAAGGCCTCCGCGGTGCGGAAGGGGTTGCGGAACTGGAGCAGGAAGGCCTCGATCTCCTGGCGCCGCTTGTCCGGGTCGGGCGCGTTGGCGATGTCGCGCTTGAAGGCGGCGTCGACGCCGCCCTCGATGGGGATCGAGCCCCAGTC
>JAPOXB010000113.1 GCA_026707335.1 Chloroflexota bacterium
GTGCGGCCGCTCGGGCGGGCGCCGGCGACGGCGGTGCTGCCCGCCCCGGCCGGACGCTAGGGCCCGGGCATGGAGTCCCTGCTGGCCGGTCTGATCGCGGGCGCCGCCATGGGCATGGCCTCGACCGCCCTGATCGCCTCCATCGTGGTCGAGTCGGCGCGCGTCGCCCGCCACCTGCACGAGCGCTACGCCGACGCGCCGCTGCCGCTGCTGGGCGTCGCCGTGACGCTGGGCGCGCACGCCGCCTGGGGCGCGATCGGCCTCGGCCTGGGCGCGATCTACTGGGCCGTCCGCGACGGCGCGCAGGCGGGCGCGGGCAGCCCGGCCTGGGGCTTCTCGCTGGCCATCGCGCTGCCGGCCGGGCTGGCGCTGCTCTTCGTGGTCGCCGCCCGCCTCCCGGCCCTGCGCCGCCTGACGCTGCTGGCGCTGCTCTTCGCCGGCCTCTTCGGCTGGCTGCTGCCGCACCTGGCCGGGGCCTGATCGCCGCCGCGCCGGCGATCGCTCCCAGGCGGCAGAGCGATCGGGACCCCGTTCCTATACTTCGCCGATGCCCCCGCCCGCCCCCGGCACGATCCTCGACGCGCACGTGCACACCGTGCGCGGCGCCGCCGACAGCGAGCTGCAGCCGGCCGACCTGCTGGCCGAGGCGCGCCGCCGCGGCCTCAGCGGCATCAACGTCAGCGAGCACGACCGCGTCTGGGAGCGCCCGCAGTGGGAGGCCTTCGTCGCCGAGGCGCCCGACCTGTTCATCTCGCAGGGCATGGAGGTCTCCACCGACCTGGGCCACGTGGTCGTCTTCGGCATCGACCGCTACTACCCCGGCATCCGCTCCTGCGAGCGCCTGCGCGCCGTGGCCGACGAGATCGGCGCCTTCATCAGCGTCGCGCACCCGTTCCGCCACTTCTTCGACCCGGTGACCTTCCTGCGCAAGGGCGAGCCGCCCTTCTCGATGAGCCCCGAGGAGGCCGCCGAGCGCATGCGCGTCTTCCAGGTCGTGCACGGCGTCGAGGTGGGAAACGGGGCCAACACGCTGCGCGAGAACGCCTTCGCCTACCGCGTCGCCGAGATCCTGGGCCTGCCCATGACCGGCGGCTCCGACGCCCACTCGATCAGCGGCATCGGCGCCTACGCCACCGCCTTCCCGGAACGGCTGCGGACGCGCGAGCAGATGATCGAGCACCTCCACGCCGGCCGCACGACGCCCTACGTGCACGGCCCCGACGGACTCCGCCCCTTCCGGCCGCCCGACTGAGCCCCTCGGCCGCTAGGCGGCGGAACGCGTAGGCTGTGCAGGTCGCAGTCGGCGACTCTGGATTCGGCCCGCGCATGCCGCTCCGCCGCTTCGTCTCCCTCGACGTCGAGACCACCGGCCTCGACCAGACGCGTGATCGCATCACCGAGGTCGGCATGGTGCGCTTCACCCGCGACGGCGTCGAGGCCAGCTACTCGCAGCTCGTCAATCCGGGGCGGGAGATCCCGCTGCGCGTGCAGCAGTTGACCGGCATCGCCCCGGCCGACGTCGCCGCCGCGCCCCACTTCAACAGCGTGCGACTCGACATCGAGGAGTTCATCGGAGACGCGACCGTCGTCGGGCAGAACGTCGGCTTCGACCTCTCCATGCTGGACCGGGAGGGGATCAAGCCGCCCGGCGACGTGCTCGACACGCTGGAACTGGCCCGCCTGGTCGACCCCGGCCACCGCAGCCACAACCTCTCGGCGCTGGCCGAGCGCTACGGCGTCGCGCACCCCGACGCCCACCGCGCCCTGGCCGACGCGGAGACCACGCGCGCCGTCTTCCTGGCGCTGCTGGCCCGCGCCGAGGCGCTGCCCGGCGACCTGATCGCGGAGCTGATCGGGCTGGCCGGCGGCATGGCTTGGTCGCCGGCAACGCTGCTGCGCGAGATCGCCGGGGCGCGCGGGGAGACCGCCCCGTCGCCCCCCTCGCCGGCCGCGCGCGCCCGTCCCGCCGCGCCCGCCGCGGCGCCGATCCCCGACGCGCCTCCCCGCCCCGAGGCGCCCGCCATCTACGGCCCGCTGGACGAGCTGTCGCAGTCGGTGCTGGACGCGGGGGCCCGCCACCCCGAGCCGTTCGGGGCCTGGGAGGAGCGGTCCGAGCAGGCCGGCATGACCCGCGCCGTCGCCCGCGCGATGGAGACCGGCGGGCAGTTGCTGGTCGAGGCCGGCACGGGCACCGGCAAATCGCTGGCCTACCTGATCCCGGCCGCGCTGCGCGCCCTGACCACGGGCGGCCGCGCGATCGTCAGCACCAACACCATCGCTCTGCAGGAGCAACTGCTCGAGCACGACGTGCCCGCCACCCGGCTGCTGCTGCGCGACGCCTTCGGCGACGGGGCCGCGGACGCCCTGGGCGTCACGACGCTCAAGGGGCGGCGCAACTACCTCTGCCGCCGCCGGCTGGCCCAGGAACGCGCCGCCGGGGCGGTCGCGCCGGGCGGGGGCGGCGCCGTCACCTCCGAGGCCGGCGCGGCCGCCAACCGGCTGCTGGCCCGATTGATCGTCTGGCTGCGGGACACGCAGACCGGCGACCGATCGGAACTGCACGTGGGGCCCGACGAGGAGTCGGCCTGGTCCTACTTCAGCGCCGAGGGCGAGGACTGCCTCTCCTCGCGCTCCTGCCCCTACGTGCGCGACGGCAGCTGCTTCCTGCTGCGCGCCCGCCGCCGCGCCGAGGCGGCGCACATCGTGATCGCCAACCACGCGCTGCTGCTCAGCGACATGGCCGCGGGCGGCGGCGTCCTGCCCGCCGCCGACACGCTGATCGCCGACGAGGGCCACCACCTCGAGGACGCCGCCACGCAGCACCTGGGCCTGTCGCTGCGCGTGGCCTCGTTCACCGACCTGCTGGAGCGGGTGCACCGGCTGGGCCCGCGCGGGACCGACCAGGGCGTCGCCGGGGCGGCCCGCGCGGCGATGGCCACGGCGCCGCCGTCGCTCTTCCGCGACGATCCGGACGGGGAGGCGCTGCGCGCCGAGATGGTCGCCGGGCTGGCCGGCGTCGCCCCGGCGATCTCGGCGGCCGCCGTCGCGGTCGAGGGGTACTTCACCGCCCTGCATCAGTTCGCCCACGACCACGCCCGCGGCGCCGGCGCGAGCGACACCCGCCTGCGGCTCACGGCCGGCGTCCGCGCCCAGCCCGGCTGGAGCACGATCGAGACCCGCTGGGACGCGGTCTTCGCCGCCCTGCGCGACGTCGACGCGGCGTTGGCGAGCCTTGGCGAGACGATCGATGAGGTCTCGGCGGCCGCGGCGATGGCCGAAGACGACACGGAGCGCGCCGGGGAGGAGTGGGAGGGCCTCTCGGCCGAGCTGGCGAACGTGCGCGCCGCCCTCGCCGAGCGCTGCGAGCAGGCCGGCGACCTGCTCACCCGCCACGACGCCGCCACGGTGACCTGGCTCGACTCCAGCCCGCGCTCGGAGTTCGCGACGCTGCACGCCGCGCCGCTGACGGTGGCGGCGCAATTGCGCGACGAGCTGTTCGGGCCGCGCCGGACGAGCGTCGTGACCGGCGCGACGCTGGCCGTCGAGGGCCGCTTCGACTTCATCCAGGAGCGCCTGGGCCTGCCCGACGCGGCCGGCGAGCGCTTCGGCTCCCCCTTCGACTACCGCCGCGCCGTGCGGCTGCTGCTGCCCGGCGACATGCCGCCGCCCTCCGATCGCGCCTATCAGGCCGCCGTCGAGGAGGCCCTGATCGACGTGGCGATGGCCGCCGAAGGGCGCACGCTGGCGCTGTTCACGTCGCACGGGGCGCTGCGCGCGGCCGCGCGCGGCGTGCGCGGCCCGCTCGAGGAGGCGGGCATCGTGGTGCTGGCGCAGGGCGTCGACGGATCGCCCGCCCGCGTCCTGCAGGCGCTGCGCGAGAACCCGCGCTCGCTGCTGCTGGGCACGGCCTCGCTCTGGGAGGGCGTCGACATCCCCGGCGACACGGTCTCCGTCGTCGTCATCGCGCGGCTGCCCTTCGCCGTGCCCAGCGACCCCGTCCAGGCCGCCCGCGCCGACGAGTACGACAACCCCTTCATGCGCTATTCGGTGCCGCAGGCCGTGACCCGCTTCCGCCAGGGCTTCGGGCGGCTCATCCGCCGCAAGGACGACCGGGGCCTGGTCGTCGTGCTCGACGGCCGCCTGGGCGGCAAGCGCTACGGCCAGTCGTTCCTGCGCTCGCTGCCGCCCGTCACGACCGAGCGGCCACCGCGGCACGCGCTGGCCGGCAGCGTCGAAGAGTGGCTGGCGCGGTGACCCCGGCGACGGCGGGCTGGCCCGCCGAACTGCGGTCGCGGCGGCTGCGCCTGCGCGCCCGCGCCTTGGACGATCCCGCGCCCGATTGGCTGCCCGAAGCGGAATCGGCCCTGGGCGGGGCGGGACCGCCCTGCCCGCTGGGCGACCGGATCGAGGCCGGCGACGCCGTCTACTGGCTGCGCCCTGTCGGCACTGCCACGCCGGTCGGCGCCTGCGCGGCCCGCGTCGAGGAGGACGCGCTGGTCTGGACCTGGCTGGCGATCGAGGCCGAGTGGCGTGGCTACGGCTATGGCGGCGCGGCCGTGCCGATCATCGAGCGGGCCGCGCGGCGGCTCGGCGCGAGCGCGGGCCGGGCGCTGGTCCCGGCCTCGAACGGCATCGCGCTGTACTTCTGGCTGCGGCTGGGCTATCGCCCG
>JAPOXB010000043.1 GCA_026707335.1 Chloroflexota bacterium
AGTGGACCGTCGACGGGGAGCTGGTCTACAGCAAGGCGGCGACCGGCCGCTACCCCGAGCTGGCGGAACTCAAGGAGGCGGTCTACGCGAAGCTGCCCGAGGCGTCGCCCGCGTAGCCGCCGGGCCGGGCTAGGGCAGCGGCACGAACAGGTCCGTCGCGGCCGAGGTGACCACCCAGAAGCCGTCGCCGAGGACGATGGGGATGTCGGCGCGCAGTCGCGGCGGCAAGTCGCGGCTGTCGAGGCGCCAGCCGTTGGCCTGGTCCCAGTGCCAGATGCGGACGATGTCGGGGTTGCCGTCGATGATGGCGCGGGAGGTGGTGGGCGTCCCGAACCAGCCGACGAGGGAGAAGCCGGCCGGGAGCGGGAGCAAGTGGTGGTTGGGCACGTCGTTGTCGAGGATGGTGACGTTGAGCGTGACGGCGGCGAAGTCGTCGAGGCCGGCGCCGGTGGCGAGGTGGTGGACGTGGTGGACCTGGTCGCCCTCGCTGAGGTCGTCGTCGATGGCCTCGACGGTGACGGTCTGGGGTTGGTCCCAGTTGCGCGTGGTGAAGATGAGCTCGGTGACGCTGACCTGCAGGTCGTCCTCGGGGCGGATGGCGACGGTGACGGTCCCGGCCGGCCGCCGCGGCAGGGAGACGGTGTAGCTGTCCTGGCCGCCGTCCTCGGAGACGGTGGTGGCGCCGTCGGAGTGGATGAGGCGCAGGGCGGGCGAGTGCTCGTCGGAGATGGAGACGATGACCGTGGTGTCGGGGGCCTCGCGGCTCGCCCCGCTGAGGGAGAAGGTCAGCGTGCCGGTGTGGTCGCCCTCGGCCAGATCATCGTCGACGGCGAAGACGGCGAACTCGATCAGGCTGCCCCAGTTCTTGCGGCCGAACTCGAAGGTCGTCGCCGAGGTGGTGAGCTGGTCGTCGGCGGTGATGGTGACGGTGGCGGTCGCGGCCGGGTCGGCGTTGAGCCGCACGGAGAGGAAATCGGGCCGCCCGCCCTCGATCACGTGCGTGCTGCCGGCGGACTGGGTCACGATGATGCGGAATTCGTCGTTGTCGGTGACGCGGACGGCGACGGGGTGGGCGCCGGCGGGCCCGTAGCCGCCGCCGCTGGCGCGGTGGGTGATGATCGCCGTGTGGGTCCGCTCGAAGTTCACGTCGTCGACGGCGTTGACCGTGACGAGCTGGGGCCTGGTGTAGTTCGCGGTCGTGAAGACGAGCGTGTTGGGCGTGATGTCGAGGTCGTCGCTGTCGGGGATGCGGACCGTGACCGTGCCGGTCGGCAGGAGGCTCAGGGCCAGGGTGTACGAGTCCGATTCGCCGTCCTCGCTCACGCTGAGGCCGTTGCCCTGGTTGATCGTGAGGCTGGGGACGACGTAGGTGAAGTCGTCGGCGGCGCTGTTGCCGCTCGTACCGTTCGGCGTGGTGACGACGATGTCCACGCTCCCGCCCTGCGCCGTCGTCGGACTCGTCGCCTGGATGTTGGCGTCGTTCAGGACCTGGAACGTGGCCGAGCGGCCGCCGAACGTCACCGACGTGGCGCCGGTGAAGTCGCTGCCGATGATCGAGACGACGGCCCCGGCGAGCCCGGTATCCGGCACGACATCGTTGATGACGGGCGCCGCCTGGGCCCGCGCGGGGGCCGGGGAGAGCGCGATGGCGGCCAGGACGGCGCCGAGGAGGAGCAGGGTTCGCCAGCGCATCGATCGGAACGCCTTCCCGCCGGCTCGGCGAGGCATGATCGCCCTATCCCACGCTAGCGGCTCGCGGGTCGTGCCGCATCGCCTGCGCGCGGGTGGTTCACGGGCGCCGGGCGCGCGGGCGGCGCATAGTCAGTCCCGGCGGCGCCCGCTACGGTGCGATCATGCCCTGCGACGTGCCCCGGTGATCGCCTCCCCGTCCGCCGCCCGCGACTACAGCGGCCCCATCATCGAGACGGAGGCGCTGCACAAGCGCTATCCGGGCGTGACGGCGCTCGACTCGCTGCGCCTGCGCGTCGAGCCGGGCGTCGTGGGGCTGGTGGGTCCGAACGGGGCCGGCAAGAGCACGCTGCTCAAGATCCTGCTGGGGCTGCTGCAACCGACGAGCGGCTCGGCGACGGTGCTGGGCTTCGACGTCGCGCGCCAGTCGATGCAGGTGCGGGATCTGGTGGGCTACTCGCCCGAGCACGACTGCATCCCCGGGGACATGTCGGCGGTGAATTTCGTCGTGCACATGGCGCGGATGAGCGGCATCCCGGCCAAGGCGGCGCGCGAACGGGCGGCCGAGGCGCTGCGCTACGTGGGCCTGTTCGAGGAGCGCTACCGGCACATGCAGGGCTACTCGACGGGCATGAAGCAGCGCGTCAAGCTGGCCCAGGCCATCGCCCACGACCCGCGCCTGCTCTTCCTGGACGAACCGACCAACGGCCTCGACCCGGAGGGCCGCGACGAGATGCTGGCCCTGATCGAGCGGGTGGGGCGGGAATTCGGCATGGCGATCGTGATGTCGTCGCACCTGCTGAGCGAGATCGAGCGGGTCTGCGACGGGCTGGTGCTGATCGAGCAGGGGCGGCTGGTGCGGGCGGGCCGGATCGCCGAGCTGACCGACGAGACGAGCGTCCTGGTGGTCGACCTGGAGGGCGACGCGGCGCCGCTGGCCTCGCAGTTGCGCGGCCAGGGGGTCGAGGCCGCGGCGGACGGGCGGCGGCTGGAGATCCTCGTGCAGCCCGAGGAGGCGCTGCCCGTGCGCGACGCCGTCGTGGCGGCCGTGGCCGACGCGGGGCTGCCGCTGCTGCGGCTCGAGCAGCGGCGCCGGCAGTTGGAGGAGCTCTTCGAGCCCGGCCAGCGGGAGCCGGTAGCATGACGACCGGCGCTGCGCCCGGCGAAGCTCCGGGCGGCCCCCGCGGCACGATCTACGACCTGCGCTACCGGCCCTACGAGGGCGAGCGGCTGGGGCGCCGCTTCGCGGTCTGGTCGCTGTACGTGCTGAGCCTGCGCCACGCCTTCGGACTGGGCCGGGGCGCGCTGCCCAAGACGCTGGCCTTCGGGCTGGTGGGGCTCGCGTTCATCCCGGCGATCATCCAACTCGCGGTCGCGGCGCTCGCGCCGGGCGACTTCGAGATCGTCGACCCGGTGGGTTTCTACAGCTTCATCCAGATCATCATCATGCTCTTCGCCGCGGCGCTGGCCTCGGACCTGGTCGGCAACGACCGGCGCTTCGGCGTGCTGCCGCTCTATTTCTCGCGGCCGCTGCGCCCCGACGACTACGGCATCGCCAAGCTGGCGGCGCTGGCCAGCGCGATGCTGGCCGTGACCGTGCTGCCCCAGGTGGTGATGTTCGCGGGCAACTGGCTGGGCGCGGCCGACGCCTGGGACTGGGCCAAGGAGAACGCCGGCGAGTTCGGCCCCATCGTGGGCAGCGGGCTGATGATCTGCGCCACCTTCGCGGCCATCGGGCTGCTCACGGCGACCTACGCCGGGCGGCGCTCGCTGGCCATCGTGGGGGTGCTCGCGGTCTTCCTGGTGCCGTTCATGGTCGTCGAGGCGATCATGAGCATCAGCGACGCCGACGCCGTGCGCTACGCCATCTTCTTCAGCCCCGCGCACGTCGTGCGGGCCTTCACGCTGGTGCTGTTCGACGCCGTGCCCGCGCTCGACAGCGGCTCCGACGACAACGTGATCGCGCAGGCCGACATGCCCGACGCCGTGCTGGTGATCGCCGCGCTGCTCTACGCGGGCGTGGGGATGGCGCTGGCGCTGTACCGATTCCGGAGCAGCACATGAGCGAGCAGGGCGCCCCGACACCCCCGGCCGATGGGGAGGCCGCCGTCAGCCTGGAGAACGTCTCCCGCTGGTACGGCGAGGTCGTGGCGGTGAACGATGCCTCCTTCCAGTTCCAGCCCGGCCTGACCGGGCTGCTGGGCCCGAACGGGGCCGGCAAGTCGACGATCCTGCACATGCTGGCGGGCTTCCTGCGCCCCTCGGCGGGCGAGGTGCGGGTGCTGGGCCGGCCGGCCTGGGGGTCGCCCGAGCTGTTCCGGCGGGTGGGGCTGGTGCCCGAGAGCGAGTCGGTCTACCCGTTCCTGACGGCGCGGCAGTTCGCCCTCGCGAGCGCGCGCCTGCACGGCCTGCCCGACCCCGAGGCGGCGGCCGACGCGGCCATCAGCCACGTCGAGTTGCGGGACAGTCAGTACCGCCAGATGCGCGGCTACTCGAAGGGGATGCGGCAGCGGGCGAAGATCGCCGCCAGCCTCGTGCACGACCCCGAGGTGCTGATCCTCGACGAACCGTTCAACGGCACCGACCCCCGCCAGCGCCTGCAGCTGATGGACCTGCTGCGCCGCATGGCCGCCGAAGGGCGCACCGTGATCTTCTCGTCGCACATCCTGGAGGAGGTCGAGGACCTGGCCGACGAGGTGCTGGTCATCCTGGCGGGACGGCTGGCGGCGTCGGGAGACTTCCGCGCGATCCGCCGCCTGATGACCGACCGCCCGCACACGTTCAGCCTGCGCAGCACCGACAACCGGCGTCTGGCGTCGCGGCTGATCGCCCGCGAGGAGGTCACGGGCGTGGCCCTCGACGGGGACCGCATCGAGGTGCAGAGCAGCGACTACGCGGCCTTCACGACGG
>JAPOXB010000144.1 GCA_026707335.1 Chloroflexota bacterium
GCGCGCCCGTCGTCGCGATTCCGGGAGGCGAACCGCTGCTGCATCCGCAGATCGAGCACATCGTCGAGGGACTGATCGAGCGGGGCAAGTTCGTCTACCTCTGCACGAACGCGATCCTGCTGCAGCACAAGCTCGACCTGTTCACGCCCAGCCCCTACTTCACCTTCTCCGTGCACATGGACGGCGTGCGCGAGGACCACGACGCCTCCGTCTGCCGCGAGGGCGTGTACGACGTGGCCGTCGAGGCGATCCGGGAGGCCAAGGCGCGCGGCTTCCGCGTCACGACGAACAGCACGTTCTTCCTGGGCGCCGATCCGGGACGGGCGCGGCAGATGTTCGACGAGATGATGGAGATCGGCGTCGACGGGCTGATGATCTCGCCCGGCTACGCCTACGAGAAGGCGCCCGATCAGGAGCACTTCCTGCAGCGCGAGCAGACCAAGGAGCTCTTCCGGGAGATCCTGCAGGACCCGCCCGATTCGTGGTCGTTCAATCACAGCGAGCTGTTCCTCGACTTCCTCAAGGGCGAGGTCGAGTACGAATGCACCCCCTGGGGGATGCCGTGCTACTCGGTGCTCGGCTGGCAGCGCCCCTGCTACCTCCTCGACGAGGGCTACGCCGACACGTTCCAGGATCTGATGGAAGAGACGGAGTGGGACAACTACGGCCCGCAGTCGGGCAACCCCAAGTGCCAGCAGTGCATGGTCCACTCCGGCTTCGAGGCCTCCGCGGTGATCGACGCGTCCACCAACGTCCGCGCGGGGCTGCGCACGCTGCGCAAGGCGTTCGCCTAGCCGCCGGCGATGCTCACGATCGTCACTGCGCTGCCCTGGGAGGCGGCGGGGCTCGCGGCGCGGCTTCGCGACCGGGGCGGCGCGGCGCCGCTGCGCGTCGTCGTGAGCGGGCCGGGCGAGGAGCGGGCCGAAGCCGCCGCCCGAACGCTGGCGACGCTCGATCCACCAGCCGGCGCGATCCTCTGCGCCGGCGTGGCGGGCGGCCTCGACCCCGCGCTGCGGCCCGCCGACCTCGTGCTGGCGACGCGCATCCACCATGCGTCCGCGCGTCGTGGAAGCCGAAGCGCGCCCATCGCCGCATCGGCCGAGTTGGGAGACTGGCTGCAGGGCGCGCTCGCCGCGGCGGGCGTCGACGCTGTGCGGGCGGAGGTTCTGTCGCACAACGAGATCCTGCGCAGCGCGACCGAGAAGGCGGCCGCGCACGAGGAATCGGGAGCCGTGGCGGTGCAGATGGAGGACTACGTCTGGGTGCGGCAGGCCGAGCGGGCCGGGATTCCCTTCGGCTCGCTGCGCGCCGTGCTCGACCCCGCCTCCACGACGCTTCCCCACGAGCTGCTCGACTGGGATCCGTCCGGGCCGTCACTATCGACAGTGGCGGCGGCCGTGGCGCGCCATCCGGCGCTGGCGGTCACGCTGCTGCGCCTGGCCCGGCAGCGCCGCGCCGCGACGCGCGCCCTCGATCGCGCGCTGGAAGCGATCCTCACGGCCGAGCTCGCCGGCGGGTTGCCGGCCGGGGGAGCGCTGCGATGACCGTCGCGCTGGTCACCGGCGGGACCGGATTCATCGGCGCGCACGTCGTGCGGGCGTTGCTCGATGAGGGCGATGTCGATGTCCGCACGCTGGTCCGCGCCGGAAGTGACACCCGCAACCTCGACGGCCTCGACGTGGAGCGCGTCGCCGGCGACCTGGCCGATGCTGCGTCGCTACGCGCCGCCGTCGCCGGGGCCAACGTGGTCTTCCACGTCGCCGCGCGCTACGAACTGGCCCGCCGCGACCAGGATCAGACGATGCGCGTCAACGTCGGCGGGACGGTCGCGCTGATGCGGGCCGCGCTGGAGGCGGGCGTCGATCGCGTCGTCTACACCTCCTCGACGGCCGCCGTCGGCGCCGCCGGCCGCGACGGCGCCCCCGCCGACGAGTCGCAGTGGCTGCGCCCCGAGGACGCCGCCGGCCCCTACGAGGCGAGCAAGCTCGAAGCCGAGCGCGCCGTGCACCGGCTCATCGCCAACGAGGGGCTGCCGGCGGTGGTGGTCAATCCCACCGCGCCGATCGGCCCGCTCGACTGGCGGCCCACACCGACCGGCCGCCTGATCCGCGACGCCGCCCTGGGCCGGCTGCCCGGCTACATGCGCTCCGCCGGGCTCAACATCGCCGACGTGCGCGACGTCGCCCGGGGGCACGTGCTCGCCTGGCGGCGGGGCCGGATCGGGGAGCGCTACATCCTGGGGCACGGCGAGGGCAACCTGACCATGCGGGAGATCGTGGGGCGCGCGGCCGCGGCGGGCGGGCGGCGACCGCCCCGTCTGCCGATCCCGTACCTGGTCGCTCTCGCGGCCGCCCACATCGACGAGCGCCTGATCAGCGGCCTGCTGGGCCGGCCGCCGCGGGCGCCCGTCGCCGGCGTGCGGTTGGCCCGGCGGCGGCTGTGGTTCTCGATCGACAAGGCGACGCGGGAACTCGGGCTCCCGCAATCGTCGCTCGACGCCGCATTCCGCGACGCCGTCGCGCAATACTTGCCCGACAGTCCGCGCAGCGCGTGACGTCGCACCTTGACGCCGTCTTGCGCCCGGTGCGAGACTCCCGCCAACCGCCGGCGGGGACGCGGATCGCCCGGAGGGGCCGGGCGAACGTCGTGCTGTGCGGCCCGCGGGGGAGAAAGGGGCTCGCCTTTGGCCGACGCCACCGAGCAACAGGCCGAACCGGGGCTGCGCCCGATCGTGGACTACCTGGAACTGCCCACCGACGACTTGGCCGACGCCTACATCAAGGCGCTCGTCAACAAGGACGGATCGGCGGCGTTCCTGTACTCGCCCACGCGCCGCTTCGACAGCAAGACCGGCGATCTGGACGAGAACTCGCTGCAGCCCGCGCGGCTGGAGAACGAGGGCGAGGTCTGGGTCTACACGATCGTGCACCAGTCCTTCCCGGGCATCCCCACGCCCTTCGTCGGCGCGATCATCGATGTGCCGGTGCAGGGGCACCCCGACCTCAAGGTCGCGGTGCGGGCCAACCTGGCCGGGATCGAGCCGGAGCCCGAGAAGGTCCAGATGGGCATGAAAGTTCGCCTGCAGGCGCGCGCCGCTCGCAAGGACCGCGAGGGCAACGACGTCGTGATCCCGGAGTACGTGCCCGTCTAGGCGACGACGAGACGGCCGGCGCGGGGGATTATATAGCGTAGTGCCCAGGCGCGGACGGCGCGTCGGGCATCCCTCCCTGCGACCCGGAGGGATGCCGCCTACGCCGCCCGGAGTTGGAGTTTGGCCGCGAGGTACTCCATGCCGCGGTCGCCCTTGATCCGGTTGCACGAGCCGCAGAGCAGTTGCAGGTTCCCCAGGTGGTCCGTGCCGCCCTTGGCACGCGCGATGATGTGATCCACCTCCAGGTGCCGGGGCTCGAAGTGCGTCGCGCAGCCGGCGCAGTGGCCCCCCTGCTGCCCGTAGAGCGTCTGCCGGTTGGCCGCGCAGTTGTACCGGGGCAGGTCGCCCAGGTCTGTCCGCCGGGGCACGTCCGTCCGGTGGACGATGTTGCGCCAGAGGCCCTGATCCGCCTCGACGCGGCGCACGACCAGCTCGGCCGCCTTCGGCGAGAGGTCGATGCCCGCCCACTCCCGGTCCAGCCGGTCGGCCGCCACGAGCGTCGTGGCGCAGCCGCAGAACGGGTCCAGCACCATGCCGCCCGGCGGGCAGGACGCCCGCACGATGCGATCAAGCAGCGTCAACGGCTTCTGGGTCGGGTACCCGACATGCTCCTTGCCGCGCACGTAGGGGATCTCCCACCAATCCTCCCGGACGACGTCCTTCAGGTAGACGTCCGAATACGTCCCGTCGCGGTTGCGGATGCGCGCGTACTTCCGGCCACCCGCGTCGGTCTTGTTGTATCGCCCAACGTGTTCCGGGGCGACGGGTCGTGCCGCCCCGACGGCGTCGAAGTGGTGGGCCCCAGTCTTGGCGTAGAAGAGCAGCACGTCGTGCTTGCGATTGAACCACCGCGTCGCCATCCCTCGGCCGCCGTAGCACCAGACGATCTCGTTTCGGAACTGCCGTCGGCCGAAGATCGCGTCCATGACGAGCTTGAGGTAGTGGCTCATCGTCGGGTCGCAGTGCAGGTAGATGCTCCCCGTCGGGGCGAGCAGCCGCGGCATCTCCAGCAGCCGCGCCGCCATGTAGGCGAGATACGCCTTGTCCGAGTCCCGCATGGCCGCCAGCAGCACGCGGTAGAGCGCCGGGTGCTTCTGCTCGATCAGGTTGATCCACTCCACGTCCACGTCTGAGAGCGTCCAGGTGTCGCGGAAGGCCGCGCCCGCGGCAGCGGAGCCGATGGGGGCGGCATAGTCCGCGTTGGAGTTGAACGGCGGGTCCAGGTAGATCAGGTCCACCGTGCCGCTGTCCATGCCCCGCATCACGTCCAGGCAGTCGCCCGTCCAGATCGTGCCGCTTGCATAGTTGCGCTCCCTCATGGTAGAATGGTGCCCAGAGGAGAGAGACGATGAAGGCTCCAGGACAGGCCCA
>JAPOXB010000070.1 GCA_026707335.1 Chloroflexota bacterium
TCGGCCGTCGCGATGGAGGGGATGCGCCCCACCGTGCCCGCCAGGGCGTCCCGGACCGTCTCCGCCGGATCGTTGTTCATGTCCGCAGCGTCCTCTCCACGATGAACGACAGCAGCGCCACCACCGCGCCGGCGACCAGCATCCGCCGCAGCGTCCGCGCCCCGGTGTCGGGCACGCGCGCCCGCTCCCGTCGCCCGTCCGGGCGATGCACGACGACCTCGGTGGGGCGCATCCGATAGATCACGAACTGCGCCCCCGGCGGCGCGCCGCCCGCCACGACGCCGCCCCGCACGTGCACGTCGACGACGCCCGCGCGGGTCTCGACTCGCGCGGGCGGGGTCTCACGGCGCGACGTCCAGCCGGGGGCGGTGGGTGCGTTCATGCCATCAGCCTACTCCACCCGGCCGGCCGGCCGGCGGGCGGCCCCTGGCGAGAACCGCCGCGATCGGCGATCCTAGACGGGGTGGCGCGAGAGGTCCGGCTCAACTGCATGTCCTCCGTCCCGTCGCGGTTTCCGGTTCCCCACCGGCGCATGATGCATGAGCGCCTCGGGCGCCGCGCCTTCCTGCGCGCGGCCGGGCGGGCCGGCGTCGGCGCGGTGGGGATCGCGCTGGTCGGCTGCGACGGCGACGACGATCCGCCGCAGCCCGCCGTCCAGGAGGCCGCCGCTCCCGATCCCGCGCCCGAAGCCCCCGCTGCCTCGGCCGCCGCCCCCGACGCCCAGCCGCAGGATCCGCCTCCGGAGACCACGGACGCCCCAGCCGCCGACCCACCCCCTCCCCGGCCCCGCGTCGAGCCCGCCAGCGGGGATCCCCAGCCGGGCGGGATGCTGCGCCTGCACGCCTCGCTGACCGACATCGACCGCTTCGACATCCATCGCTCCCGCTTCCCCCTCACGCAGCGCTTCTCCGCCCTCCAGCAGAGCCGGCTGCTGCGCTACAGCGACGTCAACAGCGGCGCCATTGAAGGCGACCTGGCGGAAGCGTGGGAAACCCCCGACGCCGAATCGTACGTGCTGCTGCTGCGGCGCGGCGTGCGCTGGTGGCCCCGCCATCCGACCGAGGGCCGCGCCTTCACCGCGGAGGATGTGCGCGCCAACATCGGCCGGCAGATCGCCGGCCTCGACGGGGACGGGAACCCCGACCCGCTCTTCCTGCGCAAGGCGCAGTTCACGCGGACGCGCGCCGTGGACGTCGTCGACGACCTGACCGTCGTGCTGCGGACGGATGGGCCGGTGGGGAGTTACATGGCCTCCGTCATCGCGGGGCCGTGGAGCTTCCTGCAAGCGCCCGAGGCCTGGGAGGCGTTCGGCGCCGGCCTGCGCGACGGGCCGCTCGACCCGGGGCACTACACGGGCACCGGCGCCTTCCAGATGCAGCGGCTGATCCCGGAAGGCTTGGCGGCCTTCGGGGCGAACGACGGCTACTTCCGCGACGGCCGTCCGCATCTGCTGGCGATCGAGTTCGCCCACCTGCCCACGGCGGCCGGCCAGGAGGCCGCCTACCGCGACGGCGACATCGACATCTGGAGCCCCGGCGACCCGGCCGCCGTCGACGCCGTGCTGGCCGACCGGCCCGACGACCAGGTCGCGGAGCAACCGCTCGGCTTCCCGATCCAGATCGGCTTCAGCTACCACGAGGGGCCCGGCAACCCGTTCGTGGACCGCCGGCTGGCGCTGGCGGTGCACCGCGCCCTCGACCGACACGCGATCCTGGCGCGGGCCTACGGTCCGCACGCCGGGCTCAGCGGGCCGGCGCCCTGGTTCGCCGCCGGCTGGTCGCGGGACGCCGCCGCGCTGGGGGAACTGGCGGGCTACCGTCCCGGCCTCTCGGCCGATGAAAGCGCCGATCTCCACACGCTCGCCGCATCGACGCCGGCGGCGGACGGCGGCCTGACCCTGACCGTGCCGGACCTCTTCGAGCGCAGCTACCCCGGCCTCGCGGCGCAGACGGCGCAGACGCTCGGCGCGCGCCTGGGCATCCCCGTCCGGCCGGCCGCGGCGCGCTACAGCCGCATCGCCGAGGGCTTGGGCGACGGGTCCGTGCCGCTCTTCCTCGGCTGGGGCCCGGCCGCCCGCGACGCCGATCCCATGCTCGACCTGCTGGACGGCGTCCACAGCGAGGGGCCGGGCAACTGGGGCGGCTTCTCGGAGCCGGCCGTCGACGCCGCGCTCGACGAGATGGCGATCACGGTCGACCGCGCCGAGCGGCAGCGGCTCTACCGGGAGACGCTGGAGCCGCTGCTGCTGGAGGCGCCGTCCTGGGTCGTGAACGTGGGACACGGGGTGCAGCGCAGCGTTCACGGGCCCGACATCTGGCTGCCGCGCTTCGGCTTCGGCTGGGACGGCCACCACTTCGAGCGGGCGTGGCGCGGCTCCTGAGGCCGGGCGGGCTACTCGGCGCTCATCACCGCCTGCGCCACGGATTGCCCCAGCCCATCCTCGAAGATGCTGGGCACCACGCGCCCCGGCGTCGGGTCCGACACGAAGTCGGCGATCGCCTGGGCGGCGGCCAGCTTGTGGGCGTCCTGGACCTTCGGGATGTGGGCGTCGAGCAGGCCCCGGAAGATGCCCGGGAAGGCCAGCGCGTTGTTGATCTGATTGGGGAAGTCGGAGCGGCCGGTGGCGATCACCGCCGCGCCCGCCTCGGCCGCCGCTTCGGGCAGGATCTCGGGGTTCGGGTTGGCCATCGGGAAGACGAGGGCCTCCCGGTTCATCGACGCCACGTCGGCCGGGGAGACCAGATCGGGACCGGAGAGGCCGAGGAACAGGTCGGCGCCGCGGATCACGTCGGAGAGCTGCGGCACGCTGCCGTCGGGGTTGAGGCGGAAGTCGTTCCAGGCGGCGACTTCGCGCTTGTAGGGATTGAGGCCCTCGCGGTCCGAGGTGATCAGCCCCTTGCTGTCGAGGATCGCGATCTCCTCGACGCCGTACTTGCGCAGCATCTTGGCGCAGGCGATGCCGCCCGCGCCCGCGCCCAGCACGACCGTGCGCGTGTTGCGCGGCTCGCGGTTGGTGAGCTTGAGGCCGTTGATCACGCCGGCCAGCGCCACGACGGCGGTGCCGTGCTGGTCGTCGTGCATGACCGGGATGTCGAGCGCCTCATGCAGTTGCGCCTCGACCTCGAAGCAGACCGGCGCGGCGATGTCCTCCAGGTTGATCCCGCCCAGCGACGGCGCGATCGCCTTCACGGCCGCGACGATGCCGTCCGTGTCGTGCACGTCGAGCGCGATCGGGATCGCGTTCACGCCCCCGAACTGCTTGAAGAGCACGCACTTGCCTTCCATCACCGGCAGCGACGCCTGGGGCCCGATGTTGCCCAGACCCAGCACCGCGCTGCCGTCGGTCACCACGGCGACCAGGTTGCCCACGCCGGTCATCTCGCGCACCAGCTCGGGCTCGCGCTCGATCGCGAGGCACGGCGCGGCGACGCCGGGCGTGTAGACCACGCTCAACTCCTCGTGGTTCGTGACCGAGACCGTGGACGCGTAGTCGATCTTGCCGCGCCACTCGCGATGCGCCGCCAGCGCCAGTTCGTCGTAGCCCATCGGGCGTCCCCTTGGAATGCCGGGAATCAGGCCCCCGCAGCCCGCTCCCGGAAGCGGGTCAAGGGTGAACTCTACATCCGCGCGTGACGGCGGCAAATCAACCCGCGTTGGTCGGGTCGGTCCTACAGCCCCATGCCCTCCACGATGCCCCGGTGGGCGCGCAGCACCAGCTTGCCCTCGCCGCGCCGCTCGACGATGAGCGGCCGGCGGCACGACGCGCAGGGCGTCGTCTCCTTGCGGCGCATGAGCCCCTTGGGCGGCACGCGCGCCAGCGTCGGTTGCTTGCAGTAGGGGCAGGTCGTCTCCCAGCGCAGGCAGGCGCGGATGCGGAAGTCGTCGCCCGACTTGTCGGCGCGGGAGACGACGAGGTCGTAGTCGCAGTGCGGGCACAGCGTCACGACGCGGCGCGGCCGTCCCTCGGGCGGCGGCACGCCCACCTCCGTCGTCTGCGCGCAGTGCGGGCAGCGAATCGACCGCGTGTCCACGGCTATCCCCTCCCGGCCGTGCGCCCGTCCCCCGCCGGGCAGGATTCCCGCCGCAACGCTTTGACAACGGGGCCCTGGGCCGTACGCTCCTATTATGGCGCAGCGACCCGACCTGCGATTCGCGAACCGGGGATGGCGCGACCTGCCCAGCCCAAGCACGCGGGTGCGCGGCGCGGGCGAGCTCCCCTACAACCCCCGGCGCCCCCTGACGCTGCCCGGCGACCGCAACCCCCGCCGGCGGCCGCAGTTCCGCGGCGACCGAGTCGTCGGCATCCTGCTGCCGATCCTGATCATCGCCGGGATGGGCGTCGGTGTGTTCTTCGGCGTGGGCTACCTGCTCGGCGACGAGGCCGCCCCGGCCGAGGCTCCGGCCGCCGCCGTCGCGGAGACCGCCGCCGACACCACTAGCGCCGCCACCACGGTCGCGGCGGACACCGCGCAGGCCGCCGAGGCCGAGGCCGCTGAGGCCGGCCCGAT
>JAPOXB010000253.1 GCA_026707335.1 Chloroflexota bacterium
GGCCGACCCCACCCCCCGGCACGCCGCGCCCGTAGACTGGACGACGATGCACGCCCACCCCGACTCCCGCGCGCGCCTGCTGGACGCGATCACGCCGCTGCTGCCCGCCTTCGCGGAGCGCGCGGCGGAACTCGACCGCAGCGGCGAGTTCTTCTTCGAGAACTTCGAGGGGCTGCGCGCGATCGGCTACATGGCGGCCCCGCTGCCCGCCGACATCGGCGGCGGCGGCCACGGCCTGACCGACATCGTCCACGCGCAGCGCTCGATCGCCCGCGCCGACGGCTCGACCGCCTACGGCGTGGGCATGCACCTGATGACCGTGGGCCAGGAGGTCGCGCGGGCCACCTGGCCCGACGCCCTGCGGGCCCGGGTCTTCAAGGCGGTCGTGCGGGACGGCGCGACGATCAACTCCGTCGTCACGGAGCCGGAACTCGGCTCGTTCCAGGGCGGCGGGCTGCCCACCTCGGCCTTCCGGCCCGCCGGGGAGGGGCGCTGGCTGCTGACCGGCCGCAAGACGTTCTCGACCCTCGCGCCGGTGCTGACCTACTTCCTCACCGCCGCCCGCTTCGACGACGGCAGCGGCGAACTCGGCCGGGCCATCATCCCGCGCGACCGCGGCGGCATCCGCATCGACGAGACGTGGGACGCGCTGGGCATGCGCGCCACCGGCTCGCACGACGTCTACTTCAGCGACACCCCCGTCCACGCGGACGACTTCCTGCTTCGCCACGCCCCCGGCCGGGGCGGACAGGCCGAGCACGACTTCGCTTGGTTCGCCCTGCTCGTCTCCGCCGCGAGTCTGGGGGTCGCCGAGGCGGCGCGCGACTACGCGGTTGAGTTCGCGCGCACGCGTCGGCCGACCGGCCTCGGCGCGCCGATCGCGACCGTGCCGTACGTCCGGCACGAGGTCGGCCGCATCGACGCCGACATCTTCACCGCCCAGGCGCTCCTCTTCGCCACGGCCGAGGCCTGGGACGTCGCCGCGGGCCCCGATGCCTCCGCGCGCCGGTCCCGGCTCGCCCCCCGCGTCGCGACCGCGAAGCTGCGCGTCACCGACCTCGCCGTCGCCATCGTCGATCGCTGCATGCGGGTGGTCGGCGGCGTCTCCCTGCAGCGCAGCGAGCCCCTTGAGCGGTACTACCGCGACGTCCGCGGCCCCCTGGCCAACCCGCCCATCACCCCGCGCGGGCTGGAGATGATCGCCCGCGCGGCCCTCGACGACCCGTAGCCCGACCCGCCGCTCGTCGGCCCGGTAGGATGGCCGGCCCGGTAGAATGGGAGCGCGCCCCGGATCGCGCGATCCGGGCGCCTGTGCGGGGAAGGAGGCGGCGGTGGCTCAGGACGAGAAGATCCGGCTGACCGACCTCACGACCTGCGGCGGTTGAGCGTCGAAGTACGGGCCCGCGGCCCTCGCGCAGGTCGTGCGCGCGCTTGGACATCAATTCCCGGAGCATGAGCATCCGGAACTGCTCGTCGGGCTGAGCAAGGCCGACGATGCGGCCGTCTATCGCCTCAACCCGGACCAGGCGATCGTGCAGACGCTCGACTTCTTCGCCCCCACCGTCGACGACCCGTTCCAGTTCGGTCAGATCGCCGCCGCCAATGCCCTCAACGATGTCTACGCGATGGGCGCCGACGTGCTCTTCGCGCTCAACATCGCCGCCTTCCCCGACGATCTGCCGGTCGAGACCATCGTGGCGGTGCTGGAGGGGGGCGCGAGCAAGGTGCGCGAGGCCGGCGGCGCCGTCGCGGGCGGGCACACCATCGTCGACCGCGAGCCCAAGTACGGCCTCTGCGTCACGGGGATCGCCCACCCCGAGGCGGTGCTCCGCAAGGCCAGCGCGCAGCCCGGCGACGCCATCCTTTTGACCAAGCCGCTGGGCACCGGCGTGCTGCTCAACGGTATGCGCGGGGGCGCGGTGTCGGCGGCGCACGAGGCGACCGTGATCACGCAGATGTCCGAGCTCAACAAACGCGCGGCCGAACTGGCGCGCGAGTCGCCCGTGCACGCCCTCACCGACGTGACGGGCTTCGGGCTCGCCGGGCACGCCGTCGAGGTCGCGACGACCAGCGGCGTCGGCGTCGAACTGTCGCTCGGCGCGCTGCCGGCCCTGCCCGGCCTTGAGGCCTGCGTCGCGCAGGGCCTCATGACCGGCGGCCAGGCCAACAACCGCGACTACTTCTCGGCCCGCGTCGCCACGGACCGCGCGCTCACCCCGCTGGAGGACACCCTGCTCTACGACCCACAGACGACCGGCGGGCTGCTCATCGTGCTGCCGGAGTCCGCCGCCGCCGAGCTTGGCGCACGGCTGCAGGCGGCCGGCGTCGACAACTGGCGCGTCGGGACCGTCGTCGCCTCGCCAGACGCCGAGAGCGCGGGTGTCCGGGTGACCGATTGAGCCGGGTTCGCCGCCTCACGAGTCGGGCCGCCCGATAGCATGCCTGCATGAACGACGCGACCGCCGCCGACGCCCCGATGATCCCCGGTGGGGGCCCGTGCGATGTCGCGGTCATCGGCGGCGGCATCATCGGACTGGCCTCCGCCCTGGCGCTCGTCCAGCGCTTCGACGGGCTGTCGGTCGTCGTGATCGAGAAGGAGCCCGACGTCGGCCGGCACCAGACCGGGCACAACAGCGGCGTCATCCACAGCGGCCTCTACTACCGGCCGGGCTCCGCCAAGGCCCGGCTCGCCCTGCGCGGGGCCGAGCAGATGCTGGAGTTCTGCCGCGAGCACGACATCCCCCACGAGCGCTGCGGCAAGGTGGTCGTCGCGACCGATGAGTCGCAGACGGGCCGACTCCGCGCCCTGGCCGAGCGGGGAACCGCCAACGGCGTCCCCGGCATCCGCGAGATCGGCCCCGGCGAACTGGCCGAACTGGAGCCCGCCGCCCGCGGCGTCCGCGCCCTGCACGTCCCCTCGACCGGCATCGCCGACTACGACGCCGTCACCCAGCGCTACCGCGCGCTCGTCGAGGCGAAGGATGGGGTCGTTCGCACGGGCGTCGCGGTCACCGGGCTGCACGCCGGCTCGGACGGGCTCCGAATCGACACCACCGCCGGGCCGCTCGAAGCGCGCCACCTCGTCAATTGCGCCGGCCTCATGGCCGACCGGGTCGCGCGGCTGGCGGGCTTCCGGCCCGGCCTGCGCATCGTTCCCTTCCGCGGCGAGTACTACACGCTGCGACCGCAGGCGGCGGGACTGGTGCGCAACCTCATCTACCCGGTGCCCGACCCCAACTTCCCCTTCCTGGGCGTTCACTTCACGCGGCGCGTCGACGGCACGGTGGAGGCCGGGCCCAACGCCGTTCTCGCCCTGCGCCGCGAGGGCTACCGCTGGCGCGACATCGACGCGGGGGACGTCTGGGACGCGCTCAGCTTCCCGGGCTTCCAGCGCCTCGCGTTGCGCTACTGGCGCACCGGCCTGGGCGAGGTCTATCGCTCGGTCAGCCGGCGCGCCTTCACACGGGCGCTGCAAGCGCTCGTCCCCGGCGTGCGCGCCGGCGACCTCGTCCGCGCCGGGGCCGGCGTGCGCGCCCAGGCCCTCGACAGGGACGGCGGCCTCGTCGACGACTTCCGGCTCATCGCGGAGGCCGGCATGATCCACGTCCTCAACGCCCCCTCCCCGGGCGCGACTGCCTCCCTGGGCATCGGACAGGAGATCGCGGCCATGGCCGACGACTGGTTCCCCGCGCGGCGGCCCTCCCAGCCCGCCCACGCCGGGCGCTAGGGCGAGGCGCCGTCCGTGTACCTGCGCGAACTCGAACTTGATCACTTCCGCTCCTACGAGCGGCTGCGGCTCTCCCTCGGGCCGGGCCTGACGCTGCTCGTCGGCGACAACGCCGCCGGCAAGTCGAACCTCCTGGAGGCCGTCGCGCTCCTGGCGATGACGCGTTCCCCGCGCGCTTCCACGGAGGGGGAGATGATCGGCTGGTCCGCGCTCGCCGCCGCCAGCCTCGAGGAGCCCGCCGTCGCGCGCGTCGGCGGACGCGCCGAGCGCGCCGACGGACCGGTCCAGGTCGAGATCGCCTTGGTCGCGCGCGCCGACGCCCAGGGCCGCCCGGCGCCCACGCGTACCGGCGCGCCGCTGACCAGCAAGCGTCTCCGGCTCAACGGCGTCGCCCGCCGCGCGACGCAAGTCGTAGGCCGGATCAGCGCCGTGCTGTTCACCACGCTCGACATCGAGATCCTGACTGGCCCGCCCTCCCGGCGGCGGCGCTTCCTCGACCTGCTCATCGCGCAGTCGGACCGCGGCTACGCCCGCGCCTACGGCCGCTACGACAAGGCCGTCACCCAGCGCAACGCGGTGCTCAAGCGTATGTCCGAGGGAGCCGCCGGCGCCGGCGAGCTCGCGCCCTGGGACGACGTCCTGGCGGAGGCGGGGGGAGCCGTGCTGGCGGCGCGCGCGTCGGCCGTCGCGGCGCTGAGCGAGCTGGCGCCGGGGCGGCACCGCTTCCTGGCGCCGGAGCCGGGCGGGGACGCCGGGCC
>JAPOXB010000039.1:0-1475 GCA_026707335.1 Chloroflexota bacterium
GCCGTTTCGGCCGCGGCGGCGGCGCGGGCGGCGGCCTCGGCGGCCCCGGTCGCGGCTTCGGCGGCGGCGGCGGCGTCGTCGGCCGCCATGTCGATCGCCGACGTGTCGATCGTCGGCGCGGCGTCGCCCCCGCCGCCGCAAGCGGCGACCACCATCGCCAGCGCCAGCAGCGCGACCAGCGCCAGCGTCCAACGCGCCGTCCGATGCGCCGTCCAGTCCAATGGGAAAGTGCGGGCCATGGCCCCCTCCTTCGGCCTCCGGCGCGTCGCCGCGACCGGAGCTATGGGGCGCCCGACCGGGCCGGCCCGGTCAGCGCTCCCCGCCGGCCCGACCGGGTCGGCCGCCGCCGCGATGCATGCGGAGGGGCCCGTGTCGCCACGCGCGCCGAGAAGGAAGAGGGGCAGTGGAAAGTGCCATGACTCCCTACGCCGGTACGAACCGGATCAGGTGCAGCGGGTGTATTCTCAGGTCCGCCGCGCGCCATCCGCGCGACGGCCCACCCCGTCGTGTCACTGCCGCGCAGTATAGCCCAGGCGGCGCGCGGATGGCGGCAACCCCCGCGCTCGCCTACCATCGGCGGCGCGAACCCGCCGAAACACCCCACCGGACTAGGACGGATAAGGAGCTCACCATGGTCGTCGCGGATTTCTCATTGCAGGGCAAGGTCGCCATCGTCACCGGGGGCAGCCGCGGCATCGGCCGCTCGATCGCCCTCGGCCTGGCCGAGGCCGGGGCCGACGTCGCCGTCGCCGCCCGCAAGCCCGGCCCGCTGCAGGAGACCGTCGAGGTCATCGAGGCGATGGGCCGCCGCGCCATCGGCGTCGAGACGAACGTGCGCCGCATGGAGCAGCTGCAGAACCTCGTCGATCGCACGAAGGCCGAGTTGGGCCGCATCGACGTGCTGGTCAACAACGCCGGGACCAACCCCCACTTCGGGCCCCTGCACACCATCGAGGAGGGCCAGTGGGACGTGGTGATGAACACCAACCTCAAGGCCCCGTTCTTCCTCAGCGTCCTCTGCCGCGAGGCGATGCTGGAGCACGGCGACGGCGGCACGATCGTCAACGTCAGCTCCGTCGGCGGCATGCGCGCCTCCGACGTGATCGCCTCCTACTCCATCTCCAAGGCCGCGATGAACATGCTCACCCAGGCCTGCGCGAAGATCTGGGGCCAGGACGGCATCCGCGTGAACGGCATCGCGCCCGGCCTGATCAAGACCGAGTTCTCGCGCGCCCTGTGGGAGAACGAGGAGATCCTCGCCGCCAACACCCAGGGCGCGGCGCTGCACCGCATGGCCGAGCCCGACGAGATGGCCGGCGCGGCGGTCTACCTCGCCTCACCCGCCTCGTCCTTCACGACGGGCCAGACGCTGATCATGGACGGCGGCGTCGCGATCTAGGCGGCGGGCGCCGCCCCGACGCTAGGTCGCCTTGGGCGCGACCGCCAGTTGGACCCCCAGCGCGCCGAGGACCTGC
>JAPOXB010000039.1:1697-4484 GCA_026707335.1 Chloroflexota bacterium
TAGGTCTCGCTGCTCATCCCAGTTCCACGCCCCGATCGTATCCAATGGGAGACAGTCTGTCGATCGGATCGGCGCGGGGATGGCCGGCCCTACCCGGCCGCGTTACGATGGCCCTGCATCGCACGCTGCGACCGCGGGAAGGAGCCCGGCGATGGCCCTGTTCGCCGTCATGTTCCACGACCATGACCCCGAAGCCGTCGAGCGGCTCAAGGCGGCATACCCGGCCCCGGACCACTTGGAGTTGCAGCCCGGCGTCTATCTGATCAATGGAGACCTCCTGATTGAGGACGTCCTCAAGCGCCTGCACATCGACAGCCCCGAGGGCAAGGGTGCGCTGGTGTTCCGCTTGAACGGCACCTACGGCGGCAAGACCTACCGGTCCGTCTGGGATTGGCTCGCCCGGACGGAGGTCCTTGTATGAGCCCGGGGGAGCCGCCCGAGGATCCACCGGACCCGCTCTCCTTCACCGTCCGGCTCGGCATCGAAAACCGGCTGACCCGGCTCGAGACGACGATCCCGCATCTTGCTACCAAGGAAGACTTGGCCCGGGTGACTACCGTGGGCAAGGTTCTCGTCGTGCTTCTGACCCTCGGCATCGCGATCGCAGCGATCGCCGTGCGCTTCCTCTAGCCGATCGGGATCCACCCCCCGACGCCCCCCTACACCACGCCCGACGCCCGCAGCTCCGCGATCTCCTCCGCCGAGTAGCCCAGCTCCTCCAGGATCGCCTCGCTGTGGGCGCCGGGGTCGGGGGCGGCGGCGCGCACCGAGCCCGGCGTCCGCGACAACTGCAGCGGCAGCCCCAGCACCTCCAGCGACCCCAGCGCCGGATGCTCGACGGTCGCCGTGGTCGGCAGCGACCGCACCTGCGGGTCGGCGAACACGCCCGGCACGTCGAGGATCGGCCCCGCCGGCACGCCGGCCGCGTTGAGCGCCTCGATCAGCGCCTCGCACGTGAATGCCTCCGTGCGCCGATCGATCTCCTCGCGCAGCGCCCGCCGCTGCTCGTGCCGGCCGTCGGGCGTGGCGAAGCGCGGGTCCGACAACAGCTCCTCCGCCCCGATGGTCGTGCAGAGGTTGCGCCACTGCGGGCCGGTCGTCGCGGCGATGTTGATCTGGCCGTCGGCGCACCGGAAGACGCCGGTCGGCATCGTCGTGGGGTGATCGTTGCCGGCCTGGGGCGGCGTCTCGCCGTCGATCAGCCAGCGCGCCGCCTGGAAGTCGAGCATGTTGACCATCGCCTGCAGCAGCGACGTCGTGACCCACTGCCCCTCGCCCGAGCGCTCCCGCTCGAGCAGCGCCACCAGGATGCCCTGCGCCAAGTACAGCCCGGCCGTCAGGTCGGCCACCGGGATGCCGACGCGCATGGGACCGCCGCCCGGCGCGCCCGTGATCGACATCAGGCCGCCCATGCCCTGCGCGACCTGGTCGTAGCCCGGCCGGCCGCGGTACGGCCCCTCCTGCCCGAAGCCCGAGATGCTGGCGTAGATCAGGCGCGGGTTCTCGGCCCGCAGGGCTTCGTAGTCGATGCCCAGCCGCGCCGTCACGCCGGGGCGGAAGTTCTCCACCAGCACGTCAGCGCGGCGCGCCAGCCGCAGCAGCGCCTCGCGGCCGCGGGCGTCGCGCAGGTCGAGGCGCAGCGAGCGCTTGTTGCGCTGCAGGTTCTGATAGTCGAAGCCGCGCGCCCCGAACGATGTCCCCTCGCCCCAGCCCGGCCGCGTCACCTGCACGACCTCGGCGCCCATGTCGGCCAGCTGGCGCACGGCGTTGGGGCCCGACCGGAAGCGGGTCAGGTCGACGACGCGGATCGATTCCAGCGGCAGTCCCATGCGGCGCCTCCCCACGCAGCCTAGCCGCCCCCGGTCCGTGGCCCAACGTGAGCGCCGCAGGCGGTACGCTGGCCCCATGCAGATCACCTCGCTCAAGGGTCGCCTGCTCGTCGCGACCAGCGACATGATCGACCCCAACTTCTTCCGCACGGTCGTGCTGCTGCTCGAGCACGGGCCGCAGGGCAGCCTGGGCCTCGTGCTCAACCGGCCCACGGCCATCGGCCTGCGCGAGCCGCTGCCGCGCTGGAGCGAGTTCGCCTCCGCGCCGGCCGAGTTCTTCCGCGGCGGCCCCGTCGACCCGTCGGCCGTGATCGGGATGGCCCGCGCCGAGGGGCTGTCCGAGGAGCGCTGGTCGCCCCTGCTCGAGGATGTCGGCGTGGTCGACCTGCGCTCCGACCCGGCCGACGCGGGCGCCGCGATCAAGGGCCTGCGCGTCTTCCGCGGCTACTCCGGCTGGGCCGCCACCCAGCTCGAGGGCGAGCTGAGCGCCGGCGGCTGGCTCGTCACCGAGCCCGCCCCCGACGACGTCTTCACCAAGGCCCCCGACGCGCTCTGGCATCGCGCCATCCGCCGCCGCCCCCGCGGTCCCAACTGGATCGCCATGCACCGCCGGCCGCCCCTCCCGAACTGACCGACCCCACCTCCATCCCCTCCGAGCCCCCCTCTCCCCTCCCACACGGAGAGGGGGGGGACCATCGTCTCCACCACTCCCTTACGTCAACTGTAGAAACTTTACACCCAAAAACCTTGACCCCCCCCCTAGACGTCATAATGTCTCCGCTCTTGAAGCACGACCCCATCCAGAGGGGATGGGGCGGTCACATCCACGGAAAGGATGACGCCATGAGCAACTACTGGGAGACCCTGCGACAGCGAAAGATCTCGCGCCGCACGATGTTGGGCGCCAGCGCCAAGGCCGGCGTCGGCGCGGCCGGCCTGGCCTTGGTCGGCTGCGGCG
>JAPOXB010000040.1 GCA_026707335.1 Chloroflexota bacterium
TCCCCCTCTCCATCCTTCTGGATGGAGAGGGGGACAGGGGGTGAGGTCAGGGCGGAGCGGGGGACAGGCCTGTCCTGAGCGGCGCCGGAGGGGGGCGAGGTCGGGGCGGCCGGTGCGACGGGGCGCTAGCGCTTGGTGTACTGCGGGGCCTTGCGGGCGCGCTTGAGGCCCGGCTTCTTGCGCTCCTTGACGCGTGCGTCGCGGGTGAGCATGCCGGCCCGCTTGAGCGTGGGGCGCAGGCCCGCGTCGGCCTCGACGAGGGCGCGGGCGATGCCGAGGCGGATGGCGCCGGCCCAGCCGCTGCGACCGCCGCCGCTGCACTTGATCTGGGCGTTGAAGTGGCCCTCCATGTCGGTCAGGGCGAGCGGTTCCAGGAACTCGCGGCGCTGTACCTCGCGGGTGAAGAGTTCCTCGGCGGGCTTGCCGTTGACGACGACGGCGCCGGCGCCGGGGTAGAGCCGCACGCGCGCGACGGCTTCCTTGCGGCGGCCGACGCCGTAGTAGTAGTGCTGCGGGGAGCTGGTCGTCATGCTATTCCTCCGTCGCGTCGGCGGCGTCGGCCGGCCCGGCGCTCGTGGCCGCGCGGGCGACCTGACCGGCGTGGGGGTGGTCGGGGCCGGCGTACACGCGCAGGTGGGTGAACTGGCGCGCGCCGATGCGGTTCTTGGGCAGCATGCCCCGCACGGCCCGCTCGACGGCGCGCTCCGGGTAGCGCTCGATGAGGTCCTTGAAGGCCATCTGCCGCAGGCCGCCGGGGTAGCCCGAGTGGCGGTAGTACATCTTCTGCTCGCGCTTGTTGCCCGTGACGGCGACGCGCGCGGCGTTGACCACGACGACGTAGTCGCCCACGTCGAGGGCGGGCGTGAAGGTCGGCTTGTGCTTGCCGCGCAGCAGCGTGGCGATCTCGGTGGCGACGCGGCCCAGGGGGCGGTCGGCCACGTCGATCACGTGCCAAGTGCGCTCGACCTCAGCGGCTCGGGTGGCGTGTGTCTTCATCGTCATCGCATCCATCGTTCCAATCCGCCAGCTCCGCCAGCGTGTATCGAACCCCTGCCAAGTACAAGCCCCGCGCCGGCGCCGTCGGTCCGGCGCTCCCGAAGACGGGCCGCCGCAGCAGCGCCGCGACGCGCTCCGGCTCCGCCCTGCCCCGGCCGATCTCGACGATCTGGCCGGTCATGCGCCGCACCTGATGCGGCAGGAAGGCGTCGCCCTCGAACTCCAGGCGCCAGCCGCCCGGCCGGGCCCGCAGTCGCGCCGCCGTGAGGCGCCGTGTGCTGCCGCCCGTGGCCGGCTGGGCCGCGAAGGAGGCGAAGTCGCGCCTGCCCGGCAGCAGCGCCAGGGCCTGCGCCATC
Organism: Chloroflexota bacterium; assembly: GCA_026707335.1. Taxonomy (GTDB): domain Bacteria; phylum Chloroflexota; class Dehalococcoidia; order Bin125; family Bin125; genus TK10-74A. The sequence goes on from JAPOXB010000040.1 coordinate 1,353, forward strand.
TTCGCCGCGTCCAGCGGCCCGCGGATCACCCAGGCCCCGGCCTCCCACAGCGGCTGACGCACGGGAGCGAGGCGCAGGTGATAGTCATAGCGCCGGGCGCAGGCGTCGCGGCGGGGGTCGAAGTCGGGCGGCACGAGGCGCGCATCCTGCACGGCGACGGCGGCGGGCAAGAAGTGGTTCAAGCCGTGCTGCCAGCGGTCCGGCGGGAGCGTCGCGTCGGTGCTGAGGGCCGCCACCTGCCCGGTGGCGTGCACCCCTGCATCGGTGCGGCCGGCGAAATCGACCCGGTGCGCCGCGCCGGTGAGCGCCCGCGCCGCCTCCTCCAGGACCGACTGGACGGTGCGAGGACCGGCCTGTCGCTGCGACCCCGCGAAGGGGCCGCCGTCGTATTGGAGGAGCAGCGCGATGCGCCGCCGCTGCGCCGGGGGCGTGGTCAGGCGTCCTCCTTCGCTGCTGCGTCCGCCTTGCCGGCGGACGCGTCGTCGCCGGCCTCGGCCGGCTCGATGATGGTCTCTCCGGCCGGACCTTCGACCAACTCAATCTGGGCCATGCGCGCGCCGTCGCCCAGGCGGGGGCCCAGTTTGACGATGCGGGTGTAGCCGCCGGGCCGGTCGCGGAAGCGCGGCGCCACCTCGGCGAAGAGGCGGCGCAGGACGTCGCGATCGGTGAGCACCGCGCCGGCGCGGCGCCGGGCGAGGCCGTCGCCGCGCTTGCCGAGCGTGATGACCCGCTCGGCCACGGGACGCATCTCCTTGGCCTTGGCCTCGGTGGTGACGATGCGGTCGTGGCGCAGCAGGTCGGTGACCTGATTGTGGATCAGGGCCCTGCGGTGGGTCGCGGTGCGTCCCAGTTGCCGCCGTGCAATGCGATGCCGCATGACTGCTTCCGTCTCCCCCGCGCCGGGGCTAGCCCCGGACCTCGGGATCCTGGCCGGCCTCGCGCAGCGCCTCCAGCAGCGCCGTGCCCAGCGAACTGATCTCTTCGTCGGCCTCGGCGGAAGGCTCGCCGGCGACCTCGACGCCGGGGCCGCCGATCGGCCCGGCCGCCCCGGCCGCCGCGGCCGCCTCGGCCGCGTGCAGCGCCTCAATGCTCCCCTGGCTCCCGCGCGGGTCGTCCTGGGCGAGGAAGCCCAGTTCCCGCAACCGGTCCATGACCTCGAGGAAGGACTTCTCCCCGAAGTTGCGCAGGCCGAGCAGTTGCTCGTCGGACTTCTCCAGCACCTGTCCCACCGTCATCAGCCCGCTGCGCTTGAGGCAGTTGTAGGAGCGGACGGAGAGGCCGAGTTCCTCGATCGACGTGTGGTAGCGCTCGGGGCTGAGGCCCAGGTGCGCACCGGGCACGAGGCCGGCGGCGCCGGGCGGGGTGCCGAGGTGGACGAACAGCCGCAGTTGACGAGTCAGGATCTCGGAGGCCTGGCGGACGGCGTCCTCGCCGCTCAGGGAGCCGTCGGTCCAGACCTCCAGGATGAGGCGATCGAGGTCGCTCTCCTGGCCCACGCGGGTGGGCTGCACGGTGTAGTTGACCTTGCGCACGGGCGTGAAGACGGCGTCCATGGGGATCACGCCGATGGCCATGCCGTCCACGTGGGCGGCGGGCACGAAGCCCTGGCCCCGCTCGACGTCGAGCTGGGCGCTGAGATGCGCGTCGGGCGCGTCGAGCGTGGCGATGTGCAACTCCGGGTTGACGATCTCGTAGTCGCCGGGCACTTCCAAATCGGCGGCGGTGACGGTGCGCTCGCCGGAGACGTCGAGGAAGATCTTGGCCGGGCGATCGGAGAGGGCGCGCAGACGGATGCCGCGCAGGTTGAGGAGCAGCTCGGTCGTGTCCTCCTTGATGTGCTCGATGGTGGAGAACTCGTGCTGCACCTGGTCGATGCGCACGGCGGTGACGGCGGCGCCGGGCAACGCGGCCAGCAGCACGCGCCGCAGGGCGTTGCCGACGGTCGTGCCGAAGCCACGGTCCAGCGGCTCGGCGACGAGCCGGGTGTAGGTGTCGCTGGACTCTTCGATCTCGAGCCGGGGGATGTCTTGCTCGGTTGTCACGTGGGGTTGTCCCTCCCAGGCCGTCGCTCCGCGCCGGCGGAGGACGTCGTGGATGGCGTCGCTAGCGGGAGTAGTACTCAACAATGGCGTTCTCATCGAACTTGGTATCGACGTCGCTGCGCAGGGGCAGGGCCGTGAGCGACGCCTCCAGCTGCACCGGGTCGACGGCGATCCAGCCGGGCACCTCGCGGCCGCCCTGCCACTCTTTCACGTTCTCGAAAAACTTCGTGCCCCTCCCCCGCGCGGTCCAGCCGATGCGGTCTCCGACCTTGGTCTGAATGGATGGAATGTCGGCCTTGTGGCCGTTCAGGCTGATATGCCCGTGACCCACGATCTGCCGCGCCTGCGGGCGGGATTCGGCCAGGCCGGCGCGGTAGACCACGTTGTCCAAGCGCAACTCAAGGAGTTGGACCAGGTTGTCGCCGGTCGCGCCGGATCGGCGGGTGGCCTCCTTGTACATGCGGCGGAACTGGCGCTCAAGGACGCCGTAGGTGTAGCGGGCCTTCTGCTTCTCGATCAACTGGCGGGCGCGGTCGGAGACCTTGCGGCGGCGGGGCGATCGCTGGCCGGGCGGATTGGGGCGCCGCTCGAGGGCGCAGCGCGCCTTGGCGCACAGGGTCTCGCCGGTGCGACGGCAGAGGCGGCACTTGGGTCCGGTGTAACGCGCCATCGGTGACTCCTAAACCCTGCGCCGCTTGCGCGGGCGGCAGCCGTTGTGCGGGATGGGGGTGATGTCGCGGATGGTGCGCAGCGCGATGCCGCTGGCCTGCAGGGCGCGCACGGCGGATTCGCGGCCGCTGCCGGGACCCTTGACGAACACGTCGACCTCGCGCAGGCCGTGGTCCATGGCCTTGCGGGCGGCGTTCTCGGCCGCGATCTGCGCGGCGTAGGGCGTGCTCTTGCGCGAGCCCTTGACTCCGGTCGAGCCGGCGCTGCCCCAGGCGATCGTATTCCCGTTCGGGTCGGTGAGGGTGATGATCGTGTTATTGAACGTCGACTGCACGTAGGCGCGGCCCCGCGGCACGTTCTTGCGCTCCCGGCGTCGCCCGCGGGCGGGGCGCGGCGCGGCGGGGGTCGCCGGGGCGGCCAC
>JAPOXB010000249.1 GCA_026707335.1 Chloroflexota bacterium
GATGGTCACGCGGTCTCCTGGCCGGGATCGCCGCTGGGCTTGCGGGCCACGGCGATCAATCGCTCTGCCGGATCGAACGCGGGAACGTCGTCGAGATCGTACGAGCCGAAGCATCGCTCGGGCATCAACCCCGCCGCCTCCAGCAGCCCTTCCAGCTCGAACCGGAAGATGTGGCGGAGCGGGAATCGCGCCCGCGTCCGGTGGACCGCGCCGTCGCTCCGCGTCTCATCATACAGATACGTAATCCACTGGATTTGGATTGCCGGGGCGGGCTGGGCGGCCGCCAGCTTCATCACCGTGTGGCCGCTGCGGGGGTCGATGCGGGTCCATTGCAGGCGGGGCGTGGCGAGATCCGGCGACCAATCCTGCGGGTCGAAGGCGGGTAGATCGGCGACGAACCAGCCCCCGGGCCGCAGCAGCCGCGCGACGTTGCGCACCGCCGCCAGTTGGTCGCGCCGGGTGAGCAGATGGCAGAGCCCGGCCAGCGGCGCGACAGCGAGGTCGAACGCGCCGACCGCGAGGGCGGGGTGGGACGGGGGGCGGCGGATGTCGGCCTGGACGAGCGTGACGCCTTCCGTCGGGCCGCCGGCGAACCGCTGCCGGGCCTGGGCCAGCATCGCGGGGCTCGCGTCGATCCCCACCACGCGGCAGCCTGCGGCGGCCAGGTGCGCGGCGACGCGCCCCGTGCCCACGCCGACCTCCAGCACGGCGGGGCCGGCCACTTGCGCGTACGCCGCGTAGAGCGGCAGGTCGTCGGCGAGCGCGCCCATGTCGAGGTCGTAGAAAGGGGCGATGCGGGCCAGGGCCGCCTCGATCTCGGCCTGGCCGACCGGGAGGCCGTCGGGGTCGATCAGCGGGGGATCGGCGGGAGCGGTCATGGGGGTTCCGTGACTCGGCGAGGCCGCGCGGCTCGCGGGCTGACGGTATCAGTGCCCGGCGATGGAGTCGGCGATCGGGTTTGACCACCTCTCGGGAGGCTGCCTAGCCTGCGGCAGCGCCGTCGGCGATGGCGCCGGCTGGGGAGCGAAGGAGGAGCGATGGTCGTACAGGACGATCTGCGCACCCTGATCCGCGACATCCCCGACTTCCCGGAGCCGGGCATCCTCTTCCGCGACATCACGCCGCTGCTGGGGGACGCGGCCGGGTTCGCCCGGGCGCTGGATTGGTTCGCGGCGCTGCCGAGCGCGCGGGGCGCGACGGCGATCGTGGGCATCGAATCGCGGGGCTTCATCTTCGCGGCGCCGCTGGCGGCGCATCTGGGGGTCGGCTTCGTGCCGGTGCGCAAGGAAGGCAAGCTGCCGCACGCGGCGCACGCGGCGGAGTACACGCTGGAGTACGGGGAGAGCATCCTGGAGATCCACCAGGACGCCCTGTCGGCGGGGGACCGGGCGCTGGTGGTGGACGACCTGCTCGCGACCGGCGGCACGGCGCGGGCGGCGGCGCGGCTGGTCGAGATGACCGGCGCGACCTTGACCGGGCTGGCCTTCCTGATCGAACTGGGCGGACTGGACGGGCGCGCGCTGCTGCCGGACCGGCCGGTCGACGCGCTGATCACGTACTGACCGCCGCCCATGACCTCGACGCCGCCCGACGCCAGCACCCCGGCCGCCTCGCTCGCGGTGATCGGCGGCTCCGGCTTCGCCCGCATGGAGGCGCTGCGCGCGCCGCTGGTCTGGGAGCCGGCGACGCCGTTCGGGGCGCCCAGCGGACCGATCACGATCGGCACGCTGCACGGGCGGCGGGTGGCCTTCCTGCCGCGGCACGGGGCCGGGCACGCGCTGCTGCCGCAGGAGGTGCCCTACCGCGCCAACGTCTGGGCGCTGAAGGCGTTGGGCGTGCAGGGCATCATCGCGGTGAGCGCGGTGGGGTCGCTGCAGGCGTCGATCGCGCCGGGCGAGATGGTGGCCCCGGACCAGATCATCGACCGCACGCGGCACACCCGTCCGACGACGTTCTTCGGCGACGGCATCGTGGCGCACGTGGGCTTCGCCGACCCGTTCTGCGCCGATCTGAGCGCCCGGCTGGTCGCGGCGGGTGCCAGCCTGGGGGTGCTGGTGCACGCAGGGGGGACGTACATCGCGATCGAGGGGCCGCTGTTCTCGACGCGGGCGGAATCGCGGCTGTACCGGGCCTGGGGCGGGTCGATCATCGGCATGACGGCGGTGCCTGAGGCGAAGCTCGCACGCGAGGCCGAGATCGCGTACGGCATGCTGGCCACCGCGACCGACTACGACGTCTGGCACGAGAGCGAAGCGGATGTCTCGGTCGAGGTGGTGCTGGCGCGGCTGCGAGAGAACGTCGCGACCGCGCAGCGCATCGTGGCGGAGACGATCCGGGCACTGCCGGCGGACTGGACGAGCACCGCCCGCGGCGCGCTGCGCCACGCGATCGTGACGGACCCGGCGCGGATCCCGGGCCGTGCGCGCGCGGACCTGGCGCCGATCATCGGGGAGTACCTGTCGTGACGGCGCCGACGGTGGCGGTCGTGGGGGCCATCACCCGGGACGACATCGAGACACCGGCGGCGGCGGCGCGGGAAGAGCTGGGCGGGTCGGCGGTCTACGCGGCGCTGGCGGCGGCCCTGCTGGGCCCCGTGCAGATCGTGTCGGTGGTGGGCGACGACGCGCCGCTCTGGTGGCTGGAGCGCATGGCCGGGCGGGGCATCGACGTGTCGGGCGTGCGGGTGGTCCCGGGCGCGACGTTCCACTGGGGCTGCCGCTACCGGGCGAACCTGGAGGATCGCGACACCCTGTTCGTGCACCCGGGCGTGTTCGACGACACGCCCATCGTCGCGCCGCGCGAGACGGCGGGAGTGGCGCACCTGTTCCTGAGCTCGAGCGTCGCGGCGCAGAACCGGGCCGCGATGGCCGCCTACCGGGATCGCCGGCTGACGATGCTCGACACGATCGAGCGCGAGATCGTGCAGGCGCGCGCCGGGCTGCTGGAGACGATCGCGGAGGTGGACGTGGTCTCGATCAACGAGGCCGAGGCGCGGATGCTGCTCGGCGTCGAGGGCCCACTGGCGCGGGCGGAGGTCGCGACGCGGACGCTGGCCATGCTGCGTGAGTGGGGCGCGGAGACGTTGCTGCTGAAGCACGGACCCGAAGGGATCACGCTGGCCGACGCGGGCGGGCTGCGGAGCGTGGCGGCGGCGCCACCGGCCCGGGTGACCGATCCGACGGGCGCGGGCGACGTGTTCGGCGGGGCGGCGCTGGCCGCGCTGGCGGCGGGCGCCTCGCTGGAGGAGGCGGCGCGCTGGGGCTCCGCCACGGCGTCGTTCGTGGTGGAGGCGTTCGGCGCGGCGCGGCTGTGGGAGATCGAACGGGCGGACGTGGAGCGCCGCGTCGCGACGCTCCCCTCGGCGACGCCCCTGCCCGCCGCAGGGAGCGCCGTGCCGTGAGGAGCCCGCGATGACCGACGCCTTGCCTCGTCTGAGCCGGCCGCGCCGCGACTTCGTGCTGCGCGAATCGCGCGACGCGGCGGCGCTGGCGGCGATCCTGGGCCGGGACCGGCTGCACGCAGCCTACGCGCTGGCGCAGCTGGAGCCCGACGCGTTCCCGGCCGCTCGCTTCTGGCTGTGCGAGGGGGGATCGGCGGTGGGGACCGGCGCGGAGCGCGGGCCGAGTCTGGTCTGCCACTCGCGCGGGGGCCTGGGCGCCGCGACGTACGTGATGGGCCCGGCCGACGGAGTGGCGCGCATCCTCTCGCTGCACCCGGGGCCGTACCAGACGTTCATCACGGCGCGGCCGTCGCACCTGGCGGCGCTGGAGTCGGCCTACCGGCTGCGCAACCCGCGCACGATGCTGCGCATGCACGTGACCCGAGACCGCTTCCGGCCGGTGGACGGGCCGACGTTCCGGCTGCGCCCGACGCACGTGGGGGTGCTCAACCAGCTCTACCGCAGCGACGGGGGCACGGGGTCGTACGGGCCGCGGCACCTCGCGGAGGGCTGCTATCACGGCGTGCGGGATGGGAGGCGGCTGCTGGCGGTGGCGGGGACCCACTCGGTCGGGCCGGGGGCCGGGATCGCGGTGGTGGGCAACGTCTATACGCATCCATCCGCGCGCGGCCGGGGCCTGGCGACCCGCGTGACGAGCGCCGTCACGGCCGCGCTGCTGAGCGATCAGCGCGATGTCGTGCTGTCGGTCGAAGTGACCAACGCACCGGCGCTGCGCGCCTACCGGCGGCTGGGCTATCGGGCCGCGGGCGAGATCGTCGAGGCCGGGGGCGTGCGCCGGGCCGGCGCGCTATCGACCGCCCTGCGGCGACGGCTCGCCGCCTACCGCGGCCGCGAGGAGGGCGTGGAGATCGTGCCCGGCTGAGCGGGAATCTTATCCCCTCTCCCCCTTGGCGGGGAGGGGGAGGGGGACCCAGCGCCCGCGCCCACGTTCCCCCTCTCCATCCAGATGGATGGAGAGGGGGACAGGGGGTGAGGTCAGGGCGCCGCGG
>JAPOXB010000116.1 GCA_026707335.1 Chloroflexota bacterium
TCGCCGGCGCGGCCGACGTCGTCGTCACCGACGGCTTCGACGGCAACATCGCCGTGAAGGTCTCCGAGGGCACCAGCACGCTGTTCTCGGGTGCGCTCCGGCGCATCATCGCCAGCAAGCCCTACTACGCGCTGGGCGCGTGGCTGCTGCGCGGCGCCTTCAAGGCCCTGCGCGACGAGATGGACTTCCGCAAGACCGGCGGCGCGCCGCTCTTCGGCGTCAACGGCGCGGTGATCATCGGCCACGGCCGCGCCGACCCCGAGACCGTCGCGGCCGGCATCCGCGCCGCCCGCACCGCCGCCGAATCGGAGTTCGTCGCCGCGATTCGCTCGGCCCTGGCCGTCAGCGCCGTCGCCAAGCGTGGCGACGCGTCGCCCTCCCGGTCCGAGGCCGTCGCCGCCGAGTAACCCCGCTCGTGTGTCCCCCGGCACGCCCGGTCGCCGCGCGGGGCGCGGTTCCGTATACAATGGCGTCCCCGGACGCTCCGGCCCGATCAGCGCCAAGAGGGAGAACCATGGCCAAGCCAACCGAAACCACCGACGCCACCTTCAAGGACGAAGTGCTCGACAACGAGCTTCCCGCCCTCGTCGACTTCTGGGCGCCCTGGTGCGGCCCCTGTCGCATGGTGGCGCCCATCGTCGAAGAGCTGGCCGGCGAGTACGAGGGCAAGGTCTCGTTCTACAAGCTCAACACCGACGACAACCCGCAGGTCGCCAGCACCTACGGCATCCGCAGCATCCCCACCCTGCTCGTCTTCAAGGGCGGCGAGCGCGTCGGCGAGATCGTCGGCTTCCGCCCCAAGGGCGACCTCAAGAAGCGCCTCGACGAGGCGCTCGCCTAGGCGGTCGCCCCATCGCGGGGGAGCGGAAGGGGCCCGGTGGCCCCCCCGGTCTTCAAAACCGTTGCAGGGCAGCCCGCGCTGTCCTGGGTGGGTTCGACTCCCATGCGCTCCCGCCAGCGGCGGCGACCCGAGGCCCTTGATCGCGTCGCGGCGGCCGGTCTTGACAGGCCGGCCTCGCTCCGCCGATAATCAACCCGAGTCGTTGGACTCAACTGTTCCCCGCCTTCCATCGCCGTCAAGGTGATGCAATGGCGGGGTTATTCTTTTCCCGGAGCCTGCCGTGCCGGATCGAGGCACTCCTTTCATCGTCGAGGTCCGCCGCTAGGCTGTCTCCATCTCCGCTTCGGCGTGGGCTGGTACGAATAGCCGCACCACCCGGTGCCGCCCCGCGATACACTGCTCTCGAAGCCGGTGCCAGGGAGATGACCACGCTGAATCTGAGGTGAGAAGAATGCAGGAGGATGACGCCAGGAATGTCGTGGAGGAAGCTAGAGAGCTTCGTCGTCAACTAGCACCGCTGGTGGTTGATATGCGGGCTATTGCAGACCGCTTCCCAATGGCGACTATCGCACGGGATGTTGACCGCTACAGAAACGCATTGCTGGCGGCCTATGACCCTCTGGCGGAGATGCGCAGGGCTGGCCACTTGGAGTTACTGTCCCAATCCATCGCCGACTTCACGCGAACGCAGCACGCAATACTGCAGGCACAGAACCAGTTCGTCTTACCGCAGGTGACGGAACTGTCAAAGCTGCTAGGTGAGTCAAACATACTGGAGGGGTATGCGAGACAGGCTGCTGAGTCGATACAGACACCCTGGATCGATGTCTCGAACATGCAGCGATCCATAGATGGATTCGCAAAGCTCCACGGAATTGGTTCCGCACTCCGCTCACTGCCACCGTTCGGACCGGACTTGTCAGTCACGCTTCGAAGCGATTTGGGCGACTGGCGCGAGGAGAGTGTCTGGCCTCAGGCCGACCTCACCGACGTGCTTGGACGGACTTCATTCTACGCAGAGCGGGGTCTCAATCCGGACTTGACGGCGTTCCCTGCCGATGCGTTCAGGCAGATCGTCACCGCTGCGGGTCTGCAAGCAGTGTCACCACCCGTAGCCGATGACTACAACGTCGAGCTGGAATTCGGTGAAGCGGAGAGAGATGCTTCCTTCCAACGCAACAATCGTGCCCATGACTTGCTTCAGCGGTTCGAGAGTCGGATACGGGAGTTCATCGATGAACGAATGACGACAAGGTTCGGTCCGCGCTGGGTCGATCGAAACATACCACACGACATGCGGAGCAGGTGGGTGTGCAGGAAACAACAGGCCAGGGCCGACGGGGAGCGAGACCACCCCTTGATCGCTTATGCAGACTTCACAGACTACCTACCGATCATTACACGCAAGGACAACTGGAAGGCGTTCAAGGGTACATTTGGTCGTAAGGAGTCGGTGCAAGAATCCTTCCTGCGACTGTACCCAGTCCGCAAGAGTACGATGCACGCGAGACTCATCACCAACGATGATGAGCTATACCTACATGTGGAAACTATGCGTCTCCTAAAGGCTGTCGGCGTGAGCAGCGGTGAAGAATAGACGGTCGCCTCGGGACGCCCCATGACCCCCGCCATGCTCACATTCGACGTCTTCGGCACCGTCGTCGACTGGCACGCGTCGGTGACGCGGGAGGGGGAGCAGTTGGCCGCGGCGTGCGGCCTCGACGGCATCGACTGGGCCGCCTTCGCGACGGCCTGGCGGGGGCGCTACGGCCCCTCCATGGCGCCCATCCGCGACGGCCGCCGCCCCTGGGTCCGGCTCGACGTGCTGCACCGCGAGAACCTCGTCGCGACGCTGGCGGAGTTCGGCGTCGAGGGGCTGAGCGACGCCCAGCTCGACCACTTCAACCGCGCCTGGCACCGGCTCGACCCCTGGCCCGACAGCGTCGCCGGCCTCACCCGCCTCAAGTCGCGCTGCATCGTGGCGGCCCTCTCCAACGGCAACGTCGAGCTGATCGTCAACATGGCCAAGCACGGGGGCCTGCCCTGGGACGTGGTGCTCGGCGCCGAGCCGGCCCGGCAGTACAAGCCCCACCCCGACGCCTACCTGCGGTCGGCGGCGATCATGGGCCTCGACCCCGAGCAGTGCATGATGGTCGCCGCCCACCCGTCCGACCTCGACGCCGCGGCGGCGCTCGGCTTCCGCACCGCCTACGTCCATCGCCCCGCGGAGATGGGCCCCGGACGCACCGTCGATATGCCGGCCCGCGACGACTTCGATTTTTCCGCGAGCAGCCTCGAAGACCTGGCCGCCCAGCTCGGCTGCTAGCCGCCGCCGTTCCCCCGGCAACACGCCGATCGCGCCCGGCGGCGCTACCCTCGGCGCGAACCATCCGCCGCGACCGTCGATTGGAGTCCCCGATGCAGATCATCCGAGCCGCCGAGGGCGAGACCATCGAACGCACGGCCGACGCCATCTTCGAGGGCGCGCAGGTCTGGGCCCGCCCCCTGGCCTCCGAGAGCGCCGACTTCACCGCCGCGGTCGTGAGCTTCGCCGCGGGCGCGCGCACGAAGCCCCACCGCCACAGCAGCGACCAGATCCTCTACGTGGTCGCCGGCATCGGCAAGGTCGGCGACGCCGACGGGGAGCACCTGATCGCCGCCGGCGACATGGCCGTCATCCCCGCCAACGTGAGCCACTGGCACGGCGCCGCCGACACCGGGTCGCCGATGGCGCACCTGATGGTCGTGTCGGCGACCTCGGTGACCACGGTCGACGAATAGGCCCGCCGACGCAGCGTCCATGCCTTACGACGAGACCCTCGCCGACCGCGTCCGCGACGCGCTCGCCGCGCAGCCGGGCATCCGCGAGCGGAAGATGTTCGGCGGCCTCTGCTACCTGCTCGACGGCAACATGGCCGTCGGCGTGGAGAGCGACCGGCTGATGGTGCGCGTCGGCCGCGACGCCTACGAGGATGCCCTCGCCCAGCCGCATGCCCGTCCGATGGACTTCACGGGCCGGCCCATGCGGGGGTTCGTCTGGGTCGACGCCGCCGGCATCCGCGACGACCGCGCGCTGCGGCGCTGGGTCCAGCGCGGCCTCGACTTCGCGGGCTCCCTGCCCCCGAAGTGAGGCCTGCCGGGGCCCCGACCTCACCCCCCTTCGGCGCCGCGCAGGACAGGTCTATCCCCCGTGCGTGGTGAGCCGGTCCCGTGCGTGGTGAGCCGGTCCCGTGCGTGGTGAGCCTGTCGAACCACGCGGCCGGCCCTTCGACAAGCTCAGGGCGAACGGATGCCGTGCGGTCCCCCCTCTCCGTTGCTCTGCAATGGAGAGGGGGTTCGGGGGTGAGGTTCGGGCGCCCGCCCGCCCCACCACCCGCGCGCGGAATTTTTTTGCGCGACGCCCTCTCCCCTCCCTCCTAGAGAGGGGGGCCACGTTTCCCCCATCACACCCTTACGTCAACTGTGGAAACTTTACATCCAAAAACCTTGACCGCCCCCCCCCCCCTAGACGTCATAATGTCTCCGCTCTCGAAGCACGACCCCATCCAG
>JAPOXB010000234.1 GCA_026707335.1 Chloroflexota bacterium
CGCCAGCCTGGCGGAAAACCCGAACGACCAGGTGCTGCAGGACATCGCGGAGACCGAAGCGTACACCGTGGCGGCCACGAAATTCGCCCGCCAGGAGGACCGCATCGAGCCCTACGACAAGGCGTTCGCCAGCGCCTGCGACGGCAATTCCTGGTCCGACCCCGACATCCAAGGACACCGCTGGTGGTACTACTGGCTCCAGCTTTCGGCGGGCTATGGCGCCCAGGGGAACCTCGGGGGCGGCTTCCATATCCGACCCATCGATGGCTGGACGAGTTCGTCCAGTGGCGGGCACGGCTACAAGGGGTTGTGGTTGAACGCCTAGCTTCGGTCCGACCTCACCCCCTGGCCCCCTCTCCATCCAGAAGGATGGAGAGGGGGAACGTGGAGGCGTCCGTTGGGTCCCCCTCACCCTGCCCGTTGATCTGAGCGAACGCCGATGGCGCGAACGATAAGGGACGACCGCATGACCACTCTCTCCCCATCCATCACCGACCGCGAGACCGAGGCGAAGTACGCGCGCCTGCGCGAGAAGGTGCTCGAGCGGGATCAGCCCGGCGCCAGCGCAGTCACCTACGAGCTCGTCAAGGACGGCCGGTCGACGACGGAGATCCTCAGTGAGACGGTGCGGATCCACGCGCCCTACACGCACGTGCCCTACCACCAGCGGATGGACGGCGGCTTCGTCCGCTTCGTCAACAACGACCACGCGTTGCTGAGCGCGCGGGCGACGCTGTCGTTGCAGGACTTCATGCCGGAGACGCTGCGGCCCCTGCCGCTCGCCCAGACCGCCTGGTACGTGCCCAGCTCGCTGGACGTCTGGAACCAGCTGCTGGGCAAGGCGCCGGGGCACTACGCCTACCGCACCTACGACGAATCGAAGCACCCCGACGGCCCGGCCATGCCGATGGTGCACTGGCAGGACCAGGAGCCGGGCGCCCTGGAGGGGCCGTTCGAGGAAGAGTTGGGGCGCTGGCAGCGACTGGTGGAGTGGGGCCACGTGGACGAGGCCTACCGGCTCTGGCTGGGCTTGTGGGAGCTGCGGGCGCGTCGCGAGGAGCTGCTCGCGCACACGATGTTCGCGGGCCTGATGGACGTGCAGGACCGGATGATCTGGAACCGATCCTTCACGACCGGCCACAAGGCGTACCGCCAGCGCTCGCTGATCGAGCTGGGGCGAGCGATCGGCTGGGACCACGCCCACCACGTGATCTACGCGGCGGTGCCCGACCTGGCGGTGGGGCCACGCTATTACTCGAACTTCGAGGCGGCCTGCCAGATCATGCTGTACGAGCTGGAGGAGGAGGGTCCGCGCTCGTCGCTGTCGGCGACGAGCGCCAGCGATACCGACCGGCAGCTGTTCGCCAACACGACGCCGGTCTCGGAGCCGGAGGCGGAGTCGCTGATCTACGCGATCATGCGGGGGGACGAGGTGCACTTCATCGACCCGCTGATCGGTCTGCTGCGGGCCGAGCGGTCGCCGCGGTCGATCATGGACGCGATTCAGATCGCGGCGGCGCGGGTCTTGCTGGAGACGCGGGCGCCGCACGCCGTCGGCATGCCCCAGCACGCGGTGGAGTACTGCAACATGGTCTGCTGGTTCTTCGACCAGTTCGACCACCCCCACCGCACGAAACTGCTCTTCGTCGCGGCGAACTTCGTCAACCAGGCCGCCCGCTACATCCGGGCGCGGGACCCGTTCTTCATGAACGACGGCGTCACGAACGGCCCGCGTCAGGTGTCGCCGCCGGCGGTGGCGGAGTCGATGACGGGAGAGCAGATCCTGCGGCAGCTGGACCATGCGCTGCTCACGCTGGACCTGGATGGCAGCGTCGACTGGACGCAGGCGTATCTCGGCACGGGCTTCGATCGAGCGCCGCTGATCGAGACGCTGGCGGTCGGCGCCGCGAAGCAGGGCAACGACCCGCACAACCAGGAGTTGGGACTCGTGACGCTACAAGACTACCAGCGCTCGGCGTCGCCGTTCCGCGACACGCTGCTGCTGGCGTCGGCGCACCACACGGCGGGACACATCAAGTACGGCGACCAGTTCGCGCTGCTGCGGCACTTCGGCGAGGCGTTCGACGTCCCCGTGGACGCGGAGGGCGCGGGCGGCGACGACCCGGCGGAGGCCTTCCTGGACGACATCCAGGCGGAGGTCGTCCAGGGACCGGTCGGGAACTCGTAGCAACAGGGCAAGCCCGGCAACGCCAATGGCGCGCTACATCGCGACGCGGCTGATCTCCTCGCTGATCCTCCTGTGGATCATCAGCGTGCTCGTCTTCCTGCTCATGACCGCGCTGCCCGGCGATCCCACGTTGAAGGGCACGTTCGAGATGACCGCGGAGAATCGCGAGATCGTCCGCGAACGCCTGGGCCTGAACGATCCGCTGCCGCAGCGCTACTTCGACTGGTTGTTCCCCGCGTTGCAGGGCGATCTCGGGGTGAGCCTGGCCAGGACCGTAGGGACCGTCTCGATCAGCACCCTGTTCGAGCGGCGCATCCCCGCCACGGTGGAGTTGGGCATCTTGAGCCTGCTCGTGGTGGTGACCGTGGCGGTGCCGATCGGCGTCCTGTCGGCGCTGAAGCCCGGGTCCAAACGGGAAGTGGCGGCCGGCACGGCCATGATCGTGGGCAACTCGATCCCGGAGTTCGTCACCGGCATCGCGCTGATCCTCGTGATCAGTCTGCACTTCGACCTCCTGCCGGTCGGGGGCTACGTCGCCTTCACGGAAGACCCGATCGAGAACCTGAAACGCATGGCGATGCCCGTGCTGGCCATCTCGCTGACCGCGACGACGCTGCTGATGCGCCAGACGCGCTCGGCGATGATCAACGTGCTCAGCGATGACTACATCCGCACCGCCCGCGCCAAGGGGCTGCGCGAGCGCGCCGTCGTCGTCCGCCACGCCCTGCGCAACGCCCTGATCCCGGTGATCACGATCTTCGGCTTCCAGGCCGGGCTGATCTTCAGCGGCGCGGTGATCACGGAGCAAGTCTTCAACATCCCGGGCATGGGCCGCCTGTTCGTCGAGAGCGTCGTTGTCGAGCAGGACTACAACGTCATCCAGAACCTCGTCATGTTCTTCGCGATCGCCACCCTGCTCGTGAATCTCCTGGTCGACGTCTCCTACACGCTGATCGATCCGCGCATCCGGACGGGCGGGAGAAGCGCATGAGCGGCGACCCGACGCCCGCTGGATCGGCCGCCCAGCCGCTCGCGCGGGTGGGCCTGCGCGAGCGCCATTGGTACCGCGAG
The DNA here is from genome assembly GCA_026707335.1 of Chloroflexota bacterium. Taxonomy (GTDB): domain Bacteria; phylum Chloroflexota; class Dehalococcoidia; order Bin125; family Bin125; genus TK10-74A. The sequence continues at coordinate 3,260 of JAPOXB010000234.1, forward strand.
GCGCGCGCGATCGGGCGGGTCTACGTGCGCAACCGCCCGGCCGTCGTCGGCGCCGTGCTGCTGATCGGCTTCGGGCTGATCGCCGCCTTCGCCCCGCTGATCGCCCCCGCCGACCCGTACCTGCCCGCGACCTCGCGCGAGGGCGTCTTCAACCCGCCCAGTTGGGATCACCTCGCCGGCACCGATGCCCTGGGCCGCGACGTGCTCAGCCGCGTGTTCTTCGGCGCCCGCATCGCCTGGCAGATCGTGCTGGTGGCGACCGGCGTCGCGGTGGGCCTCGGCGTGCCGCTGGGGCTGCTGGCGGGCTACGTGGGCGGCAAGCTGGACGAACTCGTGATCATGCGCTTCGTCGACGCCGTCATGATGCTGCCGGGCCTCGTCCTCATCCTCGCCCTCACGGGCGCCGTCGGGCCCAGCATCACCAACACGATGCTCATCATCGGCGTGGTCTGGTCGCCCGGCTACGCCCGCCTGACGCGGGGCGTGGTGCTGCAGATCCGCCAGGAGGTCTACGTCGACGCCGCCCGCGCGATCGGCGCGACCCCGGCCCGGATCATGGCGCGCCACCTGCTGCCCAACGTCGTCGCGCCCATCATGGTGCTGGCCTCGCTCTCGGCGGCCGGCATCATCCTCGTCGAGGCGGGCCTCAGCTTCATCGGCGCCGGCGTGCAGGAGCCCACGCCCGCCTGGGGGCGCATGGCCGCCGAGGCGAACAAGACCATCCTCACGCGCAGCGCCTGGCCCATCGCCGGCCCGGCGATCGCCATCATCCTGCTCGTGATGTCCTTCAACTTCGTCGGCGACGGCGTCCGTGACGCCTTCGACCCGCGCCTGCGCAACATCCGCTAGGCGGCGGGCGCTAGGGCTGGGCGGGAGCCTCGGCGGCGGCGCGCTCGGCGATGAAGCGCTTGCGGCCGTCGCGCTCCTTGCTGGTCTGCTCCAGCACCGTCTCCGGGATCCAGAACGGCAGGTCGGCGCGGGCGCGGCTGGGCGCGAGCAGGTCGTCGAGGTCCATCACCAGCTCCCGCCGGTCGAACTTCGACTGCTCGTGGCCCTCCCACTCGGGCAGCATGGCGATCGCGTCGAAGGGGCAGACCTCGACGCAGATGTTGCAGCGCA
>JAPOXB010000115.1 GCA_026707335.1 Chloroflexota bacterium
ATGGCCAGGGCGTCGCGCTTGTCCCACATGCCGACGTCCTCCAGGATGCGGCGCGCCTTGGCGCGGTGGGCCGGGCGGCCGCGATCGAGCAGGGCCGGCACGACGCGCCGCTCGGTCAGCACGACCATGATGTTGTCCCAAACGCTGATCTGGTCGAACAGGCGCACCTCCTGGAAGGTGCGGGTGATGCCGTGGCCGGGCGTCTCGTGAGCGTGGACGACGCGCAGGCCGACGCCGTCGATGATGACGATGCCGCCGTCGAGGGGCAGCGTGCCGCTGAGCAGGTTGACGAGGGTCGATTTGCCGGAGCCGTTCGGCCCCACGATGCTCGTCATGCCGCCGCGCGGGATGGCGATGGAAAGCTCGTCGACGGCGCGCACGTCGCCGAAGTGCTTCGAGATCTTGTCGGTCTCCAGGGCGTAGGCGGCGGGGTCGCCGGCCGCGGGATCGGGCATCGCCGGCTCGGTCACAGCTTGAACCTCCCCACCAGCCCCTGCGGGCGGAAGAGCATCAGCAGCACCAGCATGATGCCCAGCACGACCTGCTGCGCCTGCCCCACGAACTGATTGGGCAGGAAGGGCAGGAAGCGCATCCCCTCTTCGAGCAGCACGAAGGCCATCGCGCCCAGCAGCGAGCCCCAGATGGTCGCCAGCCCGCCCAGGATGACGATCGAGACGAGCAGGATCGACTCGAGCAGGATGAAGGAGTTGGGGTCGATGAAGCTGGCCCAACTGGCGAAGAGGCCGCCGGCCAGCCCGGCCATCATCGCCGAGATCACCCAGACGGCCAGCTTGTAGTGCGTGCTGCGATAGCCGAAGACCTCGATGGCGCCCTCGTCCTCGCGGATGGCGGTCAGCACGCGCCCGAAGGAGGAGGTGACGAGGTACCAGCCGATGGTCGCGACGATGGCGAGGCAGACGAGCACCAGCAGGAGGAATTCGAGGTCGCCGTCGAAGACGAAGCCGCCGATGACGGGGCGCGGGATCTCGTGGATGCCGAAGGCGCCGCGGGTCAGGCCGCGCCAGTTGAGGAAGACGCTGTAGGCGATGATCGCCAGGCCGAAGGAGACGAGCACGTAGATGTCGTCGCGGAAGCGGTTGAAGGCGACGCCGACGGCCAGCGCGACCAGCCCGGCCAGGGCGACGCTGACCGGCAGTGCGGCGAAGAACGGCCAGCCGAAGGTGGGGATGGTCTCGGTGCGCAGCTGCTCGTAGGCGGCGTCGGAGGTGAGGATGGCCATCGCGTAGGCGCCGATGCCGAAGAAGGCGATGTGCCCCACCGACAGCAGCCCCGTGTAGCCGACGACGAGGTTGAGGCTGACCGTGAGGATCGCCCAGATGCCGAAGACCGTCACCAGGGTGATGGCGAAGCCGGCGCCCTGCCAGAGCATGAAGGCCACCGCCCAGCCCAGGATGAACAGGTTGGCCCACAGTTCGAGGTTGCCGGGGACGCGGCGCAGCAGCTCGCGGGGGCGGGCCAGTGGCGTCGCGGGGGCCGGGGCCGGGTCGGTCATCGGACGTGTGCTCCTTATGTCGACGTTTGTGTCGCTATCGCCGCGGCAGCAGGCCCTTGGGCCAGAAAGACAGGAAGAGGACCAGCAGCACGAAGGAGATGGCGTCGCGCCATTCGCCGGCCAGATCCCAGATGCCGAACTGCTCGATCAGACCGAGCACGAAGCCCCCGACGATCGCCCCCCAGAGGTTGCCGATGCCGCCCACGACGGAGGCGATCCAGCCCTTGAGCAGCAGCAGCAGCCCCATGCGCGGCTGGATGGCGGTGTCGTGGCCGCTGAGCACGCCGCCCAGGGCGGCGTAGAGCGCGGCGATGAAGAACACGACCGCGATCACGGCCGTCGTGTTGATGCCGACGACCTTGGCGACCTCCTCGTCGTCGCCGATGGCGCGCACGGCCTTGCCGAAGGCGGTGCGCTTGAGCAGCAGCAGCAGCCCCACGAAGCCGGCGATGGCGACGCCGATCGTGAAGACGTTGAAGCCCTTGACGTTCGCGCCGCCGATTGTCCACGGGTCGCTGCCGAAGGCGTCGGGCAGGGGGCGCGGGGCGCTGTGGAAGACGATGGTCGTGAAGGCGGTCAGGGCGAGCAGGACGCCGAGCGTCGCGACGAGCATGACGAGCGGCGTGCGGGCCCGCTCGCGCATGTAGACGTAGAGGCCGCGGTAGAGGGCCAGCCCCAGCGTCGCGGCGAGCAGGCAGGACACGGCCCAGCTGAGGTAGAGCTGCGAGCCGGGCGCGCCGGCCAGCGCCATCCCGCAGTAGCCGCCCAGCACCGCCCCCGGGCCGATGCCGGCGATGGCCATCCCTCGCAGGTCGGCGCCGGGGTCGATGCGGCGGCGGACGCGGACGGCGACGCGGTAGATCAGCCAGACTACCGCGGCGGCGGTCGCCAGGCCGACGACGGGCGCGAGCAGCAGGTGGAGTTCGTCGGGGTAGGCGAGGATGATCCCGGTGTAGACCCCGGTCGCGGCGGCCAGGGCGCCGCCGAGCCAGCGCAGCAGCCGGGGCGAACAGCGCTCGCGCAGGCGAGGGCCGACGCCCTCGTGCAGCGCCCAGGCGACGACGCCCGCCACCAGCGCCCCGAAGATGATGTTGACCGCCAGGCTGTTGACCTCGTACTGGCCGCCGACGGCCTGCTGCGAGCGCAGGTAGAAGACGCCGTAGGCGCCCAGCGCCGCGGCCGCGCCGTAGTAGAGGTCGAAGAACCAGACGGTGCTGTAGACGAGCGTGAAGCCGATCGCCAGCAGCGCGTACACCGCGCCGACCGAAAGCCCGTTGAAGGTGAACTGCAGCGCCTGCTCGGGCGACTGGCTGATCTTCCAGACGAGGTAGGCGAAGGCTACGGTGCACAGCACCGTCGCCAGCAGCCGGGTCTGGTTGGCCGCCAGTGTCGCCACGTGGCCCCCGTAGTCCGCCGCCTGGCGATGCGGCGGCTACTGGACCGGGGCCGGGCCCAGGACGCGGTAACCCTGATTGTCCTCGGTCCGCTCGGCGAGCGGCAGGACCTCGACCACCACGTTGGACAGCCCGACCACCTCGCCGTCGGAGTCGAAGCTGTAATCGACGCCGATCGCGCCGCTCCAGGTGATGTCGTAGAGGCAGTCGCGGAAGCCGTCGGCGTCCTGGTCGTCGTCCGTCTGCTCGAGGCAGGCGGCGGTGATGTAGACGTCGTCGTAGGCGGAGCCCAGGTACCAGGGCAGCGTCACGTAGTCGTACTCGGCGCGGAAGTTGGCCAGCACCTCCTGGGCCTTGTCGTTGGCCGGGTCGAGGTCGGCGGTGACGGCCTTCAGGCCGGTGGCGGCGTCGCCGGCGATCTCCAGCGCCGTCGCGCCGATCGGCACGACCTCCGAGTAGATCGGGCCGTCGTAGCCCAGCTCGCGCAGCTGCTTGACGATCGTGCCGCCGGCGAACTCGCCCTGCGCGGCGAGGTGGATCGCGTCGGGGCTCTCGCCGATCAGCTTGGTGAGCTGGGTGCGGAAGTCGGTCACGTCGGAGGCGTAGCGCTCCTCGGCGACGACCTCACCGCCCAGGCTCTCGAAGTGCTCGACGGTGGTGCGGCGCACGCCCTCGGCGTAGTCGGTGGCCTCGGTCATGGTGGCGATGGTGCGGATGCCGTCGGCCCAGAGCACGTTGCCCGTATCGACGCCGAGCTGGGCGTCGCTCATCGAGGTGCGGAAGATGTAGTCGCCCGCGTTGGCGATGTCGGGGTTGGTCGCCAGGCCGGAGAACATGATCACGCCGTCCTCCTCGGCCAGGGGGGCGGCGCCCAGCATCGCGCCGCTGCACGACGTGCCGAGGATGATCCTGACGCCGTCAACGTCGGTGAGCTTGCGGTAGGCCGTGATCGCGTCCTGGGCGCTGCACTTGGAGTCCTCGACGACGAGCTCCAGCATGCGGCCGTTGATGCCGCCGGCGGCGTTGATCTCCGCCACGGCTAGTTCCTTGGCGCGCACGGCCACGGTGCCGTAGGTCTCGCCCGGCCCGGTCAGCGACTCCATGACGCCGATCCGGAAGGGCCCCTGCTCCTCCTCGGCCGCCGCGGCCTGGGCCTGCGCCTGCGCGGCGGCGTCATCCGCCTGCGCCTCCGCGTCCTCGGCCGCTGCCTCGTCCGCCCCCGTGTCGGCCGCGGCCGGGGCGGCAGGCGGTTCGGCGGCCTCGTCGTCGTCGCCGCCGCAGGCCACCGCCAGCAGCGCAAACGCCGCCAGCAGGGCCAGCAGGACGACCCATCTGCTCATGATCACACGCATCGCATGCTCCTCTCGAGCTGCACGACGCC
>JAPOXB010000025.1 GCA_026707335.1 Chloroflexota bacterium
AGCATCCATCGTTTACGGCGTGGACTACCCGGGTATCTAATCCGGTTCGCTCCCCACGCTTTCGTACCTCAGCGTCAGGTGACGCCTGGTGAGCCGCTTTCGCCACTGGTGTTCCTCCCGATATCTACGCATTTCACCACTACACCGGGAATTCCGCTCACCTCTACGTCCCTCAAGTCCGGCAGTTTCCATCGACCCCTCCCAGTTGAGCCGGGAGATTTCACGACAGACTTGCCGAACCGCCTACGTACGCTTTACGCCCAGTAAATCCGGATAACGCTCGCCACCTACGTATTACCGCGGCTGCTGGCACGTAGTTAGCCGTGGCTTATTCGCCGGGTACCGTCAGGGTTCTTCCCCGGCAAAAGGGCTTTACGACCCGAGGGCCTTCTTCACCCACGCGGCGTTGCTGCGTCAGGCTTTCGCCCATTGCGCAAGATTCCTCGCTGCTGCCTCCCGTAGGAGTCTGGGCCGTGTCTCAGTCCCAGTCTGGCTGATCATCCTCTCAGACCAGCTACCGATGGTCGTCTTGGTAGGCCGTTACCCCACCAACCAACTAATCGGACGCAGGCCCCTCCCAAGGCGCCGGAGCTTTCCTCGCGGGGCCGATCCCGCGAGCACATGGGGCATTAGCTCGCCTTTCGACGGGTTGTTCCCCACCTCGGGGCAGGTCACCTACGCGTTACTCAGCCGTTTGCCACTCAGTCATCCTCCCCGAAGGAAGGAGCTTCGTTCGACTTGCATGCGTAAGGCACGCCGCCAGCGTTTATCCTGAGCCAGGATCAAACTCTCCGTTTGGTCCAAGCTTGTCGCCTCAAAGAAGCGACGGCGGTTCAAACACCGGTCCGCAGCCACGGCCAAGGCCGCGGCCCCGGACGGATTCGTCCGCCCAAGCACACTGCTCTTTCGCTCTCCAGTTGTGAAGGTGCCGCCGGCGTCCCGGCCGTCGTCGCCATGGCCGGCGCAGCGATGGCAGGAGACGGGCTCCTTCCGGCACAGCGACGACCAGGGCACCACGGAGGTGCGCCCGCGCGTACGGGTGAACGTACCGCCGGGGCTCGGGCGTGTCAATCGGCCCCGGCGCACGGACCCGCCGCCGGGGGGGGCCCGGCGTCGCGCCGGATGCAGAGCCGGTCTCCCGCCGCGGCCGCGACGACGCCGCCCGCGCACTGCACCTGGTGGCCGCCCCGCTCGGCGAGGCGCAGCAGCGCGCCCGTGCGACCCCAATCGGGCGCCTCGCCCCCGAGCGCGACCACCTGACGCCGCAGCAGGCGGGCGCGGATGGCGCGCGGCTGACGGGCCAAGCCGCGCCGGCTGAACACCACCGCCCCGGCGGGCGCCGGCGGCAGGGCGGAATCCGCCTGCAGCGCATCGGCGGCGGCGGCAGTGAGCTGGTCGAGCAGGGCGCGGTCGACGGCGACGGCGCCGGCCAGCGCGGCCAGCCGCTCGACGATGGCGGGGTTGATCGACCGCAGCGCCGGCAGGACGTCGCGGCGCAGGCGGACCCGCGTGTAGCTCGGGTCGTCGTTGGCGGGATCGTGGACGGGCGCAGCGCCGGCCGCGGCGCAGAGCGCGGCGGTCTCCGACCGGCGGATGTCGAGCAGCGGACGCAGCAGGGGGGTCCGAGCGCCGGGACGGGGCACGACGCCGCCGGCGGGCATCCCGGCGAGCCCGTCGCTGCCGCTGCCGCGAATCAGGTGCAGCAGCACCGACTCGGCCTGGTCGTCCATGGTGTGCCCCACGACGATGGCGTGGGCCGGGCGCCCGTCGAAGGCGGCGGCGGCGATCTCCAGCAGGGCGTCGTAGCGCAGCCGGCGCGCCGCGGCCTCGAGGCCGTCGCCGCGGCGGGCGGCCTCGGCCGGGGCGTCGACACGACCGACGCGCAGCGGCACACCCACGCGATCGGCGACGGCGCGCGCCGCGCCCTCGAACTCCCGGCGGACCGGCGGGGGGGCGATGCCGTGGTCGATGTGCGCCGCGACGATCGCCCAGCCCTCCCGCATCGCCCCGGCCGCGAGGGCCAGCAGCAGGGCGCTGGAATCGGGCCCGCCCGAGAGGCCCACGAGCAGCCGGGGGCGCCCATCGATGACGAGGGCGTCGAGGGACGCTCGGCACGCGCGCCGGATCCGGCCGGCGATGTCGCGGCTCGCGCGGTCGTCGAAGGACGGGGGGGCGGGACTCATGCGCGCACCGCCGGCCGGTGGTCAGTCCTGGGACGCGGCGCTCGTGTCGTCGTCGCCGCGATTGGCAAGCTCCTCCAGGGTCGGCGCGGGCGCATGGGGCAGCAGATTGGCCCACCAGGGCGACTGGAAGACGTCGATGCCGGGACGCAGCGGCGCCTGCACGGCGAACGCCTCCTCGCCGACACGCACGAGGCCCAACTCCTCCCGCGCGACCCGCTCGATGTACTCATCGGAGTCCAGGAAGGCGACGAGCGCCTCCAGTTGGTCGGCCTGCCATTCCAGTTCATCGATCTCCTCGCGGAGCACGGCGACGCGGGCGTCGAGCGTGTTCGTGTTGAGCACGCCGTCCATGGCCGTGAAGACAAAGTAGCCAACCAGGGCAAGCGCGCCGAAGAAGAGCAGCAGGGGAGTCACCCGGCGGCGACGGGGGAAGCCGTCGATGGGCGCGCGCCGCGGCTCCTCGTCGTCGAGGGGGGGCGGCTTGGAGAAGGCCGTTTCGACGGAGAAGGGGTCGGCGCGCTGGGCGCGGCCGAAGGGAGATCGCCAGGAGCGCCGGCTCGGCATCGCGTCCCCGGCCCACCACCGAGCGCACCGTAACACAGCCGATCGGGCCGGGCGAGACGCCGCCGAGCGGGGGGCGCCCCGCGACGGCCCCATCTAGCCGCGCAGATCCGGCGGCAGGTGCGACACGTCGTTCAGCGTGCGCAGCACGGTCAGCCCGCGACGGCTCTCCAGCACGGTGCGACCCGTGAGGTCGGCCTCGAAGCGCCGCCAGCAGGCCAAGTCCAGATGGAGCGCGGCGCAAAGCAGCGTCTTGATGACGAAGTTATGCGAGACGACGACCGTCGTCTCGGCAGGGGCGCCGGATGGCGCGTCCGGTCGCGAGGCGGCGAAAAACGGCGCAATGACGGGCCAGGCGCGGCGCTGCACGTCGGCGAGGGACTCGCCGCCCGGCATCGGCAGCGTGGCGCTCTCGTCGGTCATCCAGCGGTCGAGGAAGGCGGCGAAGCGGGCGCGGGCCTCGGCCCAGGGGAGGCCCTCCATCTCGCCCACCTCCATCTCGATCAGGCCATCGCACGTCTCGACCTCGAGGCTGTGGGGGGCCGCGACGGCCGCCGCGGCGTCGGCGGCGCGACGCAGCGGGCTGCTGAGCACCCGCCCGATCGGCTCGCGCGCCAGCGCCCGGCCCAGCGCCGCGACCTGGCGCCGCCCCCGCTCGGTGAGGGGGGAGTCGGCCCGGCCGAGGCTGCGCCCGTCGCGGTTGGCCTCCGACTCGCCGTGGCGGATCAGGATCACACGGGCCATGACCGAGCACCTGCTCCCATCGATCGCGATGCGCAGAGCGTAGCGCCGGCGGGCGGGGGAGGGGGGCCGCGGGGGGCCGCGGAGGGGCCGCGGGGGGCCGCGGAGGGGCCGCGGGGGGGCCGCGGGGGGTTAGGAGGGCGTCTCCCGGCGGTCAACAGGAGTGTACCTGGGGCCTACCCGGGGGTCAGGGGAGGGCCATCGCGGCGGCCACGTGCACGTTTTTGCACGCTTTATGCACCCATATGCACGAAAACGGGCGGAATTTCTTCGGAGGCGGGGTTCCTGCGATGGTGGTGGGGAGGGGCGTCTGCTCCGGCATACCCGCTACCCGCGGTCCGTGATCGCATCATAGCGGATTCCGGTCGTCGTGTCCAGGCGGGGCTCCCCCTCACCCGAACCCTCTCCCCAGGGAGAGGGGATCGGAACCTCACCCCCCTTCGGCGCCGCTCAGGACAGGCCTGTCCCCCTCTGCAGTTGGACGACGGAGAGCGGGAACGCGAACGCCGCGCGGTGGGGTGCGCAAGGGCCCCGCAAGGTCGGTCCAAGGGGTGCGGAAGGGCGGTCCAAGGGGTGCGCAAGGTCGTCCGAAGGGGTGCGGAAGGTCGGCCCCCTCACCCTAACCCTCTCCCCAGGGAGAGGGGATCAGAACCTCACCCTCACCCTCTCCCCAGGGAGAGGGGATCAGACCTTCACCGCGCGTTTTTTTTTGCACGCCGGGCGCCCGACCGCCGGCCGGCTCCGCGCCGGACGGCTTGTTCACCCCCGAATTCTTTTTTTTTGGCGGG
>JAPOXB010000095.1 GCA_026707335.1 Chloroflexota bacterium
GTCCTCGATGCCGAAGGCCTCCGCGGTGCGGAAGGGGTTGCGGAACTGGAGCAGGTGCTCCTCGATCTCGCGGCGCTTGGCGTCGGGGTCGGGCGCGGCCGCGATCTCGCGCTTGTAGGCGGCGGCGACGCCGCCCTCGATCGGGATCGAGCCCCAGTCGCCCGACGGCCAGCCGACGCGGTAGTTGCTCCGCCCCACGTTGGCCGTCGCCTGTCCGGCCATGCCGAAGTTCTTGCGCGTGATGATGGTGAAGACCGGCACCGAGGCCATGTACATCCCCCAGTAGGCGCGCATCCCATGCCGCAGCGTGCCCGTGCGCTCGGCCTGGACGCCCAGCATGAAGCCGGGCACGTCGGCCAGGAAGACGACCGGCATGTGGAAGTGGTCGCACAGTTCGATGAAGTGGCCCTGCTTGTCGGCCGAGGCGGCGGTCATCGCGCCGGCCAGCATGCGCGGGTTGTTGGCCACGATGCCGACCGGGTAGCCGCCCACCCGGGCGAGGATCGTGTGCACGGTGGTGGCGTACTCGGGCTGGATCTCGAAGTAGTCGCCGTCGTCGACGAGCAGTTCCACCACGCGCCGCATGTTGTAGGGGCGCGTGCGTTCGCGCGGCACGATCGAGAGCAGTTCCTGCTCCTCCCGGTCGGGCGGGTCGTTCGTCGGCCAGACCGGGGGCTGCGCGTAGACGTTGTCGGGGAAATAGGAGAGGAACTTCTTCATCTGGGCGATGGCGTCGTACTCGTCGACCGCGCGATTGTCGACCGCGCCCGAGGCCATGACGTGCACGTCGGGGCCGCCCAGTTCGGCTTTCGTCACGTCGGCGCCCAGGGCGCGCTTGACCAGCGGCGGCCCGCCGGCGAAGAGCGCGCCCTGCGGCGTCATCACCACGAAGTGCCCCAGCATGGCGTGCGCGGCCACGCCGCCCGCCGCCGCGCCGGCGACGTCGTAGATCACGGGCACCTCGACCCCCGCGAGGATGTCGGGCCCGAAGACGTCGAAGGAACTCGGCAGGTGGCCGTACCCGTCGCCCTCGGCCGCGACGTTGGCCCCGGCGCCCTCGTGGAACATCATCAGCGGGATGCGGTACTCCCGCGCCATGTCGGCCAGGAAGAGGTTCTTGAATCGCTCCTGCGTGCTGATGTCGGCCGCGCCGCCGCCGACGGTGAAGTCGTGCCCGCCGACGACGACGCGGCGCCCGTCGACCTTGGCCAGCCCGCCGATGTAAGGCAGCGGCGTGAAGTCCTGGAACGCGCCGTCCTCGTAGATGCCGTAGCCCGCCAGCCCGCCGATCTCGTGGAACGTGCCCGGGTCGGCGAGCGCGTCGATGCGCTCCCGGATGGTGAGCTTGCCCATCTCGTGCTGACGGCTGACGCGCTCCTCGCCGCCGAGCTTGAGCGCCAGGCGGCGGCGCATGTTGAGTTCATCGACCTCGGGCTGCCAGTCGGTGGGGCGTGGGTTGTTGGGCATGTCGGCTCCGTTCGCGGATGGGGATCGCCAGGATAACGGGCGCGCCGCTACGACCTCACCCTGGCCCTCTGCCTAGGGATCGGATCCCCTCTCCCTGGGGAGAGGGTTAGGGTGAGGGGGATCTGGTCGTCCCGCTACTCCTCGAGGATCTGCTCCTCGAACATCGACGTGCGGCCGCCGTCGACGATCAGATCGTGCGCGTTCACGAAGCGGCCCGAGTCGCTGGCCAGGTAGAGCGCGGCCTCGGCGATGTCGACGGCCAAGCCCGACGCGCGCATCGGCGTCGCCTTGGCGAGGTTGCGCTGCAGCTTCGCCATCTTGCGCGCGTTCTCCTCGTCGCTGAGCGTATTCGCGCGCTCCGAGCCGCCCCAGAAGATCGGGGTGGCGATCGCGCCCGGCGAGATGATGTTGACGCGGATGCCGTACGGCCCCAGCTCGACGCCGGCCAGCTTGGAGTAGTGCGTCACGCCGGCCTTGATCGCGGAGTAGAGCAGGTCGCCCTGCCGGTAACGCAGCCCCGCAATGCTGGAGTTGTTAATGATCGCCCCGCCGCCGTTGGCCTTCATCGGCTCCACGGCGTAGCGGATGCCCAGCATCACGCTCGACAGCAGCAGCCGCACACCCTCCTCGATCTGCGCCGCGGTGATCGTGTCCACCGTCGTCCGCACGCCGGCGCCGGCGTTGTTGAACAGCACGTCGAGCTTGCCGAAGCGCTCGAGCGTCGCGTCGACCGAGGCGGCGATGTCGGCCTCCCGGGTCACGTCGGCGCGCACGTAGACGCAGTGCTCGCCCAGGCGATCGGCGATGCCCGCGCCCTTCGCTTCGGAGCGGCCGGTGATCACCACCCGCGCCCCCTCGGCGACGAACAGCTCCGCCGTCGCCTCGCCGATGCCGCTCGTCCCGCCCGTGATCAGCGCGACCTTGTCCTGCAGTCGATTGCCCATGCCGATGCTCCTCCTCGACGCGTTCTCTGGATGCGGCGTCGAGTGTACCGGCACGGGTGGAGCCTCACCCCCTCACCATTGCAGAGCAATGGAGAGGGGGGACTCCGATCCCCTCTCCCTGGGGAGAGGGTTGGGGTGAGGGGGATCCAACGCCCGCCTCCACGTCCCCCCTCTCCATCCGAAAGGATGGAGAGGGGGGACAGGCCTGTCCTGAGCGGCGCCGAAGGGGGGTGCGGTTCCCCCCTACACCCCGGGCTTGCCCTCGAACCACGACCGGTACAGCCGATAGGTGGCCGCGGTGCTGCTGTTGGTCGGGCCGTAGCCCTTGAGCCAAGGACGGTGGCCGACGACCGGGCGACCCCACAGCGCGTAGATCTGGGAATTGTGCTCTTCGAGCAACTTGGTCTGGATCTCGTCGTAGATCGGCACACGGTTCTCGGTGCCGAGGGTCGTGCGTCCCTGCTCCAGCAGCGCGTCGATCTCGGGGTCCGAGAACTCGCCGAAGTTCCGCCCGCCGGCGCTGTGATGCTTGCCGTAGAGGACGTCGGGGTCGAACTCGCCCCCCTGGCCATGCATGCTGATGGTGAAATCCCCCGCTGCCCGCCTGGTGAGGTGCTCCGAGTCGGGAACCTCCTCGAGATCGACCTCGAAGCCGATTTCGGCAAAGTTCTGCTGCATCACCTCAGCGCGTGGGGTTTCTCCGTCACTGCAGCTCATCGGCGGCACGCTGGCCGAGTCGTAGCCGCTGGCGTCGAGCAGCCGCCGGCCCTCGGCCAGGTCCTCCTCGCGCAGGGCGCCGGAGCGGTAGCCAGGCAGTTGGCGGAGCTCGTCGGGGGTCCACGCGTAGACGCCGGACGCGTGGCCGATCGGCCCGCCGATCTCCTGGAAGCCTGCGGCCACCGCGAAGAACTGTTCCCGGTTGGTGGCGAGATGCAGGGCGAGGCGGACGCGCGGGTCGGTGTAGGGCTCGACCTTGGTGTGGATGTATATCGCTGAGTTCCAGGTCGCATCCATGGGCACTTCGACGACGTTCTCCTCGCCGACTTGGCCCCGCACGGCCTCGTTCTCTACCGGGAAGCCCAGCCACGGCATCCACATGAAGTCGGCCTCGCCGGCGACGTACTGTGCGGCCCGATACGCCGCGTCCAAATTCCAGGTCGCCCGCAGCCCGTCGATGTAGGGAAGCCCTTCGCGGTAGTAGTTGGGGTTGCGTTCGAGCTCGGTGAGGACGTCGGGCTCACGGGAGACATGCTGCATGCCGCCGGTGCCGATGGCGGCCTCAATGTTGGTGGCGATGCCGTCGTCGCCGAAGGCCTCGACCGCGTCACGCGAGACCATCAGCGCCTGGATCTCGCCGACCGCAGTGACCAGCGGCGCGAACACCCCCGCGAGCGTGAGGTGCAGGGTGAGGTCGTCGGGGACCCTGAACTGGTCGACGGCGGCGAAGCGGTCTCTCCAGATGAACTCGGGGTTGTCCTGACCGTAGCGCTGGAGTCCGAAGGCGGCGTCCTCGGCGACGAACTGGCGACCGTTCAGCGGCGCCTTGTCCTGCCAATGCACGTTCGGCTTGATGTTGTAGATGAAGTTGACGTCATCGACGACCTCGGGCAGCTCCGCCATCGCAGAGGTGAGCACGCCGCCGTTATCGAGGTAGTTGAGCTGGTCGTAGATCGAGAACACGATGGTGTCGGTGCCGCCGTGGTTCGCGATCGCCGGGTCGAAGATGCCTCCATCCCACCCGGCGAAAGTGACGACGCCTCCGTGCCGCGGGCCGGTGGCCGGGGCCTCGTCGTCCTCCGCCGCCATGGCGGCGCTCTCGGCGGCCTCCTGGGCCGCGTCGGCGG
>JAPOXB010000203.1 GCA_026707335.1 Chloroflexota bacterium
GGGGAAGGTCCGTCCCCAAGACCCGCGTGCCGTTCCAGTTCCTTCTGCAGCTGCGGGGTGACATGCCGGTTCGACTCCGCCCGCCTCAGTGTCCGCTCGTTGACCCCCAGCAATTCCGCCGTCCCCTCCCGCCCATGCGCCTCCAGGAGGTCCTGTAGGAGGGACCACATCCGCCCCGCCCCATCCTGGGTCTCGCCCCCCGTCATCTCGGCACTGTCGCCCTCGCCGCTCATCGCTGCATCACCCACGCCGAGAACTGTCCAAGCACTGCGGAACCAGCCCGCGCAGAAACTGCTTGCCGAATCACGCCAACTCTGGACCGACCGCCCCGAAAAACACTAGAGATCATCACTCGTTGGTCAGCTGTCCAGAACTCCAATCTCCTGTACACGGGTAGCACCCCGAATCCTGGACAACTTCTGGACAGTCAGCTTCTTCCTGGGTGATTATTGCACGGACATTCTGAGTATGCTCACCACTGCCACTCAATCGCCAGTACCTGGGGAGATTCGCGTGAACACCGTTGAGCGGGACCTGCTCGAACAGCTCGCAGTGATGCCATTGCTCGACCGCGTCGAGCTGGCCGCCGTCTCGGGCCGTTCCCCGAGCGCCGTCTACGAGGGGATTGGCTCCCTGGCGGACGAGCACCTGGTCGCCCGCCTGCCGCACGCCTCGGAGCTGATCGCTCCCACGCAGCGGTTCAGGCTCACGGCGAGCGGCCTCGATCGGCTCGCCGATCTGAGCGGCACGACGACACCAGCGCTGCTGCGAGAGCATCCAACTTCAGAGGAGTGGCTGCGCCTGTTGATGCGCCGGCTGGACGGCATCGCTGTGATCTACCGGCTGACCGCCGCGCTCTGCGAGGAGTGGTTTCCGATCCGCTTCCGCTGGTACCGCTCCGCGCCGGCGGATGCGGCGATCGCGCTGCCGGACGGCCGCACGCTGGCGATCCTGCGCTGCGGCCGCACTGCCAACCGGACGGCGTTCGCCCGCCGCATCGGCCGGCTGCGCGATGGACCCGCGTTCTCGGCCGCCTTGCTGCTGGTTCCGGACGAAGTCCGCCTGCGCCACGCCCGCCGGCTGGCCGCCTCGCTGCCGTTCGTCTGCTTCCTGGCCCAGGAGACCCACACCGCCACAGCGTCAATGGAGTCGCGGATCTGGCGCGCGCCCTCCGGCGCATCCGCGATGAGCCTGGCGACCTCCCTGGGTCTGCTGAGCGGGCGCGGTTCCTGGGGCCGCGAGCCAGCGCGTCAGCGACGCTCGCCGCCAGGCTGGACCGAACCTGAGGCCGGTGACGCCGACTGGATGCTGTCGTCCCGGCTCAAGCCGGCGGCGAAGCGCACAGTGGATCTGCTGGCCGACTGGCCGTGGCTGGCGCCAGATCACCTGACGCACCTGCTCAGCGTCGGCCGGCGTCGGGGGTCCGCACTCACGGCGGAGATGCAGCGGCGCAGGTTGGTCACAGCGCTCAGCTTGGGCGGCCGCCGCCGGTTAGCGCTGACGGACCGCGCCCTAACCTGGCTCGCCCACCGGGACCGCACCTCGCCCGCGGACGCCCGCAGGCGCTGGAGCGCGTCGTTGCTCGATGAAGACGTGCCCCTCGAGTGGCGCAACGTCTCGGGCGCCCGCGCGCGGCAGCTGCTCCGGCACCTGGAACACACCGAGGCGGTGCACGGGTTCGCAGCGCGGCTGGTCTCGCAGGCTCGCTCGATCGACTGGGATGTGGCGCAACTCGACCCGCCCCAGCGGGCCTCCCGCTACTTCCGCCATCGCGGCCGGCTGCACTCAATCCAGCCCGATGCCTTCGGCCTGCTGCGCGGCCCCGATCGCTACCTCCCGTTCTTCCTCGAGTGGGAACGACGCGCCATCCGCCCCAAGACGATGGCCGCGCGCCTCGCCCCCTACCTGCGCTACTTCGACGGACGCAGCCCGCTCGACGACCACGGCGCCGTTCCGCGCCTGCTGATCGTGCTCGAGCAGGACCTGCTGGCGAGCCGGTTCATGGCGGTCGCCCGCGGCGAGATGGAACGTACCGACGTGCAGATCCCCCTGTTCGTCTCCGATCGGGAACAAATCGACAGCGCCGGCCCGCTGGGCTCGATCTGGCTCACCGGGTCGGACTGGCAACGCCACAGCGCATTTTCAAACCGCTAGTCGCCTCCGCCCAGCCAGCGGCTGGATTCGCCGAACCGCCGATCGACTCGCAGTCTCAGATTCCCTTTGAGGCCGACTCGGCCGCTTCGATTGCCGTGTTTTCTCGCGGACAGTGACACGCGCGTCACCCCTTATGAGCCATTACATCGCATTCCGCCGCCGCGCACACTCGTGCTCACGAACTGAACACACGTGCAGCGGAGGAACGCGATGCGAGCTCGAATCTGTGAAGGCGGACTGAAGAACTCGCGATTGATTGTGATGGTCTGCGCGCTGTTGGCCGCGACGATCGTCGCCCTAACGGCCTGGCAGATCGCGGACGCCCAGCAGCCGCCTTCAGGGACGCAGCTGGAGTGGATCAACGAGGACGAGGACTGGATCGAGCGCAAGAAGCACGGCCAGTTCCGCGCCCGGCCGATCTTCAGCCAGCAGCTCACCACGCTCTACTACGGGATCCGCGACGCCGACACGGGCGAGTGGCTGACCGCCATGTACCGCGTCTCAGGCGGGGAGACGGAGCGCGACGAGGGCTGGGAGTACGAGTTCGACTACCCCGCCCTGGACGAACAGGAAGCGCTCGACCCGGACAAGACCTATCTCATGGTGATGCTGGCCGCGACCGGCCGCCAGCCGACCCCGACCACGTTCTACGCCGTTGTGCCCCTGCACCAGCCGGGCGGCCTCCTGGGCAGCCTCCTGCGCGCGCTCGACCCGGACGGCTGGGCCAAGGCGGCCGCGCGTTGGGTGATCGAGGGCGTGCACGGCACGCTCTGCGGCGTCCTCACCGCGTTGACCGCGGAAGAGCCGGCCAGCTGCCGGGACGAGGAGTAGCCGGATGTCCGACATCATCACCGGCACGCCCGCTGATCTCACCTACGGCCATCTCCTGGTCCAGGAGGCCTGGCTCGCGGTCTGGGTCGTGACCTCGGCCGCCTTGGCATTCATCATCGGCTGGATCGGCCTCTCGCTGATCACCCAGGAACCGCTGGGCGCGAGACAGGCCGGTTGGCGCGAACTGATCCCGCGACTCGTCCTGGGCGTGGTCGCGGCGGCCGCCTCACTCTGGTGGTGCGCGCTCGTCATTGACGTCGCCCACGCGGTCTCCGGGTTCATCGCCGTCACCCTGGATGTGACGCCCTCCGACCTGCTCCGCGCTCCCGTCGAGACCCTGCTCACGGCGGTCGAGGGCGGCTCGGTCGGGCTCGCCCTGCTGCTGGCCCTGATCTATCTCATCTACGCATTCTTCTGCATCTACCTGCTCGTGCAGATGGTGTTGCGGCTCGCCCTGATCGACCTCCTGCTGGTCCTGGCGCCGGCGGCGATGGGGCTCTGGATCCTGCCGCACTCCTCGGGCTGGAGCCGGCACTGGCTGCGCCTCTTCGTGACCACGGTCTTCCAGCAGGCGGTCCAGCTGATCGCGCTCGCGCTGGGCATCGGCTTCCTCTCGGAGCTGGCCCCGATCGGGGTCTTCGAACCGACCCGGGACCTGATCTGGAAGCTCTTGATGTCGCTGGCCTTCATCTACCTGGCCACCCGGGTGCCGTCGATGCTGGGCAACTCCAGTCCGTTCGACGCCTGGTTGCAGACGCTCTGGTTCGGTCTTTCGCTGCCGGCCACGATGGTCCGCTCCGTCGCTTCTGTCGCCGCAATCGGTGGTGGGGGCGCGGCAGCGGGCAAAGCCCGGTCCAGCGCAGGCGCCGGCGGTTCCTCGGGTGTGGGCGGGGCGACCCGCTCGGCGGCCGAGCTCTCGACGCCCCAGGGCGGCTCTGAGCCGTCCGGTCGCGGTCCCCGGAGTCAGAACGAGTAGCGGACCCGCGAGTCCCGCATCGAAGGAGAACTGCCATGTGCTGAGTAGGGACCAGTCCCGCAGGGGGCAAAACCGCAACAAGCGCCCCGGACCTGGTCCGGGGCCGGTCCCGCATCAAGGGCGGGACAAGTTCCAGGAAAGGAACGCAACTCATGGATGACCTGACCCAGACGATTTCGAATCTGGTCGGGATTCTCTTGGGCGTGGTCGGCGGCGTCGGCGTCGCCTACTTCGTCTTCGGCGCCTACCAGT
>JAPOXB010000099.1 GCA_026707335.1 Chloroflexota bacterium
AGGAAAAGGGAGGAGAGATCCTGCTCACGGCCGAGCTGCCCGGCATGGCCGAGGACGGGGTCGAGATCAACCTCGAGAACGACGTGCTCACGATCTCGGGCGAGAAGCGCGGGTCCCGCGAGGAGGGCGAGCCCGGCGGCAAGTACCACTTGGTCGAGCGCAGCTTCGGCTCCTTCCGCCGGTCCTTCACGCTGCCGCGCACCGTGCGCGCCGACGGCATTAAGCCGTCAGCCGGAAGATCGAGTCATCGCGGCGTGAGCGTCACGGACGCTCTGGTGAAGTAGACCCGTGTGAGGCTCTCGAAGCCGGAGTCTGCGCCCATCAGAAGCCATGCGCGGCCGTCGGAAGGCATCAGAAGCGGCGCGGACACGCCTTGCTCGGCCAACTCCTTGGTCTCCCACCGACGAGGCTCCTCGCAGGTTCTTGAGTTGGCGACATTGCCGAGTACAACCGCCTCGGTGCCGCTGTTCGACTGGCTCCCGATGTCGACGTTCATGCGCAGGTAGGAACCATCGCTGACCGGGAGCGGTTCAACCGCGGTGACACCGGCCTTGATCCATACGCTCTCGCCGGGGGAGCCGCCGACGCCGAAACAGCCCGACGGCGTCTCGGTCGCGATCTCCAGGCTGACCGTGGCCGCATACCGGGCACCGGGTGTCAGCCCGTCGAGCGCCCCCTTGTAGAACATGAAGAGGTCGTCACTGCGGTTGATGCCGGAAATGAACAGCGCGGATCGCGAGTCGAACGGTGGCGGGATCGCTCGGTAGTCGGCGGTCAACTCGTAGATTTCGGCGTGTTCGGGCGGGTAGTCGGCGAAGCCCGCAACGAATCCCTGAGGCCCGCGGGCAAAATCGAAGGTGAATACCGGTGGGTCTGCGGGGGAGACGACTTCCGCACAGCTGCTGAGCAACGCGCCTGCAATCAGCGCGACCCTTCTCAGTTCACCCTCCGAACAAACGTCACCGCCTGGTCGGAAAACCCGTTCGGCCGTTCCGAGCCGTCGCCATCCGGGTCCGCAGGTTCGAAGTCCACCTGAAACCTGTCCGGCCCCTGGATCTCCACGATGCCGAAGAGGGTGCGGCCCGCCACGGGTCCGTCGTCCCACGGTCCGACGTCGAGGTGGACCGGATCGGCCTGGTAGTTCACCCGGTACGGCACCGGCACGGTGTCGGGTCCCGCCTCCAGCTCGACGACCCACTTCATGATGCTGTCATTGTCGAAGATGTAGATCATCGGCGGGCGCTCGGATCCGACCGACACCCACTCGCCCAGAAGCGGCTCGGCGGGCTCGCTGCACGAGAGCAGGGCGGGGAGGACCAGAGCCGTGGCAAGGGCGGCGCGGCGGGTCACGCGCCTAGTACCGGTAGTGGTCCGGCTTGTACGGCCCGCCCTGGGGCACGTTGATGTAGTCCGCCTGTTCGGGGGTCAGTTCGGTCAGCCGGACGCCGAGCCGGTCCAGATGGAGCCGCGCCACCCGCTCGTCCAGCGTCTTGGGAAGGAGATGGACGCCGATGTCGTAGCTGTCGTGCCGCTGGTGCAGCTCGATCTGCGCCATGACCTGGTTCGAGAAGCTGGCCGACATGACCAGGCTCGGATGCCCGGTCGCGCAGCCCAGGTTCAGCAGGCGCCCCTCGGCGAGGATCAGGATGCTCCGGCCGTCGGGGAAGGTCCATTCGTCGAACTGCGGCTTGATCGTCTTGCGCACGGCATCCGACGCCTCCAGCCCCGCCATGTCGATCTCGTTGTCGAAGTGGCCGATGTTGCCCACGATCGCCTTGTCCTTCATGCGGCGCATGTGGTCGAGGGTGACTACGTCGCGGTTGCCGGTCGCGGTGATGAAGATGTCCGCGGTCTCGATCACGTCCTCCAGGCGGGCCACCTGGTACCCCTCCATGGCGGCCTGGAGCGCGCAGATGGGGTCGATCTCGGTCACCACGACGCGCGCGCCCTGTCCCTTGAGCGCCTGGGCGCAGCCCTTGCCGACCTCGCCGTACCCCATCACGACGGCGACCTTCGCCGAGATCATGACGTCGGTGGCGCGGTTCAGCCCGTCGATCACCGAATGCCGGCACCCGTAGATGTTGTCGAACTTGGCCTTGGTGACCGCGTCGTTGACGTTGATCGCGGGGAAGAGGAGCGTCCCGCCGCGCGCCATCTCGTAGAGCCGGTTGACGCCCGTCGTCGTTTCCTCCGACACGCCGTGAATCCCCTCCGCCGTGCGCTGCCAGCGCGTGCCGTCGACCTGCTGGTGCCGGCGCAGCAGTTCCAGAATCACGCCCCACTCCTCGCTGTCCGCGGCCGGATCGAAGGCGGGCACCGCGCCCGCGCGCTCGAAGTCGACGCCCTTGTGCACCAGCAGCGTGGCGTCGCCCCCGTCGTCGAGGATCAGGTTGGGGCCGCGGCCGTCCGGCCAGGCGAGCGCCTGTTCGGTGCACCACCAGTATTCCTCCAGTGTCTCGCCCTTCCACGCGAAGATCGCGGGACCGGCGGGCGCATCCGGGGTGCCGTCCGGCCCCACGACGGCGGCCGCGGCCGCGTGATCCTGCGTGGAGAAGATGTTGCACGACGCCCAGCGCACCGACGCGCCCAGCTCGACCAGGGTCTCGATCAGCACGGCGGTCTGCACCGTCATGTGCAGCGAACCCATGATCCGGGCACCGGTGAGGGGCTGCAGGTCGCGGTATTCCCGCCGGATCGCCATGAGCCCGGGCATCTCGTGCTCGGCTAGGCGAATCTCGTTGCGGCCCCACTCGGCCAGGGAAAGGTCGGCCACCTTGAAGGTCGGCCGCTCAATATCGGTTGCGGCCTTGTCGGGGCCGGTGACTGCGGTCTTCATGATTCTGCACCTCGGGTTGCGTGCAATTGCTCCGGTTGGGCGCAATTGTTCCGGTCGCCCGCAATTGCGTGGGTCTAAATCTAGCCGTGGCGGTGGGCTGATCCAGACCCGGGCTGGTGGCAGAAAGCGTGCTGGCTGTCGCGAGGATCCTGGTAGTGGGTGACTGCGGTTGTGAGGATATACAAGTGCGTACAGATTGGATATATTTGTTTTGCAATAGCAGATATACCCGTGCGTACCAGAGAGGGATCCGATGCGAAAAACCAGCGTTGTGATCGACGATGAACTCGTTGCCCGCGTGCGGATCCTGCTCGGAACCTCGTCCATAAGGGAGACGATCGACAGGGCGCTGCGCGAAGTGGAGCGCCGCGAGGCGAGGCGCCGGGAGATCCGGGCACTCATCGAGATGGACGGGCTCGACCTGCGCGACCCGGCGGTCATGTCGAAGGCCTGGCGCTACTAGCACATGACGGGTCAACCGACATGCCCTACCTGATTGACAAGGGCGCCCTGGCGCGAATGTCCGATCCCCAGGTCCAGGCCCGGCTTGTCCCGATCCTCGAAGCGGGCGAGGCCGCCACGTGCGCAGTGATCGACCTCGAGGTCCTCTACTCGACCCGGAATGCGTCCGACCACGCGCGCGCCCGCCGCCGCCGCTTCCTTGCCTACCGTCGGGTGGAACTGACCGAGGCGATGTTCCAGCGCGCCATCGAAGTGCAAGGATTGCTGGCAATCCGGGGACAACACCGCGTGCCGATTCCGGATCTGATCATCGCGGCGGCCGCGGAGTACGCCGGGATGATCCTGGTGCACTACGACGCCGACTTCGACCGGATTGCCGCCGTGACGGGGCAGGCGATGGAGTGGGTTGTGGCGAGGGGATCGGTCTAGCGCTCCCGCCCCCGAATCCTATCCCAGTAATCCGTCGGCCGGTCGTCGCTGAGCAGCGCGTCCTGGTCCACCCAGTAGGGCTCGCCAAAGGGCCGGTCGCGTGGCCACATCTCGTCCAGCGTGTCGCCGTCGTAGACGATCCCGTCCTTGATCACCATGGCGATGTCGGCCGTTGCGCGGATGTCCTCCAGCGGGTTGGAGTTCAGCACCACGAAGTCTGCCAGCTTCCCCTCGGCCAACGACCCGAGTTCGTGCGCCAGCCCCAGGAAGTGCGCGCCGTGGATGGTGCCGACCTCGATCGCGGTGTGCTCGTCCGACCCCGCCGCGACCATCCAGACCTCGTAGTGGGGACCGAGCCCGTGCAGCTGGCCGTGCGCACCGATCGCGCCCCAGCCGCCCTCCTCGATGAGGTCGGCCATTCCGCGCGCAATCAGCGGG
>JAPOXB010000207.1 GCA_026707335.1 Chloroflexota bacterium
GGGGGGGGCGGTCAAGGTTTTGGAGTGTAAAGTTTCCACAGTTGACGTAAGGGAGGATTTGCACAACGTGACCCCCTCTCTATGAGGGAGGGGAGAGGGCGTCGCGCAAAAGAATTTCGCGCGCGGGTGGTGGGGCGGGCGGGCGCCCGAACCTCACCCCCTAACCCCCTCTCCATTGCTCTGCAATGGAGAGGGGGGACCGGAGGGTTCCCGAGCGGTCGCTTCCACGTTCCCCCTCTCCATCCAGAAGGATGGAGAGGGGGACAGGGCCGCGGTCGTGCTAGGTTCGCACCGGCCCGACGGCCGAAGTCTGGAGGCACAGGCGATGCCGCTGCGAGTAGGCATCCTGGGCGCCGGCCCCCATGTCAGGCAGTCGCTGCTGCCGGGGTTTCGCGCCGCGGGCTGGGACGTCGGCGCGCTCTGCAGCGTCGATGCCGACCTCCCCGACGTCGCCGCCCGCCTCGGCGTCCCCGTCGCGACCGCGGACTACCGCGCGCTCGTCGAACGCGACGACCTGGACGCCGTCGCGATCGCGACCCCGACCCCGACGCACCGCGAGATCATGCTCGCCGCCGTCGCCGCCGGGAAGCACGTCCTCTGCGAGAAGCCGCTGGCCATGAACCTGCAGGACGGGGTGCGCTGTCAGGCCGTCCTCGACGCCGTGCGCGAGTCGGCCCGGGAGGGGCGCCGGGTGGCGGTGGCTGCGGTCTGACGGGCGCGCCCGCTACTCGAAGATCACGTAGCCGCTGCGGTAGGGCAACTCGACCAGTTCGCTGCGCGGCGCCATCCGCGCCAGCTCCCGCCGGACCGGGGCGAGGGCGTCGGCGTTCGTCATGTCGCGGGTGAAGGGCGGCATCCAGTCGTCGTGGTGGGCCAGCGTCAGCCGCGGCGGCCGCAGGAGCGACGCGATACGCCCCACGAACTGCGCCGACGACCCCTGAATCGGCTCCCCATCGACGTTGCCGCGCCCCGCCATCGCCACGATCGCGAAGTCGGGCCGGAGGTCCTGCAGCACCCCGGTCCAGCCGCCGGAAGTGTCGTGGAAGAAGACGCTGCCGTACGGCGTCTCGATCAGGTAGGTGAGGGCCCCCCCGTCGCGGTCGCTGCCGATCGTGCTGGCGCGGTGGTCCTGCATCTGTTGCACCGCCGCCGGGTCGGGATCGGGGCCGCGGTCGCCGCCGTCGGCCCGCGGCGCGTTGGGATCCCAGCGTTCGTCCTCGCAGAGGCCGTAGTGGCCGAGGACGACCTCGCCCGGGTCGTGGGAGCCCCCCACCCAGATGCAGGAGTGGAGCCCCGGGAACACCTGCACCGTGACCCCGTCGGCCAGGCGATGCCGCTCGCCCCCCTGCGAGGGCAGGAGTTGCGCCTCCGGCACGCCCGCCTCGCGCAGCACGCGCGCGGTCTCGTTGGAGCCAATGACGCGCGCGCCCGTGTTGACGGCGATCGTCTCCGCGCCGGCGACGTGATCGAAGTGCGCGTGCCCGACGAGCACGTAGTCGGCCCGATCGACCTCCGCCGCCGAGAGGCCCACCGGCGGCGCCAGCGGCACGCGATCGATGTAGGCGTCGAGGAACAGCACCAGGTCGTCGATGGTCAGCCGGAAGGTGGCGCAGCCGAGCCAATCGAGCGTGACGGGCATGCGTCGCCCTCCGTTCCGCGGCCGAGCTTAGCCGTCGCGGGTGAACACGACGCCGAGCATCCGGTCCGGGTCCTCCAGCGCGTGGGAGATGCCCGCGTCGGCGTCGGCGAAGGGGATGACGTGCGTGATCAGCGAGCCCACGTCGAGCTTCCCCTCGGCGACCAGCCGCATGCACAGCTCGAGGTTCGTGGTGGTGGTCCAGCGCACCAGCACCGGCGGGTAGGCGGCGCCGGATTCCCACGCCTCGTCGTGGTAGCCGGGCCCGGTCCGCATCGCGCTGCGGATGTCGATGTTCGTCTCGCCGGCCGCCTCGTGGTCGAGGTAGGCGAACCGCGCCAGCCCGACCACGACGATGGGCCCGACCGGATGTCCGTCGGGGGTGCGCTTCATGCAGCGGGCGAGGCTCTGCACGGCCTTGCTCGCTTCGCCGCCGAAGGCGATCGCGCCGCCGTCGAGGCCGTAGCCGCCGGTGAACTCGCGCGTCCGCGCGACGGGATCCTCCGGCCCGACCGTCACCGCCGCGTCGATGCCCCACTTGCGCGCGATCTCCGTGCGGAAGGGCACGGTGTCCCAGCCGATGACGCGGTTGCCCGCCAGCATGTGCAACTGCGCCGTCAGCTGCCCCACGACGCCCAGCCCGACCACCGCGTACGTCTCCCCGAACTTGAGGTCCGCCCGCCGCAGCGCGTTCAGCGCGGTGCCCATCAGCATCCCGTACGACCCCTCCACGTAGGTCACCGGCTCGGGCAGATGGACGGCCAGATTGTGCGGCACGACCGCGGTGTCGGTGTGCACGGCGTGCCCCACTCCGATGCACGCGACCCGGTCGCCCGGGGCGAAGCGCGTCACGCCCTCGCCGATTGCGATCACGATGCCGGCGTTCGAGTAGCCCCGGTAGGGGGTCGGTTCGCTGCCTGCCTCGGGCGACCCCCGATGCTCGGTCAGGGTGCGCCAGCCGCCCATGACGTCGCGCCGGTCGCGGCCCCAGCTGAACTCGCTGCCGGGGCTGACCGACGACGCCCGCACATCGACGGCGATGCTGCCGGGGCGCAGCTCGGGGACGTCCTGCTCGATCAGCCGGATGTGGCCGTCGTCGAACCAGACGGCGACGGTGCGCTTGCTCGGCAACGGCATCGCGGCGCGCCCTACTCGACCGCCGCGGCCGGCCCGATCTTCTGCCAGACGGACTCGCCGTGGGCCGTCGGCGCGACGCGCTGGAAGACGCCCGGCGTCTCCGACCCGGCCGGCACGAGCCCCGCCCAGGGGTCGTCGGGGGAGCACCAGGCCCTGACGGTCCCGGCCTCCCACTCCACGGCCTGCAACTGCGCGCCCCGGCCGAAGTTATGGATCGGGACGATCCCGCGCTTGCCGATGTGCGGTTGCAGCATGCCCAGCTCGTGGATCGACCCGATGCGGTCGCGCAGCGCCGGCTCGTCGGCGCCGGACGCGGGCGTCAGTTCGAGGGAGAAGCGGACGGCGCCTTCGTAGATCACCTCCGAGCGATCGCGCCCGATGGTCATCTCATCCGAGATGTACTTCGGCAGCCCCCAGGCGAGGCCGATGTAGGCCGTCAGCACGTTCGCGACCGGCATGCTGGCGACGATCCACAGGTCGGCGCCGTTGTCGGGCCGCGTCGCCTTGACCAGCACCCAGCCCTCGGGATAGCGGATCGCGGGGTTGCCGGAGTTGAAGTCGACCAGGGCCAGGGCGACCTCGGGCGCCGCGGGCATCCGCAGCGGATCGGGGATGTACGAGCGGTACAGGTCGATGTCCGGCGGCTCGACGAGGGTGTAGATGCCCGACGTCCCCGCCCCGCTCGCGATCTGCTCCGCCGGCATCGGCGCGCTGGGGACGACCATCTCCCGCCGCGACGCGTCGGCGACGAAGCGCTGCAGCCGCGCGACGCGGAAGCGGCCGTCGACCAGCCGCTCGACCTCCGACGTCACCGTGGCCGTCGGGCCGGCGGAGGCGTGCCGCGGCGGAACGGCCTTGTCCGGGGGCACCGCGACCTGCGTCGCGATGTGCTGGGATCGGGTTGTCGTCACCATGTTCTGATTCCCTTCGTCTCCGGCTGCCGGTCAGCCGAATGATAGATCAGCGCACCTTGCGTAACTGCGGGTCGAGGGCGTCGCGCAGCCAATCGCCAATCATCATGGCGGTCAGCGCGATCATCACGATCGCGATGCCGGGGATCCAGATCAGCCAGGAGGCGATCGGCATGAAGTTGCGCCCCTCCGAGATCATGATCCCCCAGGAGGGGGTCCCGGCCTCGACGCCGACGTTGAGGAAGCTCAGCCCGGCCTCGAACAGGATCACGGTGGCGACCTCCAGCGTCATCAGGATGACGACGACGTTGATCAGGTTGGGCAGCACGTGGCGGGCGAGCACGCGCCGGTCCCGCGCCCCGATCGAGCGCGCGGCGAGGACGAACTCCCGCTCGCGCAGCGAGAGCACGTCGGCC
>JAPOXB010000240.1 GCA_026707335.1 Chloroflexota bacterium
GACGCGACGGGGCGGCGCGCGACGCCGGCTCGGCCCCGTAGTCGAAGGCGCCGAAGCGGCCTCCCGCTTCCCGCGCCGGCCCGGGCGGCGTGCGCCGGCGCAAACGCCGCGACCCCGGCTGACGTGGTCCCCGCCCGCCGCCCCCGCTTCGTCCTTTACGACCGCGACGGCTGCCACCTGTGCGCGGAGGCGCGCGCGCAACTGGAGCGACTCGCGCCGGTGCTCGACTTCGACGTCACGGTGCTCGACGTCGACGCCGACCCGGCCCTCGCCGCCCGCTACGGGGAGCGCGTGCCGGTGGTCGCGTTCGGCGCGGAGGAGATCATCGCGGCGCCGTTCGAGCCGCCCGCGCTGCGCGTCGTGATCGCGCGGGCGCTGTCGCGCTGAGCGCCCGGCGGGTCACGCGGAATCTTGATAATTCTGGTCGGGATTGTACAATTTAGGCGTCGGGAATAGCGAGATTCCGGGCGGCTCCGCTATGGTGAGCGTCCGGCCGCTGCGCCCGGGGGAAATGTCATGACTACCGCTCAACTCGACCCTGCCACCGACTTCGACCTGCCCGATGAGATTGAGGCCGAGATCCAGAACTACGAGGCGCACGTGCGGCGCTTCCAGCGCGACGAGATCGACCCGCTGGAGTTCCGCCTCTTCCGCCTGCAGCACGGCATCTACGGCCAGCGCCAGCCCGACGTGCACATGATCCGCGTCAAGATCCCCTACGGCGGCCTCGACGCCGAGCAGGTGGACATGCTGGCCGACATCATCGACCGCTACGCGCCGCGGCGGGTGGGGCACCTGACCACGCGCCAGGACCTGCAGATGCACTTCGTGCCGCTCGACAAGACGCCCACGGTGATGCGGCTGCTCAGTTCGGTGGGGCTCACGACCCGCGAGGCCTGCGGCAACACGGTGCGCAACGTCACCGCCGACCACCTCTCCGGCGTCGGCCCCGACGAGGCCTTCGACGTCACGCCCTACGCCAAGGCCGTCTCGGCCCACTGCCTGCGGCTGGACGTCTGCCAGCTGCTGCCGCGCAAGTTCAAGCCCGCCTTCTCGGCCAGCGACCACGACTTCGGGCTGGTGCCCATGCACGACATCGGCTTCGTCGCCCGCACGCGCGAGGTGGACGGCCGCGTCGAGCGGGGCTTCAAGGTCGTCGTCGGCGGCGGGCTGGGCGCGGCGCCCCACCTGGCCGAGACGCTCGACGAGTTCCTGCCGGCCAACGAGGTCGCGCGCATCACCGAGGCGGTGCTGACCGTCTTCAACGCCAACGGGCCGCGCAAGAACCGCAACAAGGCGCGCATCAAGTTCTACATCAAGGCGGTCGGCATCGAGCAGTTCCGCCTGCAGGTGCAGGAGGCGCTCGAACAACTGCCGCCGGCCGACGACCCCCACTTCCGCCAGGTCTCGGAGTTCATG
The DNA here is from genome assembly GCA_026707335.1 of Chloroflexota bacterium. GTDB lineage: Bacteria > Chloroflexota > Dehalococcoidia > Bin125 > Bin125 > TK10-74A. The sequence continues at coordinate 1,420 of JAPOXB010000240.1, forward strand.
GACCTCGAGGAGGAGGCCCCCACGACGGCCCCGCGCCTCGTGCGGACCGCCGACCTGCCCGGCGACGCGGACTTCGCCGAGTGGAAGCGCACCAACCTGGTGCCGCAGACCCAGGACGGCTTCCACGCCGCCTACGTCACCGTGCCGCTGGGCGACCTGACCGTCGAGCAGCTGCACGCCCTGGCCGACCTGACGCGCGAGTTCACCGGCGGCCGCCTGCGCATCACCGCGCAGCAGGCCCTGATCCTGCGCTGGGTCCGCGAGCAGGACCTTGCCGACCTCTACCTGCGCCTGGGCGAACTGGAACTCAGCGAGCCCAGCGCCCACCAGCTCGCCGACGTGATGTCCTGCCCCGGCTCCGACACCTGCGCGCTGGGCATCACCTCGTCCAAGGGTCTGGCGTCGGTCCTGCGCGAGAGCATCATCGCGCGCGGCCCGGAGGACGACCTGGTCGAGCGCATGCGCATCAAGATCAGCGGCTGCCCAAACTCCTGCGGCCATCATCACATGGCCGACATCGGCTTCCACGGCGCGGCGATGCACGCCGACGGCCGCCTCGTCCCCTCCTTCAACGTGCTCATCGGCGGCGGCGCCGACATCGACGGATCCGCCATCGCCCGCATCGTCGGCAAGGTGCCGGCCAAGCGCGTGGCCGACGCCGTCAACCTGCTGGTCGACGACTACAAGGCCGGCCGCGACGAGGGCGAGATCTTCCGCCGCTACTCGGAACGCCGGGGCCTGAAGTACTTCCGCGGGCTGCTGCAGCCGTTCAGCGCGCCGCCCAAGTTCACCGACAACCCGCTCATGTTCGTCGACCACGAGGCCAACAAGCTCTTCAACCTCGACGAGATGGGCGAGGGGGAGTGCGCGGTCTGACCCGCCGTTCCGCCCCCTCGCGGAGGGCGCCCTGATGTCTCTCATCGCCCGGATCGGCTGTGTCGCCGTGCTCATCCTCGCGGCGGCGTGGACGGCCGCGTGCGCGGAGCGCGGGGTGGCGCCGGACGCGGTCGGCGCCCGCGCCGAGGCCGCGCTGATGACGGCCGACGGCCAGCCGACCGGCACGGTGACGCTGACGCAGGGCCCCAACGGCGTGCTCATCGCCGCGGAGGTGCGGGGACTCGCTCCAGGCCCGCACGGCTTCCACATCCACGGCGTCGGCGCCTGCACGCCCGACTTCAGCGCCGCCGGTGGTCACTACCAACCCGGCGGCGAGGGCCACGGCTTCCTCGAGGACGACGGCCACCACGCCGGAGACCTGCCCAACATTCACGCCGGCGCCGACGGTATCGCCCGCGCCGACGTGTTCACCGACGCCGTCACCCTCGACCCCGACGCCGCGCACTCCCTCTTCGACGACGACGGCTCGGCGTTCATCGTCCACGCGAAACCCGACAGCTACGGCGCCGACCCCGCCGCCGGCGACCGCGTCGCCTGCGGCGTCATCGAGCGCCGCTAGACCGCCTTACGCCCGTGATCCCGGGGGCAGGTTCATCGCGTGCAGGCCGCACTCCTTGCGCGTCGCGTCCTCCCACCACCAGCGGCCGGCGCGCTCGTGTTCATCGGGCCGGGTGGGACGCGTGCAGGGCGCACAGCCGATCGACTTGAAGCCCTGGTCGTGCAGTGGGTTGTAGGGCACGTCGTGGGCGCGGATGTAGTCCCACACCTGCGCCGACGTCCAGGCCGCCAGCGGGTTGAACTTGAGCAACGGCCGCGCCGGGTCGGCCGAGAAGGCCGCGTCCTCCTGGACCAGCGGGATCGCGGCCCGCGTCGCCGGGCTCTGGTCCTGCCGCTGGCCCGTGATGTAGGCGCGCGCGCCGGCCAGGGCGCGCCGCAGCGGCTCGACCTTGCGGATGCCGCAGCACTCCTCGTGCCCGTCCTCGTAGAACGAGAACAGGCCCTTCTCTCGCACGAGCGCCTCGACCGCCTCCGGCTGCGGGAAGGCGCCCTCGATCGCCGTCGCGTAGCGCGTGCGCACGCGCTCCACGAACTCCAGCGTCTCCGGGTGCAGCCGGCCCGTGTCCAGCGTGAAGGCGCGGTAGGGCGCCCCGCTCTTCGCCGCCATGTCGATCAAGACGACGTCCTCGGCGCCGCTGAACGAGATCAGCGTTTCGCCGGGGAACAGCTCCAGCGCTCGCCGGACCGTCGCCGCGGGATCCGACGGGTCCAACTGCGCCGCCAGTGTCGTTGTGTCGAGCGAGCTCATTCCCGTCCGTCCATCCGCGCCCCCGTGCGGCGGCGCTCTTGCAAGGGCCCGCAAGCCCAGTTTAACCACGACACATTGGCGTCCCTGGACCGGGCACGCTAAATGCTACCATTCCGGTTAAGATTACCCGGATTCGCCCCCCGCCCGCCCCCCTGCGGCGGCCGCGGGCGCACCCGGTGGAGCGAGGCCCGATGCGACTCTCCAGCAAGGGCGACTACGGCATCCGCGCCCTGGTCGACCTGGCGCAGCAGCGCGGCCGCGGCCCCATCCCCAGCGGCGAGATCGCGGCCCGGCAGGGGATCCCCGAGTCGCTCGTGGGGCAGGTGCTGGGGGCGCTGCGCACGGCCGGCTTCGCGCGCTCGGTGCGCGGCGCGCAGGGCGGCCACGAACTGGCCATGGAGCCCGGCGAGATCCGCATGGACGCCGTCGTCGAGAGCCTCGACGGCAGCATCACCG
>JAPOXB010000247.1 GCA_026707335.1 Chloroflexota bacterium
CTCGGTCGCCTCGATGGCGGCCGAGGCGGGCGCGCCCGCGCCCAGGCCGGGCAGCGCGACCTGCACGCGCAGGCCGGTCTCGGCGGCGGGCCCATCGGGCAGGATGATGAAGGCCGCGGCGGCCGGCGCCGGCGCGGCCGGCGCGTCGCCGCGGTCGATGAAGACGGCCAGCCCGGCGACGAGCGCCGCCAGCATGATCGCGACGAGCGAGAGGAACTGGATGTGGCCGGCGTAGCGGCCGGCGTCGATGACGGCGGGACGGGGCGGAACCCCCCGAAGCGGCGCGGTCGCGTGTCTCATCGGCGATCCTTCGGCCCCCGGCGCCTGCTGCCACTTGCAGTGTAGGCCACGGCGAGGGGCGGGGGCGCACTGGCGGGTGGCGCCTTGTGCTGCGGCATCGGTCGGGAAGGACGGATCAGGGGGTCGGTTGACAGGATCGCGCCCCGTGGCTGTCGCGAACCGGCTACGATGGGCGGAGGGCGTGGCATCCGCGCTCGGCCGAACGATGAGAGCTGGTGAAGCATGTCGGAGCTGTCGCTCGTTCGCACGCAGGGCGTCGCGGAGTGGGAGATCGTTGAGGACGAGGAGTCCGGTGTGTGGGTCGGGCTGTGTGCGGGTCTGGGGCTCAATGCGGATGGGCGCACCTTCAGCGAGCTCCAAGAGTGCATGCGGGAAGTGATGGAGGATCTGTTCACGGACCTCGTGGAGACGGGGGATCTCGTCCCGTTTCTGCGGGAACGGGGGCTGGAGTGCTCCGAGGAGGTCGTCGAGGCGCCGTCCGGCGTCCCCCTGCGCGTCGACATGCCCTACGCGAAGACGATCGTGCGTGCGGCGTCCGCGTGATCCCCACGGCGCGGATCACGGCCTACCTCCGCGAAGCCGGCTACGCCTTTCATCACCAGACCCGCCATCGGAATGTGTGGCGCCGGAGGGGCGGGACCGAGCGGGTGTACGTGCCGCGGAGGAAGCGCCTGGAGTTCGCCGTGGCGGTGGCGGTGTTGCGCAGCATGGGCATGTCTCGGGAGGCCGCGCAGCAGATCGTGGAGTCCTGGTTGGACGCAGAGTCGGACTGAGACCCCGGCCGCCCCGTGCCCCCGTTCCACGGAGCGCCGCCATCTGGTAGCTTGGCGACGCGACGGACAGGCCCCGGCCTGACGGTGGACGGCGATTCCCAACGGACCGACAGCCCGGCGCGGACGCGCGACTCGACGCCCCGCTCAACGCGGGTCCGTGCGAAGGGACCGTATTGAGACCCGCTATCGACTCGTACGAGACGGGATCTCGCGCAACAGCGCCCAAGGACGCCGCTCGCTCACATCCCGGAGGAGGTTGACCCATGCGCGTCGGAACAATCCGGATCGGCTGGCTGGTGGCCGTCTTGCTCGTGGTCGCGATCAGTGCGGCGGCCGTCGCCTGCGGATCGGACGACGAGCCCGAGCCGGCGCCCACCGCCGCGGCCCCGGCGCCCGAACCGGAACCCGAGCCGGAGCCGGAACCGGAACCGGAGCCCGAACCGGAGCCCGAACCCGAACCCGAACCCGAACCTGAACCCGAACCGGAGCCGGAGCCGGAACCCGAGCCAGAGCCGGAACAGGCTGCGTCGCTTGGCGACCTCATCATCGACGAGACCACGACCGGCCAGGAGTTGATGGACCGGCTCTCCGAGGAGGAGCGCAACTGCATCCGGGGCGCCTTCGGAGACGCCGTCTACGACTTCATGCTGGCCACGCCGCTCCTGTCGACCCCAAACGATCCGGCCGCCGCCGCGCCGATGTTCAACTGCCTGACCGCCCTGAACACGGCCCTCTTCGGCGTCGCGATGGCCGATGTCTCGGCCGGGTACTGGACCCCGGAGACGCGCGCCTGCATCGTCGCCGTCGCCGAGGAGTACCCGGAGGTGATGCTCGTCCGGTTCGGGCTCCCGATCGAGGGAACGGCGGCCGACGCCAACGCCAAGAGCCTGGAAGTCTACGAATGCATGACCGACGAGGAGAAGAGGGACTTCACGCTGTCGTTCTGGTTGGGCGTCGACTCGACCAGTTCGATGCGGGGAAGTGACATCGTCGCCCTGCTCTCCGAGTCAGAAACGGCGTGCCTCGGTGAGAGCATCCCCGAGGATCAGTTCCAGACGATGCTCGACGCGACGCCGCTGGCGGCGACCGCGATCGGGAGCATGGCGGCCGACTGCATCTCCCCGGAGAGCACGCTCGCCATCTTCATGGCCGGCATGGATTCGGTGATCGGCCCGCTCTCCGAGGAGTCGCTCAGTTGCACACTGGACTTCGCACGCGGCCATCCCGAATTCGTCGCCCTGCTGGCCACCGGGCTGGCCGACGTGGCGGAGATGGACCCGGCCGAGTTCGTGCGGATCACCGACGTCGGCACGGCGCAGTACGCCTGCCTGACCGACGAGGAGCTGGCGCGGGTCCAGGAGGCCGCCGCGACCGGGATGGCCGCCATTTCGAACTGAGACGCCGGCCGCGCCCGGCGCCGGTTCCGCCACGCGACCGCATCTGGTAGGATGGCGGCGGAGACGAAAGGGGGTTTGGATGCTACGAACCGCGATTCACGCTCTCTATGGAGTCTGGCAAACGGACTGACCGGCCCCACCCGGGGCAAACCACAACGAGCAAACGCCCCCGTGCTGCCCGCGGGGGCGTTCTTTTTTCCGCCTCTCGCCTGCGCCCGGCCCTGCGCCTATCGTCGGGGCGATGACCACGACCGCCCCCGCCATCGACGTGCGCGGCCTGCGCAAGCACTACGGTCCCATCCGGGCCGTGGACGGCGTCGACCTGACGATTGCGCCGGGGCAGGTCTACGCCCTGCTGGGCCCCAACGGCGCGGGCAAGACGACGACCGTCGAGATCCTGGAGGGCTTCCGCCGCCGCGACGAGGGCGAGGCGCAAGTGCTGGGCATGGACCCGGGCACGGGCAGCCTCGCCTACCGCGCGCGGATCGGCATCGCGTTCCAGAACTCGGCGACGCAGGAGCTGCTCTCGCCGCGCGAGATCCTGCGCTTCCAGGCGGCGCTCTACCCGGCCCCGATGCCGCCCGACGAGGCGCTGGCGCTGGCCGGGCTGACGGAGGCGGCCGACCGGCGCGCGGGCAAGCTGAGCGGCGGCCAGCGGCGGCGGCTCGACCTGGCGGCGGCCGTGGTCGGGCGGCCCGAGGTGATCTTCCTCGACGAGCCGACGACGGGCTTCGACCCGGCGGCGCGGCGGCAGGCATGGGAGGTCGTGCGGGGGCTGACGTCGCAGGGGCGCACCGTGCTGCTGACCACCCACTACCTGGACGAGGCGGAGGCGCTGGCCGACCGCATCGGGATCATCGCCCGGGGGCGGATCATCGCCGAGGGCACGATGGACGAGTTGCGCCGCCACTTCGGCGCGCGCACGCGGATCCGCTGGCGCCACGACGCCGACCGCATGCCGCAGGCGGAATCGCTGCCGGGCGCGTGGGCCGGCGAAGCGTCGAGAGAGGCGACGGGCCGGGTCACGCTCTCGACGTCGGAGCCGTACCGCGACCTGCGCGCGCTGCTCGATTGGGCGGTCGCCGCCGGCCTGGACGACCTGCCCGAGCTGACCATCACCCGGCCGACGCTGGAGGACCTGTACCTCGAACTGGTGGGGGAGGAGCCGTCGTGACGGCCGCGCCGGGCGGGCCGCGCCACACGCTGCGCATCGGCGGGCTGATGGCGGTGCTCGTCCTCAAGACGACCGTGCGCGAGCCGGCGGCGCTGTTCTTCCTGATCCTCTTCCCGCTGCTGCTGCTGGGCGTGTTCGGATCGATCTTCGACTTCGAGATGGACGGGACAGACGTCACGCTGCGGGAGTACTTCGTGGCGGGCATCATCGCCTCGTCGATCTTCGGGACGGCCTTCCTCAACCTCTCCATCGGCATCGCGGCGCAGCAGCACGAAGGGTCGCTGCGGCAGCTGGCCGCGGCGCCGCTGCCCAAGGCGTCGTTCTTCATCGGCCAGGTCGGCGCGGCGACGATCATCACGGTCGGGCAAATCATCGTGATGCTGATCGTCGGCATCCTGGCCTTCGACGTGCAGTTCCCCGACG
>JAPOXB010000233.1 GCA_026707335.1 Chloroflexota bacterium
GGCACCGTCGCGAGGTAGGTCGCCCAGTAGGCGCGCATGCCGTGGCGCAGCGTGCCGGTGCGCTCGGCCTGCGGACCGAGCATGAAGCCCGGCACGTCGGCCAGGAAGACGATGGGGATGTGGAAGTGGTCGCACAACTCGACGAAATGGCCCTGCTTGTCGGCGGAGTCGGCCGACATCGCGCCCGCCAGCACGTGGGGGTTGTTGGCGACGATGCCCACGGGGTAGCCGCCCACCCGCGCGAAGAGCGTGTGCACGGAGGGGCCGAACTCCGGCTTGATCTCGAAGAACACGCCGTCGTCGACGATCAACTCCACCACCCGCAGCATCCGGTAGGCCCGCGTGCGCCGCCGCGGGACGATCGAGAGCAGCTCCTGCTCCTCGCGATCGGGCGGGTCGTTGCTGGGGCGCACCGGCGGCTGCTCGTAGACGTTGTTCGGCATGTAGGAGAGGAAGGTCTTCATCTGCCGCAGCGCGTCCAGTTCGTCAACGGCGCGGTTGTCGAGCGCCCCCGAGGCGCCCACGTGGATGTCGGGGCCGCCCAGCTCGTCCTTCGTCAGCTTGTGTCCCAGCGCCCGCTCGACCACCGGCGGGCCGGCGGCGAAGAGCGACCCCTCGGGCGTCATCACCGTGAAGTGTCCCAACACGGCCGCGGCCGCGGCGCCGCCCGCCGCCGGGCCGGGCACCGAGTAGACCAGCGGCACCTCCTGGCCGGCCAGGATGGCGTGGCCGAAGGCATCGAAGGAGCTCGGCAGATGGGCGTGCCCCTCACTCCCCTCATTCGCGACGTTGGCGGCCGCGCTCTCGATGAAGTGGATCAGCGGCACCCGGTACTCCCGCGCCATGTCCTCAAGAAAGTGGTTCTTCGAGCGAGCCTGGCCGCTGCCGGCGGAGGCCCCCCCGGAGACCGTGAAGTCCGACCCTCCCACCACGACCCGGCGGCCGTCGACCTTGGCCAGCCCGCCCACGTAGGCCATGGGCGCAAACCCGGCGAGGCGCCCCTCCTCGTACGTGCCGCGGCCCGCCAGGCCGCCGATCTCGTGGAAGCTGCCGGGGTCGGCGAGCGCATCGATGCGCTCCCGGATCGTCAGCTTGCCGAGGGCGTGGTGTCGGGCGACGCGCTCCTCGCCGCCCAGCTTGAGCGCCAGGCGGCGGCGCAGGTGGATCTCATCGACCTCCGGTTGCCAGGTCATCGGGTGTCCTCTCGTTGGGGCGGGGGCGGTCGAGGGGTGGAGCGGAAGCGCGCCGACCTGATCGACGCCGCGGGGCCTACGTGGGGTCGGCCCCTCCTGCTCCCTCTCCCTCCCCCTCCTCCAGCAGGGCGCGCAACTGGGGCATCAACTCGGGGACGTCGTGAGTGATAATCTCCCACGCGACGTTCTCATCGATGTCACCGTACCCGTGGATGATTCGGTTCCTCGCATTGATGATGGTGCGCCAGGGAATCTCCGGGTGCGCTTTCTGAACGGGCTTCGGGACATTGCCGGCCGCCTCGCCGAGGATGCCGATGTTCCACAGCGTCGCGTCGCGGACGACCCTGGTGCGGAAGACCAGTTCACGGTCAAGTCCTGCCGTGTGCATCAGGATCCCATTGCAGCAATCGAGCATGTCGCCAACAAGGACGTCCCATCGCCGCTCAGACATACACGGCGTCCTTCTCGACGTACGGGCGGAACTCGGCCCGCAGTTCGTTATCGACCACGAGGTCCACGGAGTCGCCGAGCAGCTCCTTCAGGTACTCCAGAACCTCCGAGTACGGACTTCCCCAGGGGCCTTGCCGGGCCAGCGTGACGAGGATATCGACGTCGCTGCCGGGCTCCGCCTCGTCGCGGGCCGTGGACCCGAAGAGGGCGAGGTCGACCACGCCGAAGCGCTCGGCCAGCACCGGCTTGTGCTCGCGCAGGAGGGCCAGCGTCTCGTCCCGGCGCATCACCTGCCCCCCTTCCGTCCGTCGCTCGTCAAGTCTACCGCGCGAGCGGCGCGAGGCGGGGACGGGACGGCGGCGCCGCGATGGAGCGCTCAGCGGACGTTGCGCAGTTGCGGGTCGAGGTAGTCGCGCAGCCAGTCGCCGAAGAGGTTGACGACGAGCGAGACGCTGATGATCGCGATGCCCGGCACCGTGACGAGCCACCAGGCGGTGCGGAGCAGGTCGCGGCCCTGCGCGGTCATCGCGCCCCAGGAGATGGTGTCCTGCTCGACGCCGACGCCGAGGAAGCTGAGCGCGGCCTCGGCGATGATCACGGTGGCGATGTTGAGCGTCGCCAGGATCACGATGGCGTTGATCAGGCTGGGGAGGATGTGGCGCACCATGACCCGCAGGTTGGTGGCGCCGATGGTTTGGGCGGCGATGACGAACTCCCGCTCCCGCAGGGCCAGCGTCTCGCCGCGCACGATCCGCGCCCAGGTCGCCCAGAGCCCGAAGACGAGCACGATGACGACGTTGACCAGGCTGGGCCCCCAGATCGAGGCCAGGAAGACCGCGACGAGGATGCCCGGCAGGGCGAGCTGATAGTCGACCAGCGCCCCGATGGTGCGGCCGGTCCAGCCGCCGAACCAGCCGGCGAGGAGACCCAGCACCGAGCCGATCAGCGTCGCGAGGGGAATGATCAGCGCGATGGCGAGCAGGGAGATGCGGGCTCCGTGCATCAGGCGGCTGAGGTAGTCGCGGCCGAAGTGGTCCGTCCCCAGGGGGTGATCCCAGCTGCCGCCGTCGAACACCGGCGGTTGGATCCGCCCGATGAGATCCTGGGCGTAGGGATCCTCGGGGGCGAGGGTGGGACCGAAGATTCCGAAGAAGACGAAGATCAAGAGCAGGGTGAGCGTGATCGCGAGCGTCTTGGGCGAGCGCACGCGGAAGCGGCGGCGACGGCGGGCGGGCTCGGCCAGAATGGGGACGTCGACGGCCACGGCTCAACTCACTCCCGTCCGGATGCGGGGATCGAGGAAGGTGTAGGAGACGTCGACCACGAAGTTGACGAAGATGATCCAGGTGGAGGTCATGATCACGGCCGCCTGCACGACGGGGTAGTCGATCGCCTTGATCGACTGGATGATCAGGAAGCCCAGCCCGGGCCAGGCGAAGACCGTCTCGACGACGACCGAGCCGGAGAGGATGTAGCCGACCTGCAGGCCGAGCAGGGTGACGACGGCGAGCATGGAGTTGCGCAGCGCGTGCTTGAGGATGACGGCGCGCTCGCGCAGGCCCTTGGCGCGGGCGGTGCGGATGTAGTCCTGCTGCAGCGTGTCGAGCATGGACGATCGGGTGAAGCGCATGACCGCGGCGGCGGGGAAGGATCCCAGCGTGATCGCGGGCAGGATGATGCTGCCCACGCCCGACCGCCCGCCGGTGGGGAAGAAGTCGAAGTTCACCGCCAGGAAGAGGATCAGCATCAGGCCCAGCCAGAAGTTGGGCACGGCCTGGCCCAGCAGCGCGAAGAGCCGCGCGATCACATCGACCACGCCGCCGCGGCGCACCGCGGCGACGACGCCCATGGGGACGCCCACCGCGAAGGCGAAGAGCAGCGCCGCGACGCCCAGCATGATCGTCGCGACGATGCGCTCGGTCACCACGTCGGTGGCGGGCACGTGAGCGCGGAAGGACGTCCCGAAGTCGAGCTGCGCGGTTTCGGCGAGGAAGCGGCCGTACTGCACGATCAGCGGATCGTTCAGGCCGAGCTGGTCCTTGTACTCCTCGATCTGCTCGCTGGTCGTCTCGATCGGCGCCAGATAGCTGATCGGGTCGCCGGTGGCCCGGCTGAGGATGAAGACGCTCGTCACGACCAGGAAGACGACCGCGACGCCGCGAATGAAGCGGGCGACGGCGGCGTAGGCCAGCTGCGTGTTCATCCCGGCGTCGACCCCTCCGCTGCGTCGGCTTCACCGAGCCCGCAGGCTAGCGCGGGCGCGTGAGGCCCGGCAATGAGGAAGCGGTTCTGATTCCCTCTCCCCCTTGAGGGAGAGGGTTCGGGTGAGGGGGATCCATGCGTCCTCTTCCACGTTCCCCCTCTCCATCGTCCAGATGGAGAGGGGGACAGGGGGTGAGGTTC
>JAPOXB010000257.1 GCA_026707335.1 Chloroflexota bacterium
CGCGACATCCTGGACCCCCGGCTGCGAGGGACGGGAGCGGGCGCCTAAGACGCGCCGCGCTGGGCGGCGGCGATCCCCCGAATGTAGGACCGATCAGGAAGGCGCCTGCCGGATGACCAGTGGCCTCGAAGGCATCAAGATCGTGGAGATCGCGCAGCACCTCGCGGCGCCGGCAGCCAGCGGGATTCTGGCGGATTTCGGCGCACAGGTGATCCACGTCGAGCATCCGGTGCACGGCGATGGAAACCGTGGCTATTTCGCGATGAACAAGGGCCGGAGTCCGGTCGGCCCATTCAACTATGTCTGGGAAATGATCAACCGCAACAAACGCGGCATGGCCGTCGACATTCGGTCCGAGGACGGACAGGAGATTATCCGCCGGCTCGTCGCGCAGTCCGACGTTTTCCTGTCCAACCTGCGCCCGTACGAGCTGGAGAAGTACCACTTCACCTATGCCTGTCTCTCCCAGCTGAATCCGCGCCTGGTCTGCGCCAACCTCAATGGTCTGGGCCAGCGCGGGCCCGAGCGGGACGCCCCGGGATACGATGGCCCGTCCTACTGGGCGCGCGCCGGCGCGCCGGCAATGATGAGCCAGTCGGTCCGCGAACCACCGGCGTCCCCGCCCGGGTTCGGCGACAACGCCGTGGCGCAGTGCTTCGCCGGCGCCATTGCGCTGGCGTTGCTGGTCCGTGAGCGGACGGGCATCGGGCAGGAGGTCGACGTGTCGCTGTTCAACTCCGGCATCTACGCGCAGGCCATGGATACGCAGGCGGCATTGACGACCGGCCGCAACCCGACGGAATCTCGCCGCACGGAGCGGACGAATCCGCTGGGCAATTACTACCGCACCCGCGATGACCGATGGATCTTGATCGGGATCCCGCAGGCGGTCCGGTACTGGCCCACCTTTTGCCGCGCCATCGAGCGGGAGGATCTGGAGCACGATCCGCGGTTCGACTCGATGGAGACGCGGGCGGCGCATTGTGCGGCGCTCATCGCCATCCTCGATGACGTGTTCGCCGCGAAGACCCTCGACGAGTGGACGCAGCGGTTGCGTCCCTTCGATCTGGCGGCCTGGGCGCCGGTGCAAACGCCGCTCGAAGTGACACAAGACGCGCAAGCCATCGCCAACGAGTACTTCGCCGACTTCGACCATCCCACGCACGGCAAGATCAAGCTCGTCGCGAGCCCGATCAAACTCCGCAAGACGCCGGCGACCATCCGCACGCCTGCCCCGGAGTTCGGCCAGCACACGGAGGAGATTCTCCTGGAAGCCGGTTACAACTGGGAGGACATCGTGGCCCTGAAGGACGCACAGGTGATCGCCTAGGGCGGATCTGCGGCGATCCACGAACGGACGGGAGTGCACACATGGACACCGGCAGCGGAACCGGCCCGGAGAAGGTCGTCCCGCTCCGCGAGGGGCTGTTTCACATCCCGGCCTCCCCGGATGACCACGGCTACCTGATCGGGAGCAAATGCCACAACTGCGGCTATATCGCGTTTCCCCCGGTGCTGGTCTGCGCGTCCTGCGTCAAGGAGGACACGATGCGGGAGTGCCGCTTGAGCGGAAAGGCCAGGCTCGATCGCTTTACCGTGTCGCATACACCCAACATCGCGGTGGAGGCGCCGTACATCCAAGCGTACGTCCAGCTGGAGGAAGGGCCAATGCTGTACACGCTCATCGCGGGTGTGGAGCCACGGGCCGACGCCCTGCAGCTCGATCAGCCGATGGAGATGGTCATCGACAAGATCCGCACGGATGAGGAAGGCAACGATGTCGTCGCCTGGAAGTTCCGGCCGGCCGAAGGCTAACGAGGACCGTGTCAGTGATGGAGGTGCGTCGTGCGTGATGTCGTGATCATTGGGGTGGGGATGCACAAGTTCGGCTACTTGCCCCACGTTCCCATCAAAGAGCTGGCGCGCGTCGCGGTCTGGAATGCGATTCGGGACGCCGGAATCGAGGCCCAGGCGATCCAGTGCGCCTATGTCGGCAATACGGCGCAGGGCGCGCTGGAGGGACAACACAGCGTGCGCGGGCACGTCGCGTTGCGCACCGGCGCCGGCTTGAGCGGTCTGCCCATCGTCAACGTGGAATGTGGCACGGCCAGCGCCACGGTGGCGTTCCGGGAAGCCTGGATCGCGGTGGGATCCGGCCTCTACGACGTGGCGCTGAGCTTGGGCATGGAAAAGACCACCTCCGGGACCAAGGCGCAGCGCCAATCGTCCGCGGCGGGCGCCGTGGACGTGACGTCGGGCGATGGCGGCATGGGATTGACCTTCGTCGGCGTCTTCGCGGCGCTCGTCGAAAAGCTGATGCGCCAGTATGGCTGGACCGAGCAGCAACTCGCCAAGGTGGCGGCCAAGAGCTTCTACAACGCGTCGCTGAACCCGAACGCCGAGTACCAGCAGGCGTACACGGTCGAGGAGGTGTTGCAGTCCCGGGTCGTGTCGTATCCCCTGACCCGGTTGATGAGCTGCAGCGCCCGGATCGATGGCGCCGCGGCGGTCATCGTCTGCGCCCGGGAAGCGGTGGAGAAGTATACGTCGAGACGGCCGCTGGTCGACGTCGCCGCCTGCGTGCAACGGAGCGTCCCCTTCTACGACTTTCGCAAGCCGGAGACGCGGGAGATCGTGTATACGCACGATCCCAGCAGCGTGATGGAGGCGTACAAAATCGCGGGCGCGGGACCCGAAGACATGGAACTCGCCCAGTGCCACGACGCCTTTTCCATCGAAGAGATGATCTCGTACCAGGCGATGGGCTTCTGCGAACCCGGCGACGGCGGCCGCATGATCGACGAGGGCCGTACGGCGCTGCAGGGGGACATCCCCTTCAACACGGACGGTGGCCTGTTGGCCCGGGGCAACCCGGCGGGCGCCACGGGCACGGCGCAGATCTGCGAAGTGGTCCAGCAGCTTCGCGGCGAGGCGGGGGCCAGGCAGGTGCGGGGACGCGACGGCACGGGGCCGAAGATCGGCATCATCTCGAATGCCGGGGGCGGCCCGGTCGAGAACGCCATCGGTTCCCTGATGGGGGTCGTGCTCAAGCGGTAGCTGGCGCCCGCGCGCGGCTAGTCGGTCCGCAGGCCCAGCACGCGGTCCAGGCCCACCACCAGGTGGTCCAGTTCCATCGCCGCGCGGACGCCGCGCAGCACGCCCGGCATGAACGACTCCCGATCCATCGAGTCGTGGCGGATCGTCAGCGTCTCGCCCAGCCCGCCGAAGAGCACCGTCTGGTGCGCGACCAGGCCGGGCAGCCGCACGGCGTGCAGCGTCACCCCGCCCAGCGTCGCGGCGCGGGCGTCGGGCAGCGTCTCGCGCTCGGCGACGTTGCGCCGGAAGTCGCTGCCGTGGGCCTCACGCATGGCCTGCGCCGTCGCCACGGCCGTACCCGACGGCGCGTCGACCTTGCCGTCGTGGTGCTGCTCGATGACCTCCACGGCGTCGAAGAACGGCGCCGCCACGCGCGCCAGGTGCATCATCATCACCGCCCCCAGCGCGAAGTTCGCCGCGACGACGCCGCCCAGCCCACGTGCGGCGCAGGCCTCGGCCGTTTGCGCGATCAGCGCGTCGGACAGGCCCGAGGTGCCGATCACCGGCCGCACCCCCGCCGCCACGGCGGCCGGCAGCAATTCGGCGGTCCAGGCGGCGTTCGTGAAGTCCACCACCACGTCGGCGCCGAAGTCGGCCAGCGCCGATACGTCCTGGGCCAGCGGCGCCTCGCCGCCGCCGGGCAGCGCGTAGCGGTCGCCGTCGGAGAACTTCTCCAGCACCCCCACGACGTCCGTGTCGTCGGCCGCGCCGAAGGTCTCCAGCAGCCGGCGGCCCATGTTGCCGGTGCCGCTCACGGCGACGCGAATCGGCATCCCGCGCCCCCCGTCCAGCCGGGCCCCCGCGTCGGGGCCCCGTGCGCGCTCAGTGGTTGGCGGGCGCCCCGAAGTCGGGGCGCGGCGGCGGCGGCGGGCCGGGCGGCTCGTCGGACCCGCCGCCGAAGCGGCGGTCGCGGCTGAAGCCCAGCCGCAGGCGGCGGCGGCCAC
>JAPOXB010000220.1 GCA_026707335.1 Chloroflexota bacterium
TTGCCCTTGACGCGGCGCAGCACGGCCTCGGCCCGTGCGATGACTTCGTCCGGGTCGAAGGGCTTGATGATGTAATCGTCGGCCCCGCTGTCGAGGCCGAGGACTCGCTCGGCCGGCGCTTCCCTGGCCGTCAGCATGATGATCGGCACGTCCGACTCGCGGCGCAGGATGCGGCACAACTCCACGCCGTCGAGGCGGGGGAGCATGAGGTCGAGGATCACCAAGTCGGGACTCAGGTCGCGGGCCAGGTTCAGGCCGGAGACGCCGTCGTGCGCGACCTCGGCCGAGAACCCGGCCCGCTCGAAGTACACCTTGACCCAGTTCGCGATTCGCGTGTCGTCTTCGATGATCAGTACGGCGCCGTTCATCAGACGTCCCCTCCGGAATCGTCGATGGACGCGGCGCCTCGGGGAGACACCGCGTCCATCTGCCGGAGATGCCGGAGGTCAGACTATCGCACTGGCGATTCCGGCATCCCCGCCCGGCCCGGCGTGGCGCTAGCCACCCCGGCTCCCCTCCCCCCGGCCGCCGTGCTCGCCACGGCCTTCGCGGCCTTCGCCGCCGCCGCCGTGCTCGCCGCCGGACTCGCCGCCGCCCGACTCACGGCCTTCGCCGCCGCCGCTGCCGGAGCCGTGCTCGCCGCCGGCTTCGCCGCTTCCGACCTCGGCGTGGGCGACCCAGCCGCTGAACGGGGCCTGCGTCGCGGGCAGGCTAACCGTCGCCATCTGGCCCGGCGCGAGGTCGATCGGCGTCGTCGGCCCGAGCTCCGTCCCGTTGTCGAGGTGGACCTCGATGCGGACCCGCGTCAAGACACTGTTGGTCGTGTTCTCGACGCTGCCCACGAAGGCGTTGCTCGCCGCGTCGTAGCTGAGGATCAGCCGGGCGCCGCTGCGCACCATGTCGAAGGTCTCGTCGGGGGCCAGCATGGCGGCGCTGCCCTCCTCGCTCCCACCGGAGCCTTCGGAGCCTTCTGCGCCTTCGCCGCCGCCGGCGCCGCCCTCGCCGCTGCCTTCGGCGTGGCCGCCCTCGCCGCTGCCGCCTTCACCGCCGCCCTCGGCGCCCTCGCCGCCGGTGTGCGGCTGGGGGCCCGGGCCGGCGCAATCGAACACCTCGAGGTGCACGACGTAGCCGTCGAAGGCGACGCCCGCGAGGCTCGGCTCACTGGCGACGGAGACGCTGGTCATCGCCTCCTGGCCGGGGGCGAGATCCCCCAGCACGTCGGGGCCCAGCTCGCCGACGGTCCGCGCGCCCGACTTGAGGTGCGGTTCGGCCTGCACGTAGCAGAGCACCTGCGACGTCGTGTTGCGGACGAGGGAGTTGACCGACTGGGTCGCCGGGTCGTACCAGGCCGAGACGGCCAATCCGCCCAGCGTGCCGTTCCACGTCTGGTCCAGCGGGGTGATCGGGCTCGACATGGCGGCTTCGTTGATCTCGCCGCCGCCCTCGCGGCCCGATTCACCCCCGGCGCCCTCGCCGCCGCCTTCGGCGTGCCCGCCTTCACCGCCGCCTTCGCCGCCGCCCTCGGCGGCTTCGCCGGCGCCTTCGGCGCCACTGCCGTGCTCACCGCCGCCCTCGCCGCTTCCGACCTCGGCGTGGGCGACCCAGCCGCTGAAGGACGCCGGCGTCGACGGCAGGCTGACCGCCGCCACCTCGCCGGGCGCGAGGTCGATCGGCGTCGTCGGCCCCAGCTCCGTCCCGTTCGCGAGGTGGACCTCGATGCGGACCCGCGTCAGCACGCTGTTGGTCGTGTTCTCCACGGTGCCGGTGAAGGCATTGCCCGCCGCGTCGTAGCTGAGGATCAGCCGCGCCCCGGCGCGCACCATGTCGAACGTCTCATCCGGCGCCAGCATGGCGGCGCTTCCTTCTTCGCCGCCGCCGCCTTCGCGGCCTTCGCCGCCGCCTTCGCGGCCGCCTTCGCCTCCGGCGCCGTGTTCGCCGCCGGACTCGCGGCCCTCGCCGCTCGATTCGGGACCCTCGTTCGACTCGCCGTTGCCGCCGCAGCCAACAACGATCCCGGCGGTGAGCATGGCCCCAACCATCGGTCCGATCAGGGCCAGCCGCACCAACTGTTTCTTGTCAACCATTGTTGTACTCCTTTCCTGAAGTCTTGGTGACAAGGCCCACGATGGCCCGGGAATGTCGCAGAAATATGTCGGCGTGAAGCCCGGCCGAACTTTTTTTTTCAGGGGCCGTTCCGACGACGCAGCCCATCCCGGGCGACGGCTTGTCGCGGCCCGGATCAGGAGGGATCGGCGAAGTCGTCCAGGTGCGACACCCGGCCAGCGGCCGGGGCGAACGCCGACGCCAGCGAGGGGTCGGCCGTGCGAGCCGAACGCACTCGCGCGCGGACGGTGCGTGGAACCGGCCGGAAGGCCCTACGCCCCCGGCGGGTTGAGGTTGATCGTGACCTCGACGAGGGCCGCGCCGCCGGGGCCGGCGCCCTCCTGGATGATGGCATCCGCGGCGAACGAGACGTCCTGCAGGGCGAGGGTGATGACGGGAGTGTCGTCGGGGCCGGTGTAGCCGTCGAAAATATCGCCGGGGGCGGGAAGCGTGGCGAATGCGCGGGCGTAGTAGGCGAGGATGGTGGCCGTGTCGGCGTCGACGGCCAACTCGACGGTGACGAAGGTCTCGCCTTCGTCGTTGCTGGAGCGGCTGTCGGAGACGACCGTCGCGCCGGGGTAGGCGAGGGCGAGCGGGAAGTCGGCCGGCAGGCCGGGCAGCAGCCGGACGCCGGTCTGCACGACGTTGACCATCCTGCCGTCGCGGGCCGAGTCCTCGAAGATCTGCACGCAGGCGGCGGTCTCCTCTTCGACCGTCACGGGGATGTCGGCCGCGAAGTCGCCGAAGTCGGGCCCGCCCACGGAAGCGGTCGTGAAGGTGTCGGCGAGGACGCCGCCGTCGGGGTCGAGAACCCGGACGCGCACGTTGGCCTCGAAGGCCCGCGCGACGCCCGACACCGCCACCGCGCCGGCGAAGGTCTCCCCGTTGCCCGGGCCGTGGACGATCATCGAGGGGTCGAGGGGGTCGGCCGGGCCCGGGTTGCGCGGGCAGGGGGCCGGCGCGGGCAGGAGCGGCACGGGAATCTCGGTCGCGTCCCGCGCCTGCACGATGAGCAGCGTGCCTGGGTCGACCAGCAGCGAGGGGCGCAGGTCAGGGGGGAGACCGCGCGAATCCACGGTCCACGTCTCGTCGGCGGGGTTGAACACCTGGATGCTCTCCAGAGCGCCGGCGGATCCCAGGATCGCCCCGGAGGTCGTGTGGCCGCGGAACCAGGCCAGGAAAGTCGGGCCCTCCGCCACGGCCTGCACGGCGGGCGCCTCGGCGGCGCGCACGAGTTCGAGCGCGCCATTGGACAGGCCGAACACGTGCGTGATGTTGCGCGTCGGGCAGCACAATCCATCGTCGGGGCCATGTCCGGTGAAGTCGACGCGGATGGTGTCGTGGTCGAAGGCGAGTCCCTGAAGGCGAATGCGGTCGCCGAGCATGTGGCGTGCAATCGACTGGGCCGCGCCGGTGGCGTCCCTCGTCACGACGTGCAGCTCGTAGAACGTGCCCGAGCCGCCGCCGCTCGTCGCCAGGACGACGGCCGCCGCGTCCCGCCCGTCGAGCCGTCCGAAGGCGGCGCGGCGGAACTCGACCGCGACCTGGGCGGCGGAATCGGGGATCGGCTCGGAGTAGGCGCCGTCGCTGAGGGGGGCGACGCCGTCGGCCGGCCAGTCGTTGGGGTAGCTGAGGTCGCGGAGTTCGTCGCCGGTCAGCGGGACCGGGGGCGGGGCGGGATCGTCGTCCTCGTCGAGGCCCTGCGCGGCGCCCTGGGCCGTGGCGAGGAGGACCATTCCGGCGAGCAGGAGGGCGAGCAAGGGCAGTGTGCGTCGGCGGGTGAGCGTGGAGGGCACGGGTCGCTCGGCTTCCTAGACGAGGGCGGTTATGTGCGCCCGCGCTGTTGGAGTAGTGCACGGGTGGCCGTTCCGTCAAGTTGGGGGGGATTATATGCGTGAGTACCCTTGACCTGGACTCCCCCGTAGGGTACTCTTGT
>JAPOXB010000254.1 GCA_026707335.1 Chloroflexota bacterium
CGGGCCGGCCCCAGCAGCGGCCGGGCGCCCGTCGCGCTGAACCGGGTCGCGCCGCCGCGCCCCAGCCGCACGCTGGAAGACCTGACCGGCGCGGGCGAGGACGCCGTCCGCCAGTACCTGTCGGAGATCGGCCGGGTCGACCTGCTCACCGCCGCCGACGAGCGCTACCTGGCGCGGCAGCTCGAGGACGGCAACTGGATCCTCGACGTGGAGGAGACGCTCAGCGACCGGCTGGGCCGCGACCCCAACGGGGCGGAGGTCTGGGTGGCGCTGCTCGAGCAGTTGGAGCACCTGCGGCCGGTCGCGGTCGTCATCGGGCGGTCGCTGCGCTGGGGCAAGCGCTCCCAACTGGAGCTGATCCACGAACCCGACTTCCGCGACCGCATCGACGGTGAACTGAACGAGGAGATGCGGGACCGCGTCCAGCGCGCCCGCCGGGTCGACGAGGAAGAGGCGAACACGCTGATCGTGCAGTTGTCGGTCGTCGCGCACCTGCTCGACGCGAAGCTGATCGAGCGCTGCCGCGCGATCGTCGGCGAGGAGGCGCTGCTCGCGCCCGGCCCCACCCTGGCGGCGGAGCTTGCGCCGCTGGAGCCCCGCTTCGAGCGCCACTTCGACCGCATCAAGCGCGAAGCGCACGAGGCCGAGACGCACCTCATCGAGGCCAACCTGCGGCTGGTGGTCGCGGTCTCGAAGAAGTACGCCGGGCGCGGCCTGAGCCTGCTGGACCTGATCCAGGAGGGCAACATCGGCCTCTTCCGCGGCGTGGAGAAGTTCGACTACCGCAAGGGCTACAAGTTCTCCACCTACGCGACCTGGTGGATCCGGCAGGCCGTGACGCGCGCCATCGCCGACAAGTCGCGCACGATCCGCATCCCCGTGCACCTGACGGAGGTGCTGAACAAGCTCAACCGCGCCAGCCGCCGCTTCGTGCAGGAGTACGGCCGCGAGCCGGCGCCGTCGGAGCTGGCCGAGATCATGGAGTTGCCCGAGGAGCGCGTGCGCGAGATCCTCAAGGCCAGCCTCGAGCCGGCTTCGCTCGACTCGCCCGTCGGCGTCGAGGACGACGCCGACACGCTGGGCAGCTTCATCGAGGACGAGGGCGCGCCCGCGCCGCCCGACCAGGTCGACCGCAAGCTGATGCGGGAGGCGCTGGGCGAGGTGCTGGAGGAGCTCACGCCGCGCGAGCGCGAGGTGCTGGAGCTGCGCTTCGGGCTGAGCGACGGCCGCAGCCGCACCCTGTCGGAGGTGGGCGAGCTGTTCAACCTGACGCGCGAGCGCATCCGCCAGATCGAGACCAAGGCGCTGGCGAAGCTGCGCCACCCCTCGCGGGCCGGCCGCCTGCGCGACTACCTCGACTAGCGCCGGCCACTGCGGCCCGGTCACTGGGCGCCGGCCGGCGGCCTTTCCGGCTAATCCGCGCCGCGGAGGCGCGGGTCGAGGAGGTCGCGCAGGACGTCGCCGATCAGGTTGAAGGCGAGCACGGTGATCGAGATCGCGAACCCGGGGTAGAGGGCGAGCTGGATCTTGGCGAACTCGCCGGTCACCATGAACCGCTGCGCCTGCGCGAGCATGATGCCCCAGCTCGGTTCCGGCGGTTGGGTGCCCAGGCCGAGGAAGCTCAGGGCCGCCTCGACAATCACCGCCACACCGAACAGCAGCGACGCCTGCACGATGATCGGCGCGAGCGTATTGGGGAGGATGTGCCGCGCCGCGATGCGCAGGTCGGAGGCGCCGATCGCCGCGGCCGCGGTGACGTACTCCTGCTCCTTCACGGACAGCGTGCTGCCGCGGATGATCCGTGCGAAGCCGGGGACGAACGGGATCCCGATCGCGATCGAGACCAGCATCAGGCGGTCGATCCCGGAATTGCCGAGCCCGACCAGGATGATCAGCGCCAGCAGGATGGAGGGGAAGGCGAACAGCGCGTCCATGATGCGCATGAGGACCTCGTCGCGGCGGCCGCCCCAGAACCCGGCCAGCAGGCCGATGGGCAGGCCCGCGGCGAGCCCGATGACGACCGAGACAATCCCCACCTGCATCGCCGTGCGGGCGCCGAAGATGATGCGGGCGTAGGAGTCCCGGCCCAGGTTGTCCGTCCCCAGGAAGTGGTCCGGCGAGGGCGTCGCGAAGAGTGCCTCGAAGTCTTGCGCGAGCGGATCGTGTCGTGCGGAGACGTCCTGAAAGATCGCCGCGAAGAGGATCAGCAGAAGCACGATGAGGCTGATGACGCCAATGGGGCGGCGGCGGAACCGGCGCCAGAACTCGCGCGTGCGGTGGAAGCGCTCGTCGCGGATCGCGAACGAGGGCGCCTGCGCGGCGCCGGGATTCTGCGTGGGCTCGGGACGCGAGTCAGACATGGCGCGCCCCCTACGTGTACCGAATCCGGGGGTCGAGGAAGGCGTAGGAGATGTCGACGAGCAGGCTGATCAGCGCCACGCCCGCGGCAATGAGGAGCGTCAGCGCCTGCGCCGTGGGCACCTCCTGGAAGAAGATCGAGTCGATCACGAGCTTCCCCATGCCGGGGAGTTGGAAGATCGTCTCCACGATGATGGCGCCGCCGACGGCCAGCGAGGCCTGGAGCCCGAGCACGGTGACCAGCGGGATCAGGGCGTTGCGGAACGCGTGTCGCGTGATGACGATGCGGGGCGTCAACCCCTTCGCCTGAGCCGTGCGCACATAGTCCTGGCGCAGCACTTCCACCATCGACGCGCGCACCTGGCGCGCGAGGTTGCCGGTCAGCGTCAGCCCGATTGCCGCGGAGGGCATCGCCATCGATTTCAGGTTGGCGATCGGATCATCGGTGAACGACGTGAAGCCGATCGCCCGGAGCCAGCCCAACTCGACGGCGAAGAGCAGCACGAACAGGATCGCCAGCCAGAAGACGGGGATGGAGACGCCGAGCACCGCGAAGAACGTCAGGCCGTAGTCGAACACGGTCCCCGGCCGGGACCCGGCGATCATGCCGAGCGGGATCGCGATGATCAGCGCGATGAGGATCGAGAGGATGCCCAGCTCCACGGTGACCTCGATGCGTCCACCGATGAGGTCCCGCACTTCGTCGCCCGTGCGCTGGCTGAACCCCAGGTCGCCCTGGAACACGCCGGTGATCCAGTCGGCGTACTGCTTCAGCAGCGAATCGTTCAGGCCCAGCCGCTCGCGCAGCGCCTCGACCGCGGTTGGGTCCGCCTGCGGACCCATGATTGCCGCCGCGACGTCGCCGGGCAGGACGTTCAGCGCGATGAACGTGAGCACCGAAACGACCCACAAGACGACGACCGTCGCAAGCAATCGGCGAACGATAAAGGCCTTCATCGCGTTCGTTTCGATGCCGGCTCAGCGCTCGGCGCAGTCCAGGTCGCGAGGGGCATCGAGCGCCCCCCGCCGTCCCGGCGGCGGGGGGCGCTCAGATCCTGGATGGCCCGGGGCAGCGCTAGGCGTTGATGCGGACGTTGTCCTGCCCCCAGTGCGCATACCCGTCCGGGAAGATCTCGAACTCGATTTCCTCCGGGTGCGCGAACACCGACCAGCGGTAGAACCAGTTCGCGCCCCAGGCCGCCTCATCCATCGCCCGGTTCAGCTTCTGAATCTCCGTGAAGCGCTCGTCGGGGTCGTAGGCCGCGGCAACCGCCTGGAGGCCCGCCAAGACCGCGACCCGGTCCGGGTCGTTGGGGTCTTCGGGCACGCCGAACCCGTGCGGTCCCAACGGGTCGTGTACCCAGGCCAGTTGCCACCAGACGTCGGCACTGGTCGACATCATGGAGCTGTGGCCGCCCACCTCCTGGTCAAAGTACTCGCGCCAGAAGGCCGGGATGGGCGCGCTGTGCAGGTTGACGATGATCCCGAACTCCGCCAGCTGCGCCTTGATGAACTCGTCGTTCGCGATCCAAGTCGGGTCGTTGAACCCGTTCATGTCGAACTCGAACCCGTCCGGGAAGCCGGCCAGCGCCAGCTCTTCGCGCACCTTGTCCGGGTTCTTCACGTAGCCCTCGTAGTTCGGGTCGTGGTCCGGGCCCG
>JAPOXB010000230.1 GCA_026707335.1 Chloroflexota bacterium
GCGCTGCGACGAAGGTTTGCCCATTGGCCGAGCAGTTGCAAGCTCCCGGGAACCAAATCGAGGGCATCCTGCCCATAAGCGTTAACTTGTTTGACTCTCCCATGGAGCCCATTCTATGCTCCTTGGCAATTCGGCTGGGACGGGGCTTGTTTTGGACGAGGACTGGGACTTGCTGAGGACCTTCCTGCCGTCGGGCTGGGAGGGCTTGGCGGAGAGCACGGGCGCGCTGAAGGGGCTGCGCAAGGACCGTTCGGCGGCGACGCTGCTGCGGGTCCTGCTGCTGCACCTGGGTTGCGGGCACTCGCTTCGGGAGACGGCGGTTCGGGCGCGTCGGGCGGGCTTGGCCGACCTGTCGGCGGTGGCGTTGATGAAGCGGCTGCGCAAGTCGCAGGAGTGGCTGCGGGCGCTGTGCGTGGAGCTGTGGCGGGAGCGCGGGCTGTCGGCCCCGCCGGCGGACGGCCTGCGGGTTCGCGCCTTTGACGCGACGACGGTGAGCGAGCCGGGGCGGACGGGCTCCCTGTGGCGCGTTCACTACAGCGTCGGCCTGCCGTCGCTGCGCTGCGACTTCTTCAAGCTGACGGGAACGAAGGGCCGCGGCACGCGGGAGGCGCTCACGCACTTCCCGGTGCGGGCGGGCGACCACGTCCTGGCGGACCGGGGGTACTCGTCGGCGCGCGGCATCGCCCACGTGGCGTCGGCTGGGGGGCACGTGACGGTTCGGGTTAACACGGGGTCGCTGCCGCTCCTGGAACCTGAGGGGGAGCCGTTCGGCCTGCTGGAGGCGGTCTCGACGCTGGACCGTCCCGGCCAGGTGGGCGAGTGGGCCGTCAGCACCGCCGGGGAGGCGCCGGTCGCGGGCCGCGTCTGCGCGCTGCGCAAGTCGGAGGAGGCCGCTCGTCTGGCGCTGGACAAGCTCCGCCAGGAGGCCAGCCGCAAGGGCAAGGCCCTGCGGCCCGATACCCTGGCCTACGCCCGCTACGTGATTCTCTTCACCACCTTCCCGGCCTCCCGCTTCGACGCCGCCGAGGTGCTGGACTGGTACCGCCTGCGGTGGCAGGTGGAGCTGGTGTTCAAGCGCTTCAAGTCGCTCGCCCAGCTCGGCCACCTGCCCAAGCTCGACGACGAGAGCGCCAAGGCCTGGCTCTACGGCAAGCTGCTGACCGCCCTGCTGTTGTATCCCGCATAGTTCCATCACGGGATTCCCGCTTTGTTTGTGATGGATCAGCGCGGGATTTCCCGCGTTGATTGGCCGTTGCTGCGGCGTGGCGGGGGGCGATCCGGGTTTGTGCGGTCGGCGGGAGGGCTTTCGCTCAGGGCGGCGGACGGCCGTCGTCGAGGGGGCCGGGCTGTCGTTCGCGGCGGCGCTGGGCGTTGATCAGCCTTGCGCAGTGCCGGTTGTCGATGGCGTCGGCGAGGTCGCGGAGCAGGTCGATGACCAGTTCGATGGTTTCGACGGGGATGCCCTCCAGGGGGGCCAGCGGGTCGTTGCCGCGGTCGTCCATTGGGCCGGGCTAGAGCCGGAGCTCGTCGAGGGCGTGCTGGACGTGGGTCTCGTCGACGGCGCGGGCCTTGCCGAGGGCGGCGGCGGACAGGGCGTAGTGGGCGATGCGGTTGACCAGCCGCGGCAGGCCCCGCGAGGCTTGGAAGAGGGCCTCGGCGGCGGGCGGCCCGAACAGGGGCAGCTCGCAGCCGGCCAGGCGCAGGCGGTGGGCGAGGTAGGCGTCGAGCTCGTCGCGCTGGAGGCCGGCGAGGTGGTGGCGGACGACGAGGCGCTGGGCGAGCGACTCGTGGACGGCCATGGCGAGGCGCCGTCGCAGCTCGGTCAGGCCGACGAGGATGAGGCACAGGCGGCTTTCGGCGTCCATGCTGAAGTTGGTGAGCAGCCGGAGGTCCTCGAGGACGTCGTTGCGCAGGTGGTGGGCCTCGTCGATGACGATCACGGGCAGCTGCCCGGCCTCGGCGGCGAGCCGGGACACCTCGGCGCGGATGGCGTTGTGGGCGGCGGCGCGGGAGTGCTCGGCGGGCAGCCCGACCTCCCAGGCGAGGGAGCGGTACATGTCGAGCACGCTGCCGGTGGTCAGCGAGACGTAGAGCACGCGGTGCAGGCCGGGGTGGAGTCCGGCGGCGGCGCGCCGGACGGCGGTGGTCTTGCCGGAGCCGGCCTCGCCGGTCAGAAGGCCCATGCCGCGCAGCTCGATGAGGTGGCCGAGCCGGGCCTCGGCCTCCCGGCTGGCGTTGGAGACGAACAGCTCGTCGGCCTCGGCGGGGGTCTCGAAGGGCATTCGGGTGAGGGCGAAGTGGCGCTGGTACATCAGCCGCGCTCCTTGAGGTCGCGCATGGCCAGCGGCGAGGGCGGCGGCTCCGGGGCCGGGTCGCCGGGCTCGATCTGCTTGGTGGCGTGGTCGCGCCGCACGGCGGCGTTGGCGTAGGCGTCCAGCCGCGTGGCCTGGCCGGCGGGCCTGCCGTCATGGACGACCTGGATGGGCCGGCTGGGCGGCGCCGCGGGGTCGTGGCGGAGCGTGACGGTCTGGCCGACCAGGGCGGCGTCGACCTCGTAGAGGCGGCCGTTGAGGCTGACGGTGCGGTCCTTCATCACGCGCCTCCTGGCCTCGAACAGGAACAGGTCGTCGAAGCCGGGGCCGGCGTCGGGGTAGCGCACGTCGGCCCCGGCGGCGGCCCAGCGGTCGAGCGGCGTCTCGCCGTCGAGGCCGCGGTGGGGCGCGTTGTGGTACTCGCCCTCCACCCAGGCCTGAAGGCGGCGGTTGAGGTCGTCGAGGCCGTCGACGGCGGCCATGTCGAGGTGGGCCAGCCAGCCGGCCCGAAGGGTCCTGAACCAGCGCTCGATCTTCCCCTTCCCGGCGGGCTGGAAGGGCCGGGCGTGGATCAGGGCGGTGCCGAGCCTGGCGCAGACCAGCGCGAGCTGGCGGGAGCGGTAGGCGGCGCCGTTGTCGACGTAGAGCCGCTGGGGGATGCCGCGGCGCATGACGGCGTTCCTGAGCGCGGGCAGGAACGCCTGGACGTTCTCGGCGAAGGCGAAGGCGGCGAAGGGGACGACGCGGGTGGCGTCGTCGATGAAGGCGATGAGGTAGGCCTTGCGGCGCCTGCGCCCGTCGGGCACGGCGGGGCCGTGCATGACGTCGGACATCCACAGCTCCCCGGCCAGCCGGTACGAGAAGCGCCGCCGGTCCTCGGGCGGCCGCTCCCCGGCCCCCTTCCCGACCAGCCCCTCGCGGGCGAGCAGGCGGTGCACGGTCGAGGGGGCGGGGCGGACGCCGTCCGGCAGGCCGCGCTCGGCGGCGGCGTCGATCACAGCCCGCACCGACAGGCCCGGCCCGTCCTCCTTGATCGCGACCAGCATCTCGGCGACCTCCGGCGGCAGGCGGCGGGCGCGGCCGCGGTCGGCGCGGCCCTTCGGGAGCAGGGCGTCGAAGCCGCCCCGGCGGTACGCGGTGAGCCAGTGGCGCATGGTCTCCGCGGCGACCCGGGTGCGGTCGGTGCCGGGGATGGCGTAGTCCCGGGCGGCCTTGGCGCGCAGCCGCCCGCCCATGCCGGGGGTGCCGGGCGGCAGGTGCGCCAGGTCGGCGATCAGGCCGTAGCGGAACAGCGCCACCGCCTGGCGGGCGTCGTCGTCGAGGGTTCTTGCCATTGGCCTGTCTCCGTTCGCGCCGCCGTGGGCGCAGTGGGGGCACGTTAGGGCTTCGGGGGCGGCGGGTCATGGCCCATCCGTTGTTGGGACGGCAGGGCGGGACGGCCAGGGGCGGCGGCGTGGCCGGCGTATCCGAGCGGCGGCGGCAGCGAGGGCAGCTGCGGGGCGGCCAGCTCGCGCAGCCAGGCGAGCGCCGCGTCGGTGCCGAGCCGGCCCCGGAAGGCGAGCACCGTCGGGGGGCAGCCGGCGAGGCGCTGCGGCAGCAGGCCGAGCGCCGCGGTCAGCGCGCGGCGCAGCAGGCGGACCCGGCGCCGCAGCCAGCGCATGGCGCCCGCCGGCTC
>JAPOXB010000237.1 GCA_026707335.1 Chloroflexota bacterium
GGTGCCCGAGGCGCTGCGCGGCTACCGCGTGGAGAGCGCGTCGGCCCGCGACTACGACCGCCTGCTCCCGGGCGGCGCGCTGTGAACCCCGCGGCCCGCGCGGCGGTCCTCGAGGCGCACTGCTGGGAGCTGAAGCTGCCGACCGTCAGGCGGCAGGTCGAGGCGCTCGTGCGTCAGGCCGCGCACGAGCGCTGGGACTACGAGGAGTTCCTGCTGCAACTGCTGGAGGCCGAGGTGCTGGCGCAACGCGACGCGGCCTCGGCCCGCCTCCTGCGCCAGGCGCGCTTCCCGGACGTGAATACTCTCGAGCAGCTCGACTGGGAGGCGCTGCGGGGCGTCGCGCGACCGCAACTCGCGCAGCTGACGACCTGCGAGTACGTCGAGCGCGGCGAGGACGTCATCATCGCCGGCCCGATCGGCACGGGCAAGACCCACCTCGCGATCGCGCTCGGCGTGGAGGCGACGGGGCGCCGTCACCGGGTCGCCTTCGTGCGGACCGCGAACCTCGTCCGCGAGCTGGTCGAGGCGCGGGACGAACACACGCTCGTGACACTCTACCGGCGCTACCAGCGCGTGGCGCTGCTGATCGTCGACGAACTCGGCTTCGTGCCCTTCGAGCGCACCGGCGGCGAGCTGCTCTTCAACCTCCTCGCCGAGCGCTACGAGCGCCGCTCGACGATCGTCACCACCAACCTCGCCTTCGGGGAGTGGGTGCAGGTCTTCGGCGATGAGAAGCTCACCACGGCGCTGCTCGACCGCCTCGGGCACCACGCCCACATCCTCACCACGCGCGGTCCCCCCTACCGGACCGGGCACGCGATCGCGACGAGCGAGGATCAGGTGAATGAAGCGGGAGGTGGTGCCTAGGAGTACCATTCGCAGAGACTAGGACGCCCTGCGGGTGGTCTGGTTTTAGACCGATCACCTGGTCGAGATCTAGAGCGATCGCTACACCGGGCAAACCGCCATTCCGCACGGCATACCCGGTCGCCCGGAGCGTGCGGATATGGCCACGGCTCCCGTGGGTGGAACGCCCTCGCGGCGAGCGGATCGCGGCCGACGATGCGGCGGTGGTCGCGGGGGCGCTCTGGGAGCGCGTCGAACCGGCACAGGGCGGCCGCTACTCGCCGTCGGAGCCGTCCCGGCGATTGCCGAAGGATCGCCGAGTCCCGGCGCCCGACCCGGGAGGCCCGGGATCCGTTCGCGGGATGGCGGGAGGCCCCGTGCGCGGCGCCCGAGCGGGCATGGCACGGGGCCTCCGGGGTGCCGGGGCAGGCCGGATTAGTCGTCGTCTCTGATGGTCATGAGCGCGACGCCGGTGGCGATGGTCGCGCCGTCGGCGTGGGTGAGCACCACCTCGAACTGCTCGTCGCCCTCGCGCACGGTGTCGTGCTCCAGCCACACGTCCGCCGCGCCGGCGGTCTGCCCCGCCGCGATCACGGTCGTGCCGGAGGCCCCTGCTCGTAGTCCCAGCCGTAGCCCATGTGCGCCCGCTTGAGCACCGGGTTCACGGCGTTCCGGGTCTCCCAGCGCACCCGCACCGCCCCGTCCGACGCCTCGGAGAGGGTCACCCGGAAGCGGATCTCGTCGCCCTCGTCGCTGAAGGCGGGCTCGACCGAGACCACGGGCAGGCTCGACGGGCGAGGGCTCGTCGTCGTTGGCGATCGCCACCTCCAGCGCCTCGCCCGCGGCCGTGACGCCCCCGCCAGGCCCTGCCCCGAGGGCGCGCGACGGCCGGTGCCGAAGGCCACCCGCACGCTGCGCTCCACGGCGTCGTCGACGAGAAGACCGCACTGGACGACGGTTCTCCGTTCACGTGGAGCAATGGCGAGTCGCTCGAGGAAGCTGTCGCAACCTGCGCGTGTCGAGGAGATCAAGCGCGATCACGAGCAGCGCGTCAAGCGGATGCGCGAGCGCGCCCAACTCAATCCGCTCCGCCCGGGTGGCGAGCCTATCGACATCGACGACCTTCATGGACAGGCCAAAGGTGTGCATCGCCTGTCACAAGTGATTCGCGGGTTGCGCCCACGTCGCGACTCGGGTGACGATGACTTCGGTTGCCGAGTCGTCGCTAGCCGGACGGCTAGAGGCTGAACAGCACCCCCCAAACTGGACAAAATCGAGAACCTTCGAGATTCGCTTCAGCCTGGAGCTGTGACGGGCGGCGACAGCGGCGCCGCCCTCCCGGCGAAACGAGGTGTTCGCCGGGAGGCTTGCTGAGGGCGATGCCGGCTAATCGTCGTCGATGATCGTCATGGTCGCCGTGCCGTCGGCGATGGTGGCGCCCTGAGCGCTGGTCAGCTGGATTTCGAAGTGCTCATCGCCCTCGTTGAGCTTGTCCGACTCCACGAACACGTCGGCGTAACCGACCGTCTGGCCGGCCGCGATCACGATCGTGCCGCTATTGGCCAGGTAGTCGAAGCCGACGTGCGCCGGACGCAGCTCCGAGTTCCGGGTCGCTCGGGTCTGCCAGCTGACGCGCACATCCTCGTCCGACGGCCCGGACAGGGTCACCTGGAAGCTGAGGATCGACCAGCCCTCGTCGCTCGACGCGTCCTCCACCGAGACGGTGGGCGTGTCCGATGACGGCGTGGTTGGCGGCGGCGGATCATCGTCGTCGGAGACGGAGACGGTCGCCGAGCCCTGCGACGACGACACGGTGTAGCCGCTGCCCGCGCTCAGCATGACCGTGACCGAGCCGTCGGCCTCGTCGACGTTGTCGCCCACGGTGGCGACGGCGACGGACTTGCTGCCCGAGGTCGGGATGGTGACGGTCTGCGTCCCGGTCGCTGCGCCGTAATCGCCCGTCTGGGAGACGCTGAGCGTCACGGTGAGCGGCGATGCAGGCGCGGGGTCGGCCGTGATCGTGAAGCTGGCGGAGCCGCCCTCGACGACGCCCGCGCCAGCGCTGACGCTGATCTCGGGCACGTCGATCGGCGTCTGCCGCTCCTGCTGCTCCGAGGTCGTTTCTGACTTCGACTCAGACTCCGGCTCCTGGGCATCCGCCGACTCGCGGCAGGCCTCAAGCCGGTCGAGCTCGGCGTAGACCTGCTGCCAGAGCGCGTTCGGACCAGCGCCCTGCCAGTTGGCGTCCTGCCGGTCCGGACGCGCCTTGATGTCCGCCACCGTGTAGTCGTCCTCGCCCTTCATGGTGTTGTAGGCGCGGGTGAAGGTCTCCACCAGGTCGGGCCGCGCCCCGTTCCACGGGTCCAGGGTCCTGGGCTTGAGCCTGGCGAGCAAGGCCGCGTCGGTCGCGTCGCAGGTCTCGATTGTGGTTGTCGTGGGCGGCGGCGGATCGTCGTCGTCCGACACCACGACCGTGGCCGCGCCGCTGCTGGAGGAGACGGTGTAGCCGCTGCCCGCGCTCAGCATGACCGTGACCGAGCCGTCGGCCTCGTCGACGTTGTCGCCCACGGTGGCGACGGCGACGGACTTGCTGCCCGAGGTCGGGATGGTGACGGTCTGCGTCCCGGTCGCTGCGCCGTAATCGCCCGTCTGGGAGACGCTGAGCGTCACGGTGAGCGGCGATGCAGGCGCGGGGTCGGCCGTGATCGTGAAGCTGGCGGAGCCGCCCTCGACGACGCCCGCGCCAGCGCTGACGCTGATCTCGGGCACGTCGTCGTCCGACACCGCGACCGTGGCTGCGCCATGGCTGGACGACACGGTGTAGCCGTTGCCCGCATTCACGCTCAGCGTGACCGAGCCGTCGGCCTCGTCTGCGTCGTCATTGACCGTGGCCACGGCATGGCTGACGCTGCCGCCCGCCGGTATCGTCACCGTCCCTGTTCCGGTGGACACGCCGTAGTCGCCGCTCTGGGCGACGGCCACGTTGACGGTCAACGGGGTGGCCGGGGCCGGGTCGGCGGTGATGGTGAAGGATGCGGAGCCTCCCTCGATCACTCCACTACCGGCGGTGACGCTGACCTCCGGCGTTGCCTGCTGCGCCTGCTGCTGGCGCAGCGCATCGAGCTTCTTCGCC
>JAPOXB010000214.1 GCA_026707335.1 Chloroflexota bacterium
GCGTCGGCGGCCGCCTCGGCCGGCGGCGCGGCGGCCACCGGCAGGCCGTGGGCCTGACGGATCCCCCGCTCCAACTCGTCGGCGATCTGGGGATGCTCGATCAGGAAGGCCTTGGCGTTCTCGCGGCCCTGGCCCAGGCGCGTCTCGCCGTAGGTGTAGAAGGCGCCGGCCTTCTTGATCACTTCCTGTTCGGTGCCCAGGTCGAGGATGTCGCCCTCGCGGGAGATGCCGCGCTTCGGTCCCTCGAACATGATGTCGAACTCGGCCACGCGGAACGGCGGCGCGACCTTGTTCTTCACGACCTTGGCCCGCACGCGCCCGCCGATCACCACCTGGTTCTGCTTCAGCTGCTCGATGCGCCGCAGCTCGATGCGCACCGAGGAGTAGAACTTGAGCGCGCGGCCGCCCGGCGTCACCTCCGGGTTGCCGAACACGACGCCCACCTTCTCGCGCAACTGGTTGATGAAGATCAGCGACGTGCGCGAGCGCGCCGTCACGGCCGTCAGCTTGCGCAGCGCCTGCGACATCAGCCGCGCCTGCAGGCCGACGTGCGTGTCGCCCATCTCCCCCTCGATCTCGGCGCGCGGCACCAGCGCCGCCACGCTGTCGACCACGATCACGTCCAGCGCGTTGCTGCGGATCAGCGCCTCGGTGATCTCCAGCGCCTGCTCGCCGGTGTCGGGCTGCGCGACCAGCAACTCGTCGATCTCGATGCCGATGCCCGCCGCGAAGCCTGGGTCGAGCGCGTGCTCGACGTCGATGTAGGCCGCCTGCCCGCCGCCCCGCTGCGCCGCCGCGATGACGTGCTGCGCCAGGGTCGACTTGCCCGTGCTCTCGGGGCCGTAGATCTCGATGATCCGCCCCCGCGGCACGCCGCCGATGCCCAGCGCGATGTCGAGGCTGAGCGCGCCGCTGGAGATCGCCTCCACCGGCTGGCCCTGCGAGGCCTCGCCCAGCTTCATCACCGCGCCCGCCCCGAACTGCCGCTCGATGTCGTCCAGCACGCCCGTCAGCGCGTCCGCGGCGGCCGGCTGGGCGGGCTTGGCCGCCGCCCTCTCGCGCTTGCCGCTCGTGCCCTTGCCCGCGTTCCATCTCGTCATCGGATGCCCCTCTTCACCGACCGCAGTCAGCATAGCGGCGGACCCCCGCCGCTCCTGGATCAGAACACGCGTTCGCGTGAGCCCGTACTGTCGCACATGCGTTCTATGTGCGCAACCCCCAGCCGCATCGGCGTCGGCCCTACTGATTGAAGACCGGCTGACGCTTCTCCAGGAAGGCCGCGATCGCCTCGCTGTGCGACGGCAGGCGGCGCGACTCGCGGTCGCGGGCGCCCTCCCGCTCCATGACGAGGCCGAGGTCGGGCTCGCTGACGTTGTCCCGCAGCAGCGTCTTGATCTTGCGCACCACGGGCGTGGGGTTGTTGGCCAGTTCGTCGGCCTTGGCGAGCGCCGCCGCGAACAGCTCCTCCTGCGGCACGACGGCCGAGACCAGCCCGATGCGGTAGGCCTCGTCGGCGGGGACCATGCGGCCCGACAGGCACATGTCGGTCGCGTGGCCGAGCCCCACGAGCTGCGCCAGCAGCCGCGTCGAGCCCAGTTCCGGCACCAGGCCCACCTTGACGAAGCGGATCGAGAGCCGCGCGCCCTCGGCGGCGACGCGCACGTCGCAGGGCAGCGCCAGGGTCAGGCCCACGCCGACGGCGTAGCCGTGCATCGCCGCGACGACCGGCTTCGAGTCGCGCACCAGCGAGGTCCAGTTGAAGCGCGCGGCGGGCGTCCGCGCATCGGGATCGTCGGCGAGGCGCTGGTTGAAGCCGCCGATGTCGGCGCCGGCGCAGAACGCGCGCCCTTCGCCGGCGATGACGATCGCGCCGATGCCGTCGTCGTCGTTCCAGGCGCCGACCTGCTCCCCCATCTCGTGGCCCATGCGGGGGGTCCAGGCGTTCAGCTTCTCCGGCCGGTTGAGCCGGATCACGCCCACGCGCCCGATCGTCTCGGTCAGGATCTCCTGGTGGCTCATGGCGGTTCCTCTCGGGCTCCGGTGTCGCCCCAGAGGATATGCCGCTAGCGCTCGTTGCGCAGGCGCGGATCGAGCGCGTCGCGGGCGATCAGCCCTCGGCGACGAGCCGCCGGATCGCCGCGATGCGGCGCGCGCCCCGCCGGCGGCGATGGCCGCCACCGCAGCCTCTCACCCTGGCCCGCTGCCCGAGGGAGGGGGCACGCGCTCCCCCTCCCCATCGTCTGGATGGAGAGGGGGACAGGGGGTGAGGCCGGAACGCCGGAACCTCAACCCCCCGCCTCCGCGCTGGCCCTCTCGTCTACGTCGAGCGGACGTTGACCTGGTGGGCGTTGTGCATGTCGGCGATCTGCGCGGGGCCGAGGTTCCACTCCACGTTGCCGACCGTCGCGTGATACGCGAAGCGCTCCGTCAGGTAGACGTAGGACGCGATCTTGTAGTGCGCCACGTAGAGGTCCTCGATCGCCTGGGCCCGGTCCTCCGGGTCGAGCGCCGTCCGCGTGCGATCACGCAGGTCGTCGAGATCCGGGTTCACCTGGACCGCGTAGGTCCCTCCCTCGTCGGGAGCGATCTGCGAGGCGATCATGACGTCCGGCTCGTAGATGGCGCCGTTGTGGAAGAAGTAGAGCCCGGGTTGCTCCTTGGTGCGCATCATGGCGAAGAACTCGCTGGCCGGGTACGAGCGCATGTCGAGCTCGACGCCGACGGCCGCCAGATCCTGCTGAATGACCAGCGCCACCTGGGGCTCGGTCGGAATGTGGCCGATGCCGAAGTGGAACGGCGTCGAGAACCCGTCCGGGTAGCCGGCCTCCGCGAGCAGCGCCCGCGCGAGATCCGGGTCGTACTCGTACGGGCCGATCGCCTCGAGCGCTTCCTGCGGGTAGTAGGCGCTCCCCCGCCAGCCGGTATACGAGAAGCCCTCCTCGCCGGTCATCAGGTTGTCGATGATCGCCTGCTTGTCGATCGCATGGTTCAGGGCCTTCCGCACCCGCTCGTCGAGGAACGGGTTCGGCCCGCCGTTGAGTTCCGGGATCAACCAGTTCGCCTTCAGGTACTGGTTCGGATTGAAGGCCCAGCCCGTGCCGACGTGGAAATCGGGGTCGTCCAGGATCGGTTCCACGACGTCCGGGGTCAGGCTGTACGCGACGTCGATCTCGCCCGCCTCCATCCCCGCGACGCGGGAGAGGGGCTCGGGCCGCACGAGGTGCACCTGCCGCCGGTAGGACGCCCCCGCGATCGACGTCGGCGTGGCCGACCACGGGATGTGGTAGTTGTCGTTGCGGTCGAAGACGAAGTCGGTGTCCTCGGTGTGGCTGACGAACGTCATGTAGCCCGAGCCCATGGACAAGGCGTCGACGGCCGCGTCGCCGCGCTCCACGGTGTCCGCCTTCGACATCACGTACGGCACGGACAGGGCCGAACCCGGGATCGTCGCGTCGGGGCCGTTGGTCGTCAGCGTCCAGTGCAGGTCGTCGGTCAGGCCATAACTCGCCCATTTCTGGGCGCCGAATGCGATGCGCGCGGACGCCCAGCCACCGGGGTGGTCCGACGTCTCGCCACCGTCGTGGTATTCGGCGATGCCCCCGACCCGCTCGTGCGAGAAGACCACGTCTTCCGCCGACAGCTGCTGGCCGTTGTGGAAGAAGACGTTGTCCTTGACGGTGAAGTTCCAGGTCACCTCGTCGGGAAGTTCCCACGTCAGCAGGTTCGGCGCGGGATTCCCGTTGTCCGGATTGACGTTCACGCTCCGTTCGAACACGCCGTGGGAGTTCTGATAGTTGACCTGGCTGCCCGACCGGTGCGGGTCGAGACCACCGTTGTCGGCCGCCAGGGCGAGCCGCACCGTGGCCTCGGTGTCGATCTCGCCGGCGGCCGGCATGTCGTCCTCTTCCGCCGCCATGGCCGCGCTCTCGGCG
>JAPOXB010000005.1 GCA_026707335.1 Chloroflexota bacterium
GCGGGCGGACCCTAGGCGTCGTCCGGGATCCAGCGGGCGCCCCAGCCGTCGTCGGGCTGCGCGGCGGCGTAGTCCCAGCCCTGGCCGAACTTCTCCCGGTAGACGACCTTCTTGACCGGCTTGCGCCGCACCGGCCCGATCTTGTCGCTGGGGTATCCGATCGGCAGGACGCAGACGATGTCGTTGTTCTCGGGGATGTCGAGCATCGACTTGAGCGCGGCCGGGTCGCGCAGGGGCAGGTTGAAGATCGAGCCGCCCACGCCCAGCGCCCGCGCGGCCAGCAGCAGGTTCTGCACGGCCGGGAAGGAGCTGCCGCCGGGCGTCGAGTGCCGCCCGTGCAGCCCGCAGACCAGGATGACCGCGGGCGCCTCGGCGAGGTGGTGGGCGAGATGCTCCACGCTGCGCAGGGACAGCCGCTGCGAGCGCGGCAGCGCGTCGATCTGGGCCGGGTCGTCGGCGTAGCGCCGCGAGTAGCGGTCCCAGCCCTCCAGGGCCCAGTCCTGCATGCGCTGCTTGACCGCCGGGTCCGTCACGATGATGAAGCGCCAGTCCTGCGCGTTCTGCCCGGTGGGCGCGCGGATGGCGGCGTCGAGGATCTGGAAGAGCACGTCCTCGGGGATCGGGTCGGGCCGGAAGCGGCGCAGGGCGCGCGTCGTGTAGAGGGCGTGGAAGAGGCCGGCGCCGCCGTCCAGCGCGGCCTCGCTGGGGGGCCCTGAAGCAGCGGAGTCGCCGGGCGGGGATGTCGGCACGTCGGGTCCGTTCGTCCGATACCGGCGCCGCGGCGGGGGCGCGACGCGGGCAGTGACAGTAGCATTCTCCCGGCTGGGAGGCCCCATGTCCCGCGACACAGCCCCGCTCGACGCTGCTGAGGCCCGCGACGGGCCCACCCGGGCTCAGGCAACGGTGCTCGCGTGGGCGTAGCGGCGGCGGTGACGGCGGCCGCGGTCTGGGCGGTCAGCGCCGTGCTGCTGGCGTCGCAGCGGCAAACGGTCGACTTCGTGTCGGTCAGCGCGCTGCGGCTGGTGGCGGCGTCGCTCTTCTTCCTGGTGGTGGTTTGGCCCCTGGGCGCCAACGCCGACCTGGCGCGGATGTCCTTCGACGACGTCTGGCAGCTGACCGGCACGGCCATGCTGAACCTGGCCGTGGGGGACACGTTCTACATCGGCGCGGTCATGCTGCTGGGCGTCAACTTCGCCTACCCGGCCGGCCTGGGCCTGTTCGCGCTGTTCAGCTTCCTGCTGTCGGTGATCTTCCTGGGCGAGACCGTGACGTGGGACACCGCGCTGGGGTCGGCGCTGGTGCTCGCCGGGGTGTACGTCGTCCTGCTGTACGGCCGGGAGACCTCGCACGCGCCGCCGCCGCCCGCCGGCCTGCGGCGCGAGACGGACGGCGCGGCCGATTGCACGCCGGGCCCGACGACCGCCCTCCGCGCCCGGATGCCCGGCCGCGTCGCCATCGGGCTCCTGCTGCTGCTCATCACCGCGGTCAGTTGGGCCGCCGGCACCGTCTGGCTGCGCGACGTCTCCCAGGGCTTCGACGCCGCCGCGGTCGGCCTCGTGCGTATCCCCTCGGCGATGATCACGATCGGCGCGGTCGCCTTCCTGACGCCGGGATCGTCGCTGCGGCGACGGACGGTGTCGCGGCGCAGCCACGGCGTGCTCGCGGTCGAGGGGCTGCTCGGCGCGGGGATCGGCAGCCTGCTGCTGATCTTCGCCGTGCAGAACATCGGCGCGGGCGAGACCGCCGTGCTGGTGTCGCTGTCGCCGCTGTTCGCGCTGCCGCTGGCGGCGGTCTTCCTGGGCGAGCGGGTGACGCGCTGGCTGGTCGTGGGGATCGTGCTGGCGGTGGCGGGGATCATCCTGCTCTCGGCCTGACGGGGCTACCATGCGGCGGCGCGCGGCGCGCACGACGGGGGGCGCAATGACGGACGCCACGAAGACCGCACGACGCAGCATCTGGGCCTGGGGCAACGAGTCGGACGAGCCGACCGAGGCCGAACGCCGGGCCGAGGCCGACCGCCTCTCGGCCCTGAGCGGGCGGCCGGTCGAGGCGAAGCCCCTGCCGACGACCGGCTCCATCGCGCTGCGGCCGCCGCGCGTGCGCGTGCCGGCGGCGCTGGCCCCGTTCTGCCACAGCGACGACTACCACCGCGCGTCCCGGACCTACGGGCGCTCGTTCGTCGACCGCGTGCGGGCGGTGAACGGCGACTACGCGCACCCGCCCGACGTCGTGGCGCGCCCGCGCGAGGAGGACGAGGTCCGGGCCGTGCTCGAGTGGTGCTCCGACGCGGGGCACGTCGTGATCCCCTTCGGCGGGGGGTCGTCGGTGGTGGACGGGGTGAACCCCCCGGCGGCCGCCGACTCGGTCGTGACGCTGGACCTGGGCGAGATGAACGAGGTGCTCACGGTCGACACGACGTCGCGGGCGGCGCGCATCCAGGCGGGCGCGCTGGGCCCGCACCTGGAGGCGCAGTTGAAGCCGCACGGCCTGACGCTGCGGCACTTCCCGCAGTCGTTCGAGCATTCCAGCCTGGGCGGCTGGATCGCGACCCGCTCGGGCGGGCACTACGCGACGAACCACACCCACATCGACGAGTTCGTCGAGTCGCTGCGCATGCTGACGCCGGCGGGCGTGATGGAGTCGCGGCGGCTGCCGGGCAGCGGCGCCGGCCCCAGCCCCGACCGCTTGGCGATCGGCAGCGAGGGCGCCCTGGGCGTCATCACCGAGGCCTGGATGCGGCTGCAGAAGCGCCCCCAATACCGCGCCTCGGCGGGGGTGACGTTCGGCAGTTGGGAGGCGGCCTACCGGGGCGTCCTGCAGGTCGTGCAGGCCAAGCTGTGGCCCGCCAACCTGCGGCTGCTCGACCCGCTGGAGGCGCAGACGGCGGCCGGGCTCGACGGGTCGCGGGCGCTGATGGTCGTCGGCTTCGAGTCGGGCGACGCGCCGGTGGGGGGCCTGATGCGGCAGGCGATCGCGATCGCGCGCGAGGCGGGCGGCGCCGTCGACGACGAGGAGATCCTGATCGACGACGGCGGCGGCGCCCCGACCGGCCGGGAGGGCGCCGTGGGGACGTGGCGCAAGTCGTTCATCACGGGGCCCTACGACGCCAACCGCCGCATGGGCCTGGGTCTGGTGGCCGACACCTTCGAGACGGCGATCACCTGGGACCGCTGGCCGGCCTTCGACGCGGCCATCCGAGAGGCCGTGGGGCGGGTCCTGGACGAGACGCTCGACGCGCCGACCCTGAGCTGCCGCTTCACGCACGTCTACCCCGACGGGCCGGCGCCGTACTACACCTTCTCGGGCATCGGCCGGCAGGGGGCGGAGATCGAGCAGTTCCACGCGATCAAGCGGGCGGCGTCGGAGGCGGTGATCGCGGCGGGCGGCACGATCACGCATCACCACGCGGTGGGCCGCCAGCACCGGCCCTGGTACGACCAGCAGCGGCCGGAGTTGTTCGCCTCGGCGCTGCGCGCGGCCAAGCGGGAACTCGACCCCAACGGCGTGATGAACCCCGGCGTGCTGATCGATCCGTAGCCCGCGGCGTCAGGTTCGCTAGCGTACGTTGCGCAGGCGCGGGTCCATGGCGTCGCGGACGCCGTCGCCGACGAAGTTGAAGGACATCACGAGCAGGATGATGGCGATCGCCGGCCCGGCGATGGGCCAAGCGCTGCGCGTCAGGATGGTCTTATTCGCCTCGGCGGCCATCCGGCCCCAGGCGGGCGTGGGCTCCTGCACGCCCGCGCCGATGAAGCTGAGCCCCGCCTCGACGAGGATGATGCCGGCCGCCGAGAGCGAGGCCAGCACCATGATGGGCGCGACGACGTTGGGCAGCAGGTGGCGCGCCATGATCCGGGCCGGGGTCGCGCCGATCGCGCGGGCGGCGTCGACGTAGA
>JAPOXB010000202.1 GCA_026707335.1 Chloroflexota bacterium
GCGGACTCCCGGCGGCGCATCCACGCCTTGAGGGTGTCCAGGGCCTGCCGCTTGGCCTGTTCGGGCTCCCGCAGCGCCGCGCGCGCGGCCACGTAGGCGGTCAGCGCCTCGTGGGCCTCCGCTTCGCTCACCGCGGGCGTCTCGTCGTCCCGGCCATCCTCCGCGTCCCCGCCGGGCTGGCAGGTGGCGAGGAAGGGACAGGAGCGGCAGCGCCAGCTGCCCGCGGCGAAGTCGCGCTCGGGCAGGCTGGCGGCGGAGGCCCCGTGCCTGGCGCGGTGGGCGCCCAGCGGGGCGAGCCACTCGCGCGTCCGCTCCAGGGCGCGCTCCACCCGCTCGGCGGGGATGGTCTCGCAGTCCCAGCTGCGGGTCGCCGTGTCCAGGACCGCGATCACGGCGTCGCGCGGCTCCCCGAAGAGCCCCTGGGTATAGAGGGCCGCCTGCGCGACCGCGTCGGGTGGCTGCGCTCCGCCCCGAGCGCCTGCCAGCGCTTGAAGGCGGCCGGCCCGCGGGTCTTCACCTCGATGACGGCCTCCTCCCCGAAGAGGGGCGGCGTGCCGGTGGCATCGGGATGTCCCGTCACCGTCACCGCGGGCGTGAGCCGCAGGCTGAGGGCGGTCGGGCGCTCCGGGTCCGCGGGCGTGACCTCCCAGCCGGCGCGCCGCATGGCGTGCAGCACGACCGGCTCGAGGGCGCGGCCCGCCTCCATGACGGTGAGCGCCTCGTCACTCGGGGGTGCGGGCTCGTGGCCCGTGGCGGCGTACCAGAGGGCGCGCCGGCAGCCCAGGGCGGCCGACGCCCGGACGTCGATCCGTCCCTCCCCATCGAAGCGCGCGGCGGGGCGGGCAAGGACGTCCGGTCCCTCGCCGGGCACGGCGACCGGTCCGGTGTCTGCACCGGGGATCGTCTTCTGCATGGTCTTCTCCTCTCCTGGAAACGAGCGCGGGGCCGCCCCCGGGATGGGAGCGGCCCCGTGCGCGCCCGCACTCGGGCGTGCGGCGTCCGTACGCCTTCGCTAGAAGGGCTGGTCCTCCGCGGCCTCGGCGGCGGCCTCACGGCTACCGTTGCCGTTGCCGTTGCTGCGCCCGGCACCGTTCGAGTCGAGGAAGACGACCTCCTGCGCATGCACCTCGGTGCGGTGGCGGCGCTGGCCGTCCTCGGTCTCGTAACTGTTCTGGGCGAGCGAGCCCGCGACGTAGACGCGGTTGCCCTTCTTGACGTACTCGCCGACGGCCTCGGCCTGCTTGCCCCAGCAGACGACCGAGTGCCAGTCGGCCTCGGTCTCGCCGTTCTGGCGGCGGCGGTCGGTCGCCAGCCGCAGCTGGCAGACGGCGGTGCCGTTCTGGCTGTAGCGCATCTCGGGGTCGGTGCCGACCCGGCCCAGCAGGGCGACGCGGTTGATCGTGCGTGACATTTGTAAATGCTCCTTCGTTGGTGTGGGTATGGTTGTTACTGGCGGTGCGGCAGGTCGCCGCACCTGATTCCGAAACGACGGCGGGGCCGGCCCGGCGGACGGCCCCGTGCGCGCTCCCGTCGGGGAGCGTCTTCCTTGATGCCTGGGTCTGATGCACCGCTCGATAGGCGCCTCCTTCCTTGTGCGGGCGTCCGCTCAGGCGGCCTTGGGCGTCGGCTCCGCGCCGTCCTGCCCGAGCTTGCGGGCCGTTGACTCCACCAGCGGAGTGAGGGCCGTCACCGGCAGCTCCTCCAGGTCCTTGCCCGTGCGATCACGCACGGCGGCGCGCACCTGCGCCTCGTCGAAGCCGCGGCAGGCGCTGAGGCCGAGCAGCGTCTTGCGCAGCGACGGCGCGAGGTCGCCCGTCGCGCCGTCGCCGTAGAGGCCGTTGCCGAACTGGTCGCCGTAGCTCCGCAGCGCCCGCTTGAGCGCGTCGGTGACGGCGCCCTTGTAGGCGGTCTCGTGGCCCTCCGCCGTCTCCTCGGCGAGGGCCTGGAAGCCGACGTCAGTGCGCGGCCGCGAGCCGGGGACGGTGACCCGCACGGTGGCGGCGTAGGCCCGCCAGGGCTTCACCTCGCCCGTCTGCGCGTCGACGCTCTCGCCCTCGCGCAGGGTCACGTCGCCGACGAGGTCGTAGCCCCAGGCACCGTGGCCGAAGACGCGGTTGGCCTGGTCGATGACGGTGCGCCCCTCGAGGTAGGCGAAGCTGCGGTTGCCGCGCCCCTTGCGGTGCGAGACGAGCCCCTCGTCGAGCGGCTCGCCCAGCCGCTGCGTGACGGCGGGCGGGAAGCTGTCCCAGAGCGGGTCGCGCTCGGGGACGGGCTCCGGGTGGACGCCGTTGCGGCGCCCGTTGATGGTGGTCGTGCTTGTCATGGTGTTCTTTCCTTCGTGGTCTGCATCGGGCTGGGTGGATGGGTGCGGGCCTCCCGGCGGGGAGGCCCGTGCGCGGGGCGCGGCCCCGGCGGTCAGCGTGCATCGCACCTCCTTCCGGCCAGCGGCCGGCGCGGCGGACGCGCGGACTCCACCCGGCTCCCGGCGAGCCGGGCGGCGTCCGCGCGGTGGGGATGGGTGGGTCAGCGGGCGGCGCGGGCCGCCCGTTCGAGAAGGCGCAGGAAGAGCCCGTGCCCCTGGGGATGCGTGGCCAGTTCGGCCACGTCGGCGACGCCCCCGGGCAGCGCCACGACGGCGGCGCGGCGGCCCAGCAGGGCCGTGAGCCGCGCCGCGGCCTCGCGACCGGCGGCGTCGTTGTCGAAGGCGAGGAAGACGTGCGGGCAGCCGCGCAGGGCGGCGGCCACGCGCTCCAATCCCTGCGTGCCGAGGGCGGCGCAGGCGGGCAGGCCCCATTGGCTCAGCACGAGCCAGTCGAAGACGCCCTCGGCGACGACCGCCCAGGGCGGCGCCGGGCCGAGCCGCCCCCGCCCGAGCACGGGCTTGGGGCCGGGCAGCGTCTGGAAGCGCGGCGAGCGCCCCGGGTCGATGGCCCGCCCCGCCAGCCAGCGGACGCAGCCGGCGGCGATCTCGGGGACGACCACCATCCCGGCGAAGCGCTCGCCGCCGCGTTCGGTAGCGAGCCCACTAGCGCGGACCCTCCCGTCAGCGAAGCCGGCGGACGCCAGCGCCGTGCGCAGCCCGCCTCCCGGCGCGTAGCCGAGGCCGAGCCGCGCGGCCGTCCCGGCGCCGACGCTCCGCGAGGCGAGGTACGCCCGGGCCTCGCGGCTGCGCCGGAGCTGTCCCGCGTAGTGCCGCGCCGCCGCCGTCAGCAGCGCCGGGTCCGGCGGCGCCGTGGCGGGAACGGGGCGACCGTGGGAGGACGCCCGGAGGACGGGCGCGACGGCGGCCGGGGAGGCGTCGAGCTGCCGGATCGCCTCCGGCAGGCTCAGGTGCTCGATGCGCCGGAGGAAGTCCAGCACGTCGCCGCCCTGGCCGCAGCCGAAGCAGTACCAGCGCTGCGTGTCGGCGTAGACCGTGAAGCTGCCCTCGGCCTCTGCGTGGAAGGGGCAGACGCCCTGCCGCACGCGGCCCCTGCCGCGCAGCCGCACGCCCGCCGCCTCCACGACGCCGCCCAGCGGGTGGCGCTCCTTGAGCGCCGCGAGGTCCACCAGGGGTTGCGTCGCGACCATCACGAGCCGCCCTTCGCGAGGGGCCGCAGGCCGCGCAGGCCGCGCAGGCTGCGCCGCGAGACGGTCTTGCCAAGCTCCCAGCGCAGCCCCAGGACGGCCAGCACTTCCAGCGCTCCGCCGGGGTGCGGAGCGAGCACGGCGGCCCGTCCCGTGTCGGGGCTGTAGACGACCGCCTCGCGGTCGTGGAAGCGCCTGCGCGCCACGTCGAGCCACTCGGCGTAGGCCCAGCGGGCCTCCCG
>JAPOXB010000035.1:0-2490 GCA_026707335.1 Chloroflexota bacterium
GGATCCAGTCCGGTGAGATCACGCCGGATTCGGCCCGCGTGCTCGCGACCGCCATGCGCGAGGGCTGGCGTACGGGCGGGGCGGGGGGCCAGGAAGCAGCCGGTATGGACGGAAACGCCGACGCCGATGCTCCGCAGGAGGACGCGCCAGCGGCCGCCGACGGTGACGACAATGCCGGCGCAGTGGAGGTCGCACAACGAGGCCGCGGCGCGGGGCCTGGCGGAGGTCGGGAGCGCGCCCAGGGCGCGGGCATGGGCGGCAACCGGGCGTTCGGCATGGGGATGATGGGAGCCATGGGCGGGAGCATGGGGGATCCCGACTT
This sequence comes from Chloroflexota bacterium, assembly GCA_026707335.1. Classification (GTDB taxonomy): domain Bacteria; phylum Chloroflexota; class Dehalococcoidia; order Bin125; family Bin125; genus TK10-74A. The sequence continues at coordinate 323 of JAPOXB010000035.1, forward strand.
CCGTCCCGCCGTCGTGTTCGTGATGGACGAACTCGGCAACATCGCCCCGCGGCCCGTGGTCATGGGGATCGGCGATTACGACTACGCCGAAATCCTGGCAGGGCTGGAAGCGGGCGAGGAGATCGCCCTGATCGGCGCTGCCCAGCTCCAGGCGCAACAACAGGAGCGCATGGACCGCATGCGCGGTCGCATGCGTCCCTTTGGAGGATAGGAGCTAACGGATGTTCGTCATCAAGGAAACGATCGTCGTCGCGCTCGCCTCGATCCGTGCCAACGCGCTGCGCTCGGGACTGACCACGCTGGGTATCGTGATCGGCACCGCCGCGGTGATCACCATGGTCGCACTGGGCGAGGGCGCGCAGCGGCAGGTCCAGGAACAGATCGAGAACATGGGGACGAACATCCTCACGGTGCGGCCCGGCCAGGGGTTCTTCCGGGGGGTGGCGAGCGGGAATCGCCGGCTCGAGGAGGACGACGCCGTCGCGCTGCGCGACCAGGTGGGCGACCAGTACCAGATCGCGCCCGAAATCGAGTCCCGCCTGCAGGTTTCCTACCTGCGCTGGAATTCGTCGAACTCGGTCGTGGGTACCTGGCCCTCGTTCTTCCCGCTGCACAGCCATGAAATCGCGTACGGCCGCTTCTTCGACGAGGGCGAAGTGCAGGGCCGGCGGCGCGTCGCGGTCCTGGGCGCGAACGTCCCGGAGGATCTGGGGACCCCGCCGGGGCTCCTGGTGGGCCGCACGATTCAGATCAAGGGCATCCGCTTCGAGGTGGTGGGCGTTCTCGAAGAGAAGGGCGGGGCGATGTGGATGCAGCCTGACGACCAGATCTACATTCCCCTTTCCACCGCCATGTACCGCGTTATGGGCGGGCGCGACCGACTGCGTTCGATCTACGTTGCGGCCCCGTCGCCGGAAGAGCTGGATCCCGCGTGGGCGGATATCGACCGGGTGATCCGCCGCGAGCACCGAATCCTCCCCACCGAAGAAGCGGATTTCAGCATCCAGCAGTCGTCCGAATTCCTCGAGACCTTCAACGAGACCACCCGCACGTTCACCATGCTGCTGGCAGGAATCGCGGGCGTGAGTCTGTTGGTCGGCGGGATCGGGATCATGAACATCATGCTCGTGAGCGTCACGGAGCGAACCCGGGAGATCGGGGTGCGGAAGTCGCTCGGTGCCACGCGCAAGACGATTCTCTTCCAGTTCCTGATCGAGGCGCTTGTGCTGTGCATCCTCGGTGGCATGCTTGGCGTGGCGAGCGGAATGGGGGGAGCCAGACTGATCTCGCAGCTATTCGGGGCCGAGACGGCCGTGGCGCCCGAGGCCGTTGCGGTGGCTCTGGGATTCTCCGCGTTGATCGGCCTCTTTTTCGGGATCTGGCCGGCGCGGCGCGCTTCGATACTCGATCCCATAGACGCTCTGCGGTACGAGTAGGCGGCGTCCGCAGCCGCAACCGCTTGCCGGCCCGCGCCGACTGATAGCAATCTGCTATCAGTTTGCTAGCGCGGGTAGGCGATCTTCAGGCGGTCTCCCTGACGGACGATCGTAAGCTCAACCGGATAATCAGCTTGCGTCAACAGGACGCGGAGTTCCATCACCGTGCCTGCCGACTCGCTGCTCACGGCCGTGATGACATCGCCCGCCCGCAGGCCGGCACCGGCGGCAGGACTGAACCCCATCACTTCCGTGACCAGCACGCCCGAGCCGACCCCGAAGTACTGTTCCAGGTCACCGGTCAGGTCGCGAACGAATGCGCCGCCGAGGACCACCGGCGTGCTGAGGATGAACGGAGCAAGCAGGTGTGGCCTTGCGGACCCCACCACTTCGACCCGCCGAGCGCCGGGTCCCCCACCGCCAGCCGCGTCCAGGGGCTGCATGGGATCCCGGAGACGCTGCTCGGCTTCACCAGCCTCCAATCCCGCCCTCGCCTCGCTGATCATCGCTCGGGTGGCTTCCCATAGCCGCTGCTCGGCAGAGAGCACGCCGTCGGCGACGTCTCCCCAGTCGATCACCACCTGGAACAGGGAATCGATGTGCCGGCTCATCCGTGCCTGAGCGTCGAAGAAGCGTTCCATGGCGATCACCGGTTGCAGCGTCGAGGGCCGGGTCCCGGCGACGATTGCCAGGTCGTGTTCGTCGCCGCCGCGCTGCACCGTGACATGAAGG
>JAPOXB010000035.1:2500-3788 GCA_026707335.1 Chloroflexota bacterium
ACTCACGGCGTTGGTCCACGCCTGCCACGTCGGGAGACGGTTGCCGTTGACCGCCACGAGCCGGTCTCCCGGAATGAGACCGACCAGGTCGGCCGGGCCGGACCGATACACGTCGGCAATCACGATCTCGAAAACGGCGCTGTCCGCGGTTGGCATCACGGTCACGGCAGCGTCCAGGCGAATGCCCAGCCAGCCGCCCTCTTCAGACACCCTGACCGAGTCCTGCGCCGCCACCGCCGTGGCCAGACCGGCGAAAAGCGCGCCGAAAACCAGAGGGAAGCCGTATCTCATCACACTCAATGCCAGTTCGCCTGGCTGATCTGGCGAAGGGTTTGCTGTCTCTCAGCCAGCGTGCTCACCACCAGTCCGTTGAAGAACTGGTCCGCCGGCGATTCCTCCACCGCAGCCCTGCTCGCGGCGAGAAGCGCGTCTATGGCAGCGAGCTTCACGGCCGGGTCCGCCGGCAATTCCCGCTCGCTCTGGGCGCCCAGCAGGCGGCGGAACTCGGCAAACGCGGCCGTCCACTCCTGCTCGGCTTCCTGCACGGCGAGAACGGCCTCTTCGAGGGACGCGAAGGACGCCACTTCCGTTTCCGCGGCGTCCGAGCCCGCCGCGAGGCCATCCGGCGCGGCTGCGGGAGCTCCGCCCGCCGCCCAGCCGAACGCGGTCCCGCCGGTAAACAGCACCAGCCCGGCGGCGATCCGCGTCCACTTCCGCCAGAACGCGGGGTCCCTGCGCGCGCCACGGACGAGGCCCTCCGCCACCAGCTTTTCTTCGAGCTCCGGCCAGCTGTCCGGGGGCGGCAGCACGGCGGGCAGATCCCTCAGCGATCGCTTCTGGGCCCGCAACGCTTCCAACTCGCGCCGCAGGCCGGGGTCGGCATCAAGGATCGCTCTTTCTTCGGATGTCGGCCGCTCGTCGACCAGCCGAGCCAACTGTTCGAGACTCAAACGCTCCATGCTTCCACTTCCTTGGGCTGTGATTCAAAACCTCTCAGCATGCGCCTCATCTTTGCCCGCGCCTTGAACAACTGTGACTTCGAAGTGCCCGATGTCACCCCCAGGGCGGTACCGATTTCCTCGTGTGTATAGCCTTCCACGTCGTGCAGAATCAATACCTTTCTCATCCCCTCGGGAAGTTTGTCCAACGCCTGTTCCAGCTTCCGCTCCAGAAGGACATCGCCGACCTTCGGACCCACGGCGACGACCTCGGGCAGCGGCATTTCACGCATCCGCCTCGTCTTGGCCTTTCTGACCGCCTGCAGTGCGGTGTTTACCGCGATCCGGTG
>JAPOXB010000243.1 GCA_026707335.1 Chloroflexota bacterium
GGCAGCATGGCGATCGCGTCGAAGGGGCAGACCTCGACGCAGATGTTGCAGCGCATGCAGCGCCCGAAGTCGATGTAGAAGTCCTTGATGACCGACTTGTGGTTGCTCGTCCCGGCGCCGAAGGCGGGGTTCTTCTGCAGGGTCGTCGTCATGCAGTCCACGGGGCAGGCCTTGGCGCACTTGCCGCAGCCGGTGCAGTTCGGCTCCGCCAGGTCGTGGTTCCAGATCAGGTAGGGGAAGGTGCGGGCGCGCTTGGGCAGCTCCCGCTTCTCGTCCGGGTAGTGGACCGTCACCGGCGGCCGGGCGAAGACCCGCGCCCCCTGCACGATGGACCGCAGAATTCCTTGCACGCGCTTCCCTCCCCGTCGCACTCAGCCGCCCCATAATACCCGCACCCCCGCCTGGGGACAGCCCGTCTCGGCCCGAGTTCTCCCCAACCCGTTGACACAGCCGCCCGGATGCGCGAATACAGAGCGACCGATCCGCGCAGACGGGAGTGCCGCCATGACATCCGCCGCCGAACGCCGAGAGAAGCAAGCCGGATTCGTACGCCAGCGTTACCCCCGCAGCGGCACGCTGCGGGGCGGGCGCAGCTTCGACGTGCGCCTGATGCAGGCCGACGACCGCGACGCGGTCCTCGCCTTCGCCCGCGCCCTGCCGGCCGACGATCTGCTCTACCTGCGCAGCGACATCACCGACCCGGACGTGGTCGACGGCTGGATCGGCGAACTGGAGCGCCTCAACATCGTCACCGTGCTGGCCCTCGAGCAGGGCCGGCTCATCGGCGAGGCATCGCTGATCCAGAGCGGCGCCGGCTGGACGCGGCATCGCGCCGACATCCGCATGATCGTCGCGCCGCAGGCCCGCGGCGAGGGCCTGGGCCACTACCTGGCCGAGGAGATCTTCGTCATCGCCGAGCTGTTCGGCCTGCGCAAGCTCGCCGCGCAGATGTCGCACGACCAGTTGGGCGCGCAGTCGGTCTTCCGCGGCCTCGGCTTCGAGCCCGTGGCGCTGCTGCCCGGCTTCGTCGTCGACCGCGAGGGCGCGGAGCGCGACCTGCTCGTCATGGCCTACGACGTCACGGCCCGCGGGGCGCCGGCCAGCGCCCAGGAGGGCGGCGGCTAGAGCCCGGCGCGCGTCATGCAGGTCACCCCCCACGTCCGCGCGGTGCAGGTGCCCGAGGACGAGCCCATGCGTCCGGGCTCCACCAACATCTACCTGGTGGGCAGCGGCCAGACGCTCACGATCGACTCCGGCGAGGCGATCGACAAGTTCCGCTGGATGCTGCGCGGCTACCTCGCCGCCGTGGAGCGATCGGAGATCGGCGTCGCCGCCGTCACCCACCACCACTACGACCACAGCGGCAACCTGAAGGATCTGCGGGCGGCGCTGGGGGCCGAGGTCGCGGTGCCGGACAACGGCGTCGGGCTGCTGCGCGGCCGCCTCCCGGCCGACGGCGTCCAGACCCTGCACGACGGCGCCGTCATCGACCTGGACGACGTGCGGGTGCAGGTCCTGGCGACGCCCGGGCACAGCGTCGATTCGCTCTGCTACTACATCGAAGAGGACGGCGTGCTCTTCACCGGCGACACGCTGCTCGGCGTCGGCACGACCACGGTGGGGAATCTGGGCGACTATCGGCGCTCGCTGCAGCGGCTCGTCGAGTTGCCGAACCTGCGGGTGATCTGCCCCGGCCACGGCCCGCTCGTGCACGACGCCCGCGAGCGCCTGCAGACGTACATCGACCATCGCAACATGCGCGAGGAGCAGATCCTGCGGGTGCTGCGGCGCGGCGGCCCGCGGACCAGCTGGGAGATCATGCTGAAGCTGTACCCGGACATCGACAAGCGGCTGCGCGCCGCCGCCGACGGCAACGTGCGGGCGCACCTCGAGCAACTGCGCGGCGAGGGGCGGATCCGCGTCACGCCGGGGCGTAAGCGCAAGCCCCGCGCCGACGTCGTCGCGCGTCGCAAGGCCAAGGAGCGCGAGCGCCGGGCCGTGATCCGCCGCGCCAAGCGCTTCGAGGCCGCCCAGCGCCGCGAGTTGTGGCGCCGCCAGGAGGAGCCCCCCACCGACACCTGGACCCGTCAGCCCACCTACGCCATCGACGAGTAGCCGCGCCGCCTTGCTAGGCTGCGGCTGGAGTCGTCCCCAGTGCCCGTCTTCCACTACTTCGGCGCCGACGCCCTCTCCCTACGTGAAGCCTGCGACGCGCTTCGCCGGGACCACGACGGCGACGGCGCCCTGGCCAACAACACGCTCGTCCTCGATGGGCCGCGGACCACCCCGGACGAAGTCGTGGCGGCCGCCATGACCGTCCCCTTCATGGCCGACCACCGCCTGGTGCGCGTCGACGACCTCTGCCGCCCCTACAACCTGCCGCGCGGGGGCGGCGCCGCGCGCCGTCGCCGTCAGCGCCCGTCCGAGGCCTGGGCCGCCCTCCCCGACATGCTGGGCGGCCTTCCCCCCAGCACCGTGCTCGTCTTCGTCGATGGCGAGGTCGACGGCGGCAATCCCATGAAGGAACTGCTCGGCGCGGTCGCCACGGCGAAGGAATTCCGCCCCATCCGGGGCCGTGACTTGGCGGGCTGGGTGAACAAGCGCGCGCGGGACCGGGGCGTCAGCCTAAGCCCCCGCGCCGCCCGCGCCCTGATCGACTGGGTGGGTGAGGACCAGGGGGCGCTGGCCTCGGAGATCGACAAGCTGCGCCTCTACGCCGGTGACCACACCGTCGACGAGGAGGCGATCCGGCTGATCTGCCCCCGCAACTTCGACGCGGAGATCTGGGACCTGACTGACGCCGTCGGCGAGGGGCGGCCGGAGGCGGCCTTGCGGGCGCTGGAGACGCTGCGCGCCGACGGCCGGCCTTCGGCGGCGCTGCTCGGCGCGCTGGCCAATCAGATGCGGCGCATCATCGTCGCGCGAGAGATCATCGACGGGGGCGGCGACGCCGCGGCCGTGAAGCAGCACTTCCGCATCGGGCACCCCTATCCGGCCCAGAAGCTCACCGAGCAGGCGCGCCGCTTCCCGCCCGCCCGCGCCGCGGCCGCCCCGCGTCTCATCCGCGACTGCGACGCCGCCGTGCAGCGCTTCCGCCGCGACCTCCCCGGCGGCCTCAGCGACGAGGTGGCGCTGGAACTCCTGGTCGTGGACCTCGCGGGCGGCTAGCCGGGCTCGGTCGCCTCGACCGGGTTGAAGCAGGCGACCCGCGCTTGCGCCGCCGGGACGACGCCCGCCGCGCCCGCGCCGCCCGCCGCGGCGACCAGCGGCGGCTCGGGCTCCTCGCGACAGATCGTGAGCGCCTTCGGGCAGCGCTCGATGAAGCTGCAGTGGCCCGTCAGCGTCAACAGGTCGGGCGGTGCGCCGCGGATCTGCGGCAGCAGACGCCGGCGGCGTCCGTCGAGCCGCGGCAGCGTCTCCAGCAGCGACCAGGTGTACGGGTGGCGCGGCGAGCGGAACGTCTCGCGCGTGTCGCCGATCTCCACCAGCGCGCCCGCGTACATCACCCCCATCACGTCGGCGATCTGCGCCACGACGCCCATATCGTGCGTGATCAGCAGGATGGCCGTGCCCCGCTCCTCCCGCAGCGTGTCCAGTTCGTCCAGGATCTGCGCCTGCACCGTCACGTCCAGCGCCGACGTCGGCTCGTCCGCGATGAGTACGGCCGGGTCGAGCACCGTCGCGATCGCGATCATCACCCGCTGGCACATCCCGCCCGACA
>JAPOXB010000138.1 GCA_026707335.1 Chloroflexota bacterium
CCCCGGCGGTTGCGCGACCCCCGTGGGCGGCAAGATGAGGCCCGACTTCGGGCGTTCCGGGGCGCCGCCGCGCCGCGTCAACTCCACGCTCGCCAGGGTGCCTTCCTGGATCTTCGGCGGCTTCGGGTTCTCCCGGTCCTGCTGCGAGGAGAGCGTGTACTTGGCCAGCTCCAGCGGGTCGGCCACGCCGGCGAAGCCGCGCGAGTCGTTCACGAAGGTGAGCGGCGTGTGCGTCATCTCCAGGTCGTGGACCAGCTGCGGGAAGCTCTCCATCACGTAGACGCCCGCGTCGCCCAGTTCCGCGTAGCCGGCCAGGGCGAACGCGCTGGCGCCGGCCTGCGTGCCCGACTTGTCCCGCACCGACGCCATCACCCGCACGGCGATGGGTCCCTCGATCTGGTCGAGCACCTCCTGGAGCTCCGCCGGCGCCGGCGGCGGCGGGCTCGCCGTGCGCTGAATCGCCTCGAGCAGGAGCGGCAGGAAATGCCCCGAGGGCCGTCCGAAGATGCGCAGCCCGCTGGGCTCGCCGCCGTCGCGCCCGCGGCGGAACACGATGCCCGGAATGCGGTCCACGCCCATCGCGGCCGCCCGTTCGGGCTGTAGGCCGTACTCGCTGGTGCGCAACTCCACCGCGTCGCTGACGTCGGCGATCTGCTTCAGCACCTCGTAGGTGGCGGGACATTCGGGGCAGGGTTCCTGCACGCGGCCCGGCACCTCAAGGCTGCTGCCGCCGGACTGCCACAGCTCGATCGTGACCGGATTCGGCAGCGCCGCCAGCCGCTCGCGGAAGACCGCGAGAATCTGTTCGGAGACCATGCGACTCCTCCACCCGGCCGCCGTCGCGCGCTCGGATGCGGCGTCGGAGGCCCGGCCCCAGCATCCCCGCCGCGCGGCATGGAGGCAAGCGGAGCGGCGCCGGCGGCGCGCCCTGTTCCACCGTGGCAGCGTTTAGCGCGGATGTGTGTATCCTGGGGCTGTGGCGCAGCGGAGCGCCATCCTGATTCGCCTCGGTCGTTGGTTCCAACTCCGGTGTCGTATCTGGTTTCTAGGCTCGCCTTGGGGCGGGCAGTGGCGTCGGATTGGCGTGCACGATCGAGAGGACCTCTCTTGTCGAAGAGAATCTATGTTGGCAATCTGCCGTTCAGTTCCTCCCAGGAGGAAGTGACGGAGCTGTTCGAGGCGTACGGGCGGGTCATTTCCTGCGCCTTGCCCACCGACCGGGACACCGGCCGCCCGCGCGGCTTCGGTTTCGTCGAGATGGACGACGGCGACGCCGAGAAGGCGATCGACGCCCTCAACGGCCAGACCTTCCAGGGCCGCCCGTTGACCGTCAACGAGGCTCGTCCCCGCCGCGAGGGTGGCGGCGGCGGCGGTCGTGATCGCCGTTGGTAGCCGATTCCCCCACCCCCGATGACATCCGATCCATGACGAGCTCCCCGCTCGTGAGTCCGGGGCGGCGCGCGCATGGCTGAAGAAAAGATCGAGGTCGAGGGGGTCGTCTCGGCGGTCCTGGGCAACGACTACTACCGCGTCAAGCTGGCCAACGGCTCCGAAGCGCTGGTCCGGCCGGCCGGGCGGTTGCGCAAGTTCCGCATCCGCACCCTGCTGGGCGACCGCGTGCTCGTGGAGCTGTCGGAGTACGACCTGACCCGCGGGCGCATCACCTACCGCTTCCGCGACTGAGCCCGTCGGCCGAGCGACCCGTTAGGCTGGCCCCGCGGCTGGCCCGGCCCCGCCGCGCCCGCCCGGGAGAGGACGCCATGCCCGAGTACGAGAACATCCTGCTCGACATCGACGACGCGGTCGCGACGATCACGCTCAATCGACCCGAGAAGCTCAACGCGATGAGCAGGGAGCTGGTCGCGGAGTTGTTCGGAGCGCTGCGCGAGTTGCGCCACGGCGACGACGTGCGCGTGATCCGGGTCAAGGCCAACGGGCGCGCCTTCTGCGCCGGCTACGACCTCAGCCCCCAGCGCGGCGCCTTTTCGTGGCAGCCGAACCAGCGCCGGGGCGATCGGGCCGCCGACCTGGGCGAGTCCCGCATCGCGCTCGACCGGGAGGGGCTGCGCGACAACGTGGAGCGCTGGCTCTGGATGTGGAGCTACCGCAAGCCCATCGTCGCGCAGGTGCACGGCTACTGCCTCGCCGGCGGCGGCGAACTGATCGGCGCCTGCGACATCGTCTTCGCCGCCCACGACGCCCGCTTCGGCCATCCCGCCGGGCGGGCCCTGGGCGTGCCGCCCATCACCTGCATGTGGCCCGTCAAGATCGGGATGCTGAAGACCAAGGAGCTGCTCTTCACCGGCGACATGATCGACGGCCGCGAGGCGGAGCGCCTGGGCATGGTCAACCACGCCGTGGACGCCGACCAGCTCGACGAGACGACGCTCGCCTTCTGCCGCCGCATCGCCCAGCTGCCGCTGGACATGCTCACGATCCACAAGCACGCCACGAACCGCTGGTTCGAGGAGGCCGGACTGCGCACCGCCGCCTACGCCTCGGGCGACTTCGACGCGATCGCCCATGAGGCCCCGTCGATCGCGGAGTGGAGCCGGATCGCGAAAGAGTCCGGCCTGAAGGCCGCCCTGGCCTGGCGCGACCGGCCCTTCGGCGACGGCTGGGGCGCCAAGACGCCGCCGCCCCCGGCGCCCCCGGCCTCCTAGAGTTCGTTCAGGATCGTCTGCACGGCGACGGCGATCACGCCCAGCGCCAGCAGCCGCATCAGCCGGCCCTCGCCCAGGCGGCGGTTGAGCCAGCGCCCCACGGGCACCGAGAGCAGCACGCCGATGCCGAGCCAGAGCGCGTCGGCCATGGGGCCGTCGCTGCTCCAGTCGGCGTTGCCCGCCGCGATCTGGAAGCCGGCGCCGGTGACACCGACGAGGAACACCACGCTCAGCGCCGTCGGGACGGCCAGCCAGTGCGGCATCCGCATGACCCCAGTCGCGACGGGCACGAGCAGGATGCCGCCGCCGATCCCGGCCAGCGCCGACACGGTGGAGACGACGAACGCCGTCGGCAGCGCGCGATGCAGCGGCACCCGGTAGATGAAGCGCGAGCCGGCCGCGTCGCGCTGCATGCGGAGCCAGCCGCGCGCGCCGGGCTGCAGCAGCGTGAAGACGGGGCGCCAGAGCAGGAACGCGGCCAGCAGCAGCAGAAGCGCCGCGAAGCCCAGCGCGAAGACCTGCCGCGGCGCCGCCGTCGTGAGGGCCGCCCCGATTAGCGCCCCGCCGATCGCCACCGCGCCCAGGGCCAGCACCAGGCCCCGGTCGACCCGGCCGTCGCGCAGGCCCAGGGCGGCCGCGGCGCCGGCCAGCAGCGCGGCCACGCTCAGCGAGGCGGCCGTGATGGCCTCGGGCGGGGCGTCGCCGTGACGCCAGAGCAGCAGCGGCGCGATCACAAAGCCGCCGCCCGCGCCGATCGCCCCCGCGTAGGAGCCGGCCAACAGGCCCAGCAGCACCAGCCCGATGATCTCGGGAGCGCTCACGCGGCCGTCCGCGGCGCTGCCCGCAGAACTGCCCGCAGAGATGGGACTGGTCCGATGGGCATTGGAGGCTCCTCGCTGCGCCCCGAGGATACCCCCCGCCGTCCTTGCACGAGACTCGCCACAGGACGCCGCGCCGGGCGACACTGCGCGGT
>JAPOXB010000007.1 GCA_026707335.1 Chloroflexota bacterium
CGACGACGATCGGCGGCGGCACCTCCGAGATCCAGCGGGGCATCATCGCCGGCCGTGGGCTGGGCCTGCCGCGCGTCTAGGCGCGCCCACCATGCCCCTCCATCGAGTCCTGGGCCGCCCGCGTCGCCTGCGCGTCGTTGGCTTGGGCGTTGGCGTGGCGGCCCTGGCCGCCGTGCTGCTCCTGGCCGTTCTGGGGCCCGTCGCCTGCGGCGGCGACCCGCCGCCGCCGGAGGAGCCGGCGCAGGATGCCGCGCCCGAAGAAGACACGTCGCCCGGCGATGGGGAGGCCGAGGGGGAGGCGCGCGAGGTTGCCACGCCCCGTCTCGCCCCGGGCGGCGATCGCGATCAGGACGATGCGTCCGACGAGGACGACGCGACCGCCGCGGCGGCGGATGATGACGACTCGGACGACGCCGGCACGGACGAAGCCGAAGAGGAACCGACCACGGTCGACGCGTCGGACGTGGAGGCGGCCCTCGCGCCGCCGGACGGCGACAAGAAGCCGGACGACGACGCGGACACGAAGGCCGACGAGGACGCGCCGCAGACCGGCTCCGGCTACGCGATCGGCGACCCGGCCCCCGCAGGGGACGAGGACGGCGACGACGCCGACGCCCCGGCCCCGCCCCGGCGTCCGGTGGCGCCCGTGGTCGATCCCGAGGACGTCATCGTGGGGCGCGCGCCGTCGCTCCCCTCCGATCCCGCCCGCATGGGCGAGACCGAGGTCATCCTCGTCCCCGCCAGCGCGGCGATGGGCGACGAGTTCGGCTGGTCCGCCGCCACCGACGGCGTGCGCATCATCTCCGGCGCGCCCCTGCACGACCAGCAGGGCGACGATTCGGGCATCGCCTACATCTTCGTGCGCGACGAGGCGGGAGCCTGGGTGGAGGAGGCCGCGCTGCTGCCCGACGACGGCGAGGCGGGCACCTGGTTCGGGCGCTGGGCCGTTGTCGATGGCGACGTCGCGGTGGTCGGCGCGCCGTCGGCGGACGTCGTCGGCCGCGACGACGACGCCGGCGCCGCCTACATCTTCCAGCGGCGCAGCGGCGTCTGGCGCCAGACCCAGCGGCTCGTCGCCGACAAGCCCCTCGGCGGCGACCAGTTCGGCTGGAACGTCGCGATCGACGGCGACACGATCGTCGTCTCCGCCTCCAACGACATCGATGGCGGCGGGCAGGCGGTGTACGTCTTCGCCCGCGACGGCAAGCTCTGGGTGCTGGAGGCCATGCTGGCGCCCAGCGAGGAGGGCGACGACTACTTCTTCGGCCAGGACCTCGACGTGTCCGGCGACACCATCGTCGTGGGCGCGAAGGGGCGCGCCGCCTTCGTCGGGACCAACGCGGGCGTCGTCTTTGTCTTCGAGCGCGGGCCGGACGGCTGGGCCCAGTCGGCGATCCTGGCGGCCGACGACGCGTTCGTGCAGGACCACTTCGGGCGAGCGGTCGCGATCGCGGGCGACACGATCGTCGTGGGCGCGTACCGGGAGGACAGCGCGGGCGCCGACGGCGGCTCGGTCTACGTCTTCCAGCGCGATGACGACGCGCCCGGCGGCTGGCGGCAGGACGCCAAGCTGATCGGCGCCTCGACCGACGAGAAGGACTGGTTCGGCTACGAGGTGGGCACGGACGGCGAGACGATCGTCGTCGGCGCGCCGCACGTGGACAGCGTCGACCCCGAGATCTTCCGCGCCGGCCTCGTGACCGTCTTCCGCCGGTCCGACGACGGCTGGGCGCAGGTCGCGGAGCTGACCGCGAGCGACGCCGTTGCCGCCGGGCCGGGCGCCGACTTCGGCTGGGCCGTCGATGTGCAGGGCGAGGTGCTCACGGTCGGCGCCTGGCTGGCCGACACCGAAGCCGGCCCCGCCGCCGGCCGCACGTACGCGTACACGGTCGTGGACGCCCCGTCCGGCGATTAGGCGCCGGGCGACTGCTCCCGGATCGATTCCAGCGTCGGCGTGCGGGCGCGGTCGGCGGGGTCGTCCCAGCCGCGGAAGCGGGGCGCCCGCTTCTCGGCGAACGCCCGCCGCGACTCCATCAGGTCCGACTTCGCGCCGTGGTCCCGCAACCGCGCCGCCAGCGCCTCGTGGTCGGCGGCCGGCTCGGGGCGCATCGCCCGCATCATGGTCAGCGTGTTCACCCGCGCGGCCGGCGGCAGGGTCAGCAGGTGCGCCGCCATCGCGCGGGCCTCGGGCAGCAGCTCCTCCGGCTCGTCGACGAGGCGGTTGAGGAAGCCCAGCGCGTGCAGCCGCTCGGCGGGGAAGCGGAAGGCGAAGGCCATCTCCGTCGCCAGCGGGTGCGGCACGTTGGCGAGGAAGCCGTGCTGATAGCCGCCCAGCAGCCAGCGCTTCGCCTCCGACATCTCGAAGATCGCCCCGCGCACGGCCACGCGCAGGTCGGTGTTCTCGACCAGCCGGAAGCCGCCGCCCATCGCGTAGCCGTTGATCGCCCCGATGATCGGCTTGTCGATCGCCCCGCGCATGAAGGGGTCGTCGACGCCGGGCGCGAGCCCGGGCGCGCCCCGCTCGAGCGACTCCTTCATGTCCTCGCCGGCGCAGAAGGCCCGCCCCGTGCCGGTGAAGATCGCGACCTCCCGGTCGGGACTGTCGCGGAACTCGGTCCAGGCCTCGGCCAGCCGGGCGCGCAGCTCGGCGCCGAGCGCGTTCAGCCGCTCGGGCCGGTTCATGCGGATCAGCATCACGCCGCCGTCGCGCTCCACCTCAACGATCGCCACGAGTGCCTCTCATCCGTCCCGCCGCTTCGGCCGCGCCGAGTTGGTCCCCCCGGCAGGAATCGAACCTGCGCACATGGTTTAGGAAACCACTGCTCTGTCCCCTGAGCTACGGGGGGACGCTGACAGTGTACGGGCGCAGTGTAGAGGCGGAGGGCCGGTCCCCTCTCCCCCCTTGCGGGAGAGGGTTCGGGTGAGGTTCCGCCCCGCCCGCACACACGACGGCCCCGCGCCGGAGTCCGGGCGGGGCCGAGGAAGGTCGTGGTGGAGATAGGGGGACTCGAACCCCCGGCCTCGGCGTTGCGAACGCCGCGCTCTCCCAGCTGAGCTATATCCCCGGGGTCATCGCCCGCCGGCCGCCGACGGGCGGCCTCCGGACGCACAGTCGAGGCTACTCAGGCCCCTCCGAGTGGGTCAATCCGGCGCGATCGGCAGCGCGTCGGCCGGCAGGTCGCCCGACGACGGATCGACCGTGATCCGGCGCGCCTCCAGGTCGACCGCGACGACGGTCCGGCGCAGCGCCGGGATCAGCAGTTCCCGCCGCGCCGCCCCCCGCACCACGTAGACGTCGTTCGCGCCGGGCCGCAGCACCTCCGTCACCCGTCCCAGCGGCTCCCCGCCCAGCGACACGACCTCGCAGCCCTCGATCTGGTCGATGTAGTACTCGCCCTCGGCGAAGGCCGGCGTCTCGTCCTCGGGGATCTCCAGCAGCGCGCCGCGCAGCGCCTCCGCCGCCTCGACCCGATCGACCCCGTCCAGCGCGACGAAGACCCGCCCCTTGTGCCAGCGGCTGTGCCGCACGCGGCGATCTTCGCCCCCCACGAAGACGCGCGCGCCGGGGTCGAAGCGTTCCGGGTAGTCGGTCAGGGGGAGGACCTTGACCTCGCCC
>JAPOXB010000171.1 GCA_026707335.1 Chloroflexota bacterium
GAGGAGGCGAAGGAGGAGGCCCTCGCTCCCGACCTCGGCCTCGTCGGCAGTTGGCAGGTGGTCGCCGATGGCTCGTCCTTCGCCGGCTACCGCGTCGAGGAGGAACTCGCGCGGATCGGCGCGGTGACGGCCGTGGGACGCTCGACGGTCCTGAGCGGGTCGCTCGTCTTCGACGGCGCCGCGATCACGGAGGTCGTCATCGAGGTGGACCTCACCGCCCTGACCAGCGACGACAGCCGCCGCGACGGCGCCCTGCGCCGGCAAGCGCTCGAGACGAACACCTACCCCACCACGACCTTCACGCTCACGGAGCCCATCCCCATCGACGCGGTGCCCGCCGAGGGCGTCGCGCTGTCGGTCACAGCCACGGGCGACCTGACCCTGCACGGCGTCACCCGTGAGGTGCAGATCCCGATGGAGGGGCAACTCGTCGGGGATCGCGTGGCGGTCGTCGGGTCGCTGGAGATCGTCTTCGCCGACTACGACATGGACACGCCGAGCGCCTTCATCGTGCTGGCGATCGACGACCACGGCATCATGGAGTTCCAGCTCGTCTTCGAGCGTTCCTAGCGTCTCCATCCCCCTCGACGCGCCGCCGGGCCGTGCGCCAGACTGGCAGGGGGCCCTTAGCTCAGCTGGCAGAGCAGCGGACTTTTAATCCGAAGGCCCAGGGTTCGATCCCCTGAGGGCCCACCACCCCCTCAACGAAGATTTTTTTTCGCGGCAGCGCGGACGTCGCCCCTAGGCGTCCGCGGGTGGATGCAGCCCGTAGAGATCCCTCATGCGGCTGCCGATCAGTTGCATGCGCAGGTCATCGTCAAGCGCGGGAAGGAAGGAGCGGTTGAGCGACTCCTTGAGGACGCCGAGGAAGCCGTGCTGGGTGCGGCCGATCTCGGCGAGGCGCTCCGCCAGCGCGTTGACCTCTTCCGCGAGCGCGCCCGGCGCCGCGACTTTCGTGATCAGGCCCAGGTCCGCGGCTTCCTGCGCCGAGGTAAAGCCGTCGTCGAGGATCAGCCGCCAGGCGTGCTTCAGCCCCACGTACTTGGGCAGGAAGGCCGTTGCGGTGATCACCAGTCTTAATTTGGAGTCGGGGTCGGCGATCGCGAAGTCGGAGGCGAGCATGAGGTCGAAGCCGGACCCCATGCAGTAGCCGTGCACCTCGGCGATCACGGGTTGCGGGATCCGCCGGAACAGGGTTTGCAGCTGGTGGTAGGGATACCGTCCCTGATTGAACGGCGCGCTGTGCGGGGCGGACATGGTGCGCTCGTCCGTCCTGTCGTCGCCCGAGCAGAACGACTTCCCAGCGCCGCCCAGGATCAGCACCTGGACCGTCGGGTCGCGACCCACGCGCGTCACGACATCGACCATCTCCTCGCCGACATCCGTGTTGATCGCGTTGTGCCGTTCCGGCCGATTGATCGTGAGCCGCGTGATCGGCCCGTCCTCGATGATGAGTTCCTTGCTCACGGCGAACCTCCGTTCTCGTGCGCCGCGCGTGGATTCCCACGCGCCCGCATCGCGAATCCTATCCCATCTGCTCGAAGACACCCCGCTGCGGGAATACCTGGCTGCCCAACGCGACCACCGCGATCGCCATCGCGATCGAACCGAAGGCGAGCGCGAGCGGCGGGGGCGGACGGGCCGGAGATCGTCATCGACGCCCAGACGATCCAGCAGCCGGCGCTCTGCCGCTAGTATGCGGCGCAGAGGACGTCGGGTCTGAGCGAGTCGGACGCGACCCGGAGCGCGCCGTGCAATTCTGGAACTTCCTGGCCATTCGCCTGCTCCAGACCTTCGTCGTGGTCTTCATCGTGGCGAGCGTCGTCTTCTTCGTCTCGCGCCTGGTGGGCAACCCGGAATCCTTCCTGCTGCCGTTCGACGCGACCAACGAGGAGATCGAGACCGTCCGCGAACACTTCGGCCTGAACGACCCCTTTGTCGTGCAGTACGGCGACTTCCTCTGGGATCTCGCGCAGCTGGACTTCGGGCAGTCGTACCGCGGCGGCGGCACCTCCACGATTGGCTCCATCGGCGAACGCGCGGTGAACACCTTGAAGCTGACGGGTGCGGCGTTGGTCTTCGCGGTGAGTCTGTCCATCCCGCTGGGCGTCGCGGCGGCGCTGAACCGTGGCAAGCTGATTGATTGGTTGACCCGCTTCCTCGCCGTGTTCGGGCAGGCGACGCCCAGCTTCTGGCTGGGCCTGATGATGATCTACTTCTTCGCCGTGGAACTGGGGTGGTTCCCCACCGGAGGGGCCGTGGGGTTCAAGTCGCTGATCCTGCCAGCGGTGTCGTTGGGGCTGCTGGAGATGGCGGCGATCATGCGTCTGACCCGCTCCGGGATGATCGACGTGATGGCGTCGGACTTCATCGTGACCGCGCGGGCGAAGGGGCTGCGGGAGCGCACCGTCATCACGCGGCACGCGCTGCGCCATGCGCTGCTGCCGGTCGTCACGATTCTCGGGATCGGGGTGGGGCGTCTGATCGCCGGGTCGGTCATCATCGAGGTGGTGTTCGCCTGGCCGGGGATCGGGCGGCTGATCATCGATTCGATCGTGCAGTCCGACTACCCGATGGTGCAAACGGCGATCATTGTGCTGGCCGCCTCGATCGCGCTGGCCAACGTGCTGGTGGACGTGTCCTACCGCCTCATCGATCCGCGGATCCGGGCGGGAGCCCTCTGATGCCCGACCGCGCGGCCGCGCCCGTCGAGGTCGAGCTCTTCCGGCCGCGCGGCCCAATCCGCTGGCGACGGTGGCTGGGCCTGTCGCTGCCGGGGTCGATTGCACTGGTCTTCCTCCTGGCGGGTGCGTTGGCGGATGTGTTGGCCCCGCACGATCCGACCTTCCTTGACCTGCCGGCGCGTCTGGTGCCGCCCGTTTTCGCCGGCGGCACCTGGGACCACCCCTTGGGGACGGACGATCTGGGCCGCGACATCCTCAGCGGGCTGCTGCATGGGGCGCGGATCTCGCTGATCGTGGTGGCGATCGTCGTGCCGGGCGCGGCCGCGATTGGGACGCTGGTGGGGATGCTGTCGGGCTGGATGGGGGGCGTGACGGGCCAGATCTTGATGCGGATCACGGACATCCAGCTCGCGCTGCCATCCATCCTCTTCGCCGTGCTGCTGGGCAGCATCTTCGGGCCGAGCCTGCGCAACGTGATTATCATCTTGTTGATCTGGTCATGGTCCGCCTACGCGCGACTGGTCCGGGCGGAGGTCCTGTCGTTGCGGGAGCGCGACTTCGTGACGGCATCACGGGCGGCGGGGGCCGGCGCGTGGTGGTTCATGCGCAAGCACCTCTTCCCCAACGTCGTGAACACGATCGTGGTCATCATGACGATGGAAGTCGCGGTCGTGATCCTGGCGGAGGCGGCGTTGAGCTTCCTGGGCGTGGGCGTGCCTCCCGGCACGGCCTCGTGGGGCCGGATGATCACCGAAGGGCGCCAGGTCATGAACGTGGCCTGGTGGCCCATCTGGCTGCCGGGGCTGGCTCTGCTGACGATCTCGCTGACGGGCAACATGATGGGCGACTGGCTGCGCGATCTCCTCGATCCGCGGCTGCGGCACGTGCGCTGACGGCACTCGAGACGCCATCCACACCG
>JAPOXB010000098.1 GCA_026707335.1 Chloroflexota bacterium
GCATCCCCGCCATGCCGAAGCAGGCCGCGTTCGCGGCGGCCGTCTCCAGCCCGTGTCCGAGCATCAGCGGCGCCGCCAGCAGCAGCGCCCCTCCCGCGACGAGCCCGAACCTGCGTCCCGGCCGGCGCCTGCGCGGAGCCCGGACTCCGGTCTCTGTGACGGGTTCGTAGGCCGTCCAGATGGGCTGCCCGACGACGGCCTCAAGCGCCGTGACGAGGTGTCCGCGCGTGCAGCCGCCGGTCTGGCAGCGCACGTCGATGCCGTTGCCGTCGGGCCGCTGCCGGAACGCCAGTCCTTCCGGCTCGCCGCCCCCGTGACAGATCGCCGTGGTCGTGCGGAACCAGCCCCGCTCGAAGCGCACCCCCTGCGGGATGAGGCTCGCGATGCGCCCGGCGCTCGGCCCCGTGTACTGCTGCGCCCTGGCGCGTACCTCCATGGCGTCTTCCTGGTCTGCGTGCATTGCTCTGCCCTCCTTTCAAGGGGCGTGTGCTTGGTGCTGGCGACCCGTGCCGGCATCCGGGCGCGGGTCATGGCTGGGTTGCTGCTGGACGCACTCCGCCCGCGGTCGGATGCCAGGACCGGGGAACGGGGTGGCTGGACCGCACCGACTCGAGGCGGTCGACCAGCGAGTGACTCGCGGACCGGCGTCTCGTCAGGTGCGGCGGACGTGGGGAACGGGGTTGGCGCCGGACGCACCTCGCCCAGGGACTCCGGGGTCGGGCGCTGGACGCGACCGGCACGCGGTTGCCCGGCATTCGAGACGGCCTCCGGGGAGCAGGGCTCGACCCATCGGTCGCCTCCCGCCGCGGGAAGCGGTTCTCCCTCACTGGCGGCCGTCGGGAGAGCAAGGCTCGATCCGTCTGGCCTGCCGGGTCCGGGAGGGACCCTCCAGGTTCTGAGGCATGAACCTGGCGAAGCCGGAAATCCATTCGAGTGTCACCGAGCGGGCGTTGGATGGGAAGGGCTTTCGGGCCTCTGCGCCGAAAGTGATCACTTCCGTTCAACAGGAGTTAAACAACAGGCGCGCCCGGACGGCTACCGCCACCACAGGCCGAGCGTGAGCCCGCGCCGCAGCCAGCGCAGCAGGAGCGCCCGCCGACGCGCCCTGCGGATGTTCCCAACGACGCGCCGCTTGCGCCGAACCTCGTCGCGTCGCTCGAAGCGGTTCCAGGGGTACGTGGCCGGCGGCAGGGTCAGCGCGTACTCCTCGACGAGCACGACCTCCAACTCCAGCACGCGCCGCTCCGCGTCCAGTTGCTCAAGCCGTCGGCGAGCCTGGCGGAGCTCGGTCATCGCCTCTCGCCACTCAGTGATGACGACCGTGGCCTCGCCGTAGACGAGTTCCTCGCCGTCCTCGGGGTCCATCGTCACGAGCTCGGACCAGGGACGTTGTGGTCCCCGCTGCCCGATCACATCGTGTGGGCCGCCCTTCACCGAGGGAGGTGCGGGCGTCGGGGCCGCGCCACCGGAACCCTGCCCGAAACGCTTCTCCCGCTGTCCCTGGACCTCGACGCGGATGGCGGCGAGGTCCGTTCGCAACTCCTCTGTCAGCGCTTCCACCCGGTCCTCCAACGCCTCAATGCGCTGCTTCAGCGCCGTACCACGGGTGTCCGGTGCCTCCACTTCGCCCTCGGACAGCACGTGCAGCGCGAGCGCGTCCCGCATGCGCGCGGTGAGCCGGCCCTCCGACAACGTTCGAAACAACGTGCGCTCGCTGACGCCCAGCAGTTCTGCCGTCTCCTCGTGGCCGTCCGTGCGGATCAGTTCCCGGAGCCACGCCAGCAGCGATCCATCCCCGCCGTCTCCGCTCTTTTCTTCGTTGGTCCGCCGCTCGTTCATGCCGTCCATCCCGGCTGACACTTTGTCACTCGCCGTGGAACGGACCCTTCACCCAGGTGTTCACTGGACACGTCCTGTAGGAGCGTGGTTCCCGCTGGTCTGCCTTGGTTCTCAGGGACCACTGACAACCTGTCACCCGCGTCTTTTCCCTGTACAGCCCGCTGACATCAAAACCACCTCTCACCGGGGGCGCACTCCCCTGAAAGCCACTGCACGGATGCAGTCCCCTACGGGGGACTCCGCTCTGGCGCCCGGCCCTCGACACTCCGGTACCACGACACGTTGCGCAAGGAGGCATCCATGAGGCGGCAATCCAGCATCGGAACCAGTAGGGCGAGGCGGCTGCGGACGCTGGCCGCGGCGCTGCTGCTGGCGGCACTGGCGCTGGTCCCCTCGAGCGGCACGGCCTTGGCGCAGGCGCCGCCCGACCCCTACTCGCCGATCGTGCTCATCAACGAGGACGACGAGGACCTCGTCGAGCGCAAGAAGGACGGGCGCTTCATCGCCCGGCCCCTCTTCGACCGCGAGCTGCCCGCCCTCTACTACGGCGTGCGCGATGGCGACACCGGCGAGTGGATCGTCCCCATGTACCGCGTGCGGGGCGGCGAGAAGGAGCGCCGCGACGGCTGGGAGTACTCCTTCGAGTACCCTTTCGAGGACGGACAGGTGGAGCTCGACCCGGAGCGCCCCTACCTACTCGTCATCCTCGCGAAGAGCTGGGCGGAGGTGAGCGGGGCCTTCTACGCGGTCATCCCCGTCCACCAGCCCGGCGGCCTCTGGAACCGGGTGCTGCGCGCGCTCGACCCCGAGATCTGGGGCAAGGCGATCGCCCGCTGGCTGATCGAGGGCGCCCACGGGACGCTCTGCGGCGTCGTCGAGCGCGCCGCCGACGGTGACGCCGAGGCCTGCGAGGCGACCCCGTGAGCGACATCTTCACCGGCACCCCGGCCGGTCTCACCTACGACCACGAAGTCGTCCGCCAGGCCTGGATGGCCGTCTGGGTCGTCACCTCGGGCGCGCTGGCCGTGATCGTCGGCTGGATGGGGTTGACCCTGATCGTGGGCGACCACGCCGGCCACGCCCAGGCGGGCTGGCGCGAGCTGGCGCCGCGCCTCGCGCTGGGGCTGGTGGCCGCCGCCGCCTCGCTCTGGTGGTGCGCGCTCGTCATCGACGTCGCCGACGCCGTCTCCGGCTTCATCGCCGCCGAACTGGGCGTGACCGCCGGCGACATGCTGCGCTCGACCCTCAAGACGCTGTTGACGGCGGTGGCGACCGGCAGCGTGGGCATGGCCCTGCTGCTCGCCCTGCTCTATGTGGTCTACGCCTTCTTCGTCCTCTACCTCGTTGTGCAGATGGTGCTGCGCCTGGCGCTGATCGACATCCTGCTGGCGCTCGCGCCGATCGCGCTCGGGCTCTGGATCCTCCCGCACACGGCGGGCTGGGGCCGGCACTGGCTGCGGCTCTTCATGACCACCGTCTTCCAGCAGGCGATCCAGCTCGTGGCGCTGGCGCTCGGCATCGGCTTCCTCAACGAGTACGCGGCCATCGGCGGCGGCGACGGGATGCAGGACCTCGTCTGGAAGCTGCTGATGTCGGTGGCCTTCATCTACCTGGCGACGCGGGTGCCCTCGCTGCTGGGCAACGCCGGCACGTTCGACGCCTGGCTGCACACCCTCTACTTCGGCCTCTCCCTGCCCGGCTCGATGG
>JAPOXB010000054.1 GCA_026707335.1 Chloroflexota bacterium
GCCCCCGCCCCCCCCCGCCCCCGCCCCCCCGCGCCCCCCCCCCGGGGGGGTTTTGGTTTTGTGGCGGGGCCCGCGACCGCCGAGACCTCACCCCCTGTCCCCCTCTCCATCTGAACGGTGGAGAGGGGGGACGTGGGCGCGGGCGCTGGGGCTCCGATCCCCTCTCCCTGGGGAGAGGGTTCGGGTGAGGGGGACCAACGCGCGCGACCATCCCCATCCACCGGCCGTCCACGCCGGCCGTCCACACCGGCCATAAGCGACGACGGCGGCCGGCCCCTCGTTGCTACCCTCGCTGCACGCCGATGTTCACCCATCTCCATACGCACACCGAGTTCAGCCTGCTCGACGGCCTCGCCAAGATCGACGGGCTCATGGAGCGCGCCCGGGGGCTGGGGCAGGAGGCCCTGGCGATCACCGACCACGGCAACCTCTACGGCGCGATCGACTTCTACAAGGCGGGGCGGCGGGCGGGCGTGCACCCCATCCTGGGCATGGAGGCCTACGTCGCGCCCGGCAAGATGAGCGAGCGCGACGCCGCCGCCCGGGTCACCGCCCACCACCTCACCCTGCTGGCGATGAACAACACGGGCTGGCGCAACCTCGTCGCGCTGTCGACGAAGGCGCACCTCGAGGGCTTCTACCACAAGCCCCGCGTCGACCGGGAGTGCCTCAGCGCCCACAGCGAGGGCCTCATCGTGCTCTCCGGCTGCCCCTCGGCCGAAGTCCACCGGGCGCTGTACGAGGCGCGCGACGCCGACGCCCTGGCCACCGCGCGTTGGTACCGCGAGGTGTTCGGCGACCGCTACTACGTGGAGTTGCAGAACCACCACGACCCCAAGTTCACGCCCATCATCCCCAAGCTCGTCGAACTGGCGCGGGAGTTGGAGCTGCCGCTGGTCGCGACGCACGACTCGCACTACACGGCCCCCGAGGACGCCATCAGCCACGAGGTCCTGCTCTGCATCGGCACCAACGCCACGATGGACCAGGCGGACCGGTTCAAGCTGGACGGGCACGACTTCTACCTGGCGAGCGAGTCGGAGATGGTGGAGCGCTTCCCGGAGCTGCCGGAGGCGCTGCGCAACACGGTCGCCATCACGGAGCGCTGCGACGTCGAGCTGACCTTCAACCGCCTGCAACTGCCCGACCCCGATCTGCCGCCCGGCACGACCGCCCAGCAGCACCTCGCCGACCTCAGCGCCGCCGGCCTCCAGCAGCGCTACGGCACGCCCACGCCGGCCCACATCGAGCGCCTGCGGTACGAGCTGAGCGTCGTGGAGGAGACGGGCTTCGCGGAGTACTTCCTCATCGTGCGCGACTTCGCGCAGTTCGCGCGCCGGCAGCGCATCGCCATGGGCGTGCGCGGCAGCGCCGCCGCCAGCATCATCCTCTACTGCCTCGAGATCACCGACATCGACCCGATCGCCCACGACCTCGTCTTCGAGCGCTTCCTCAACGTCGAGCGGCGCGAAATGCCCGACATCGACATGGACTTCGCCGACGACCGCCGCGACGAGGTGATCCGCTACGTCGCCGACAAGTACGGCCACGACCGCGTGGCGCAGATCATCACCTTCGGCACGCTGGGCGCGAAGGCCGCCATCCGCGACACCGGCCGCGCCCTGGGCATGACCTTCGGCGCCGCCGACCGCATCGCGCGGCTGGTGCCGGCGCAGTTGAACATCACGCTCGACGCCGCCCTCACGGGCAGTCAGGAGCTGCGCAGCGCCTACGACTCGGAGGCGGACACGAAGAAGCTCGTCGATCAGGCGCGGCAGCTCGAGGGCGTCGCGCGGCACGCCGGCACGCACGCCGCGGCGGTGGTCATCGCGCGCGAGCCGCTGATCGAGAACGTGCCGCTGCAGCGCCCCGTCCGCGCCGAGGCCGGCGACGAGAGCGCCATCCCCATGACCCAGTGGGCGATGAACCAGTGCGCCGAGATCGGCCTGCTGAAGATGGACTTCCTGGGCCTCACCAACCTCACGATCCTCGAGGCGGCGGTCGCCATCGTGGAGGACGAGACCGGCGAGCGGCCCGACTACGTGAGCCTGCCCGACGGCGACCCGGCCGCCTTCGCGATGCTGGCGCGCGGCGAGACGTTCGGCGTCTTCCAACTGGAGTCGGCCGGCATGCGCCGCTACGTGCAGGAGCTCAAGCCCACCCGGCTGTCCGACCTGGCGGCCATGGTGGCGCTGTTCCGTCCCGGCCCCATGGAGCACATCCCGCGCTTCATCCGCTCGAAGCACGGCGAGGAGGCGATCAGCTACCCCCACCCCGACCTGGCCGAGATCCTCGACCCCACCTACGGCGTCATCGTCTACCAGGACCAGGTGCTGCAGATCGCGCGCAAGTTCGCCGGCTACACGCTGGGCCAGGCCGACGTCATGCGCAAGGCGATGGGCAAGAAGGACGCCGACGTGATGCAGGCCGAGCGCGGCCGCTTCGTGCAGGGGGCCGAGGCGCTGGGCTACGGCGCCAGCGAGGCCAACACCGTCTTCAACCTGGTCGAGCCGTTCGCCGGCTACGCCTTCAACAAGGCGCACGCCGTGTGCTACGGCAGCATCGCCTACCAGACCGCCTACCTGAAGGCGCACCACCCCGTCGCCTACATGACGGCCGTGCTGCGCCACGCAAGCGGCGCCTCGGACCGCGTGGGGCTGGCCGCGGTCGAGTGCGCCCGGCTCGACATCCCGCTGCTGCCCCCGGACATCAATCGCTCCGGCGCGACCTTCCAGCCCGAGGCCCTGGCCGGCGAGCGGCAGGGCATCCGCTTCGGCCTCGCCAACGTGAAGAACGTGGGGCAGGGCGCGATCGAGGCGCTGATCGCCGAGCGCGACGCCGAGGGCGCGTTCGCGTCGCTGGAGGACCTCTGCCGCCGCAGCGACCTGCGCGGGCTGAACAAGCGCTCGCTGGAGAGCCTGATCAAGGCGGGCGCGCTCGACGCGCTCGTCGCGCGGGGGCCCGCTCTGGCCGGCATCGACCGCATCATGCGTCTGGCCCAGCGCGAGCGGGAGCTGCGCGAGAGCGGCCAGACAACGATGTTCGACCTCTTCGGCGACCAGGTGGACACGCCCCGCCCGGCGCTCGGGCTGGAGGACGTCGCCGACGCCGACGTCACCAGCGCCGAGCAGCTCCAGTGGGAGAAGGAACTGCTGGGTACCTACGTGTCCGCGCACCCCTTCCAGCCCGCCAACGCGGCCCTGCAGCCCTACGTCACCCTGGCCGCCGGCGAGGTCCGCGCGGAGCACGAGGGTCAGGACGTCGTCCTCGCGGGCGTGGTCACACTGGTGCGGCAACTCACGACCCGGAAGGGCCAGCCGTTCGCGGCGGTGGAGATCGAGGATCTCACGGGCGCGGTGGAGGTCACCGTCTGGCCCGACCTCTACGCCGAAAGCCGCGCCCTCTGGCAGGACGGGAACACCATCCTTACGCACGCGCGCGTGCGCATGCGCGGCGACCGCCTCACCGTCTCGGTTGAGCACGCGACAATCTGGGAGCAGACGCCCGACGGCGGCCGCCTGCGCGAGGACCCGGCGACCTGGGACATGAGCGCGCGCCCGTCGCGCCGGCCGCCGTCGTCGCGCCGCAACGGCGACGCCGGCGGCGACGTCCGATCCGCCCCTCGCCCAACAAACGGCGCCGGCGCCGCGCCGCCGGTCTCCCCGGCCCCGGCCGCCGTCGCACCGCCGGCGTCGCCCCCGCCCTCGCCCCCGCCTGCGGCCGAGCCCGCGCCCGCGTTGCAGGTGCGCCTGCACGAGACCGACGACGAAGACGCCGACCGGGTGCGGCTGCACGAGATCCTGCGCCTCGTGCGCGAGGCGCCCGGCGCCGACCACGGCTACCTCACGATCGTGGGCCTGGGCGAAACCGTGACCCTGACGCTGCCCGACTGCAACGCCAACTTCGCGCTCGTCGAGTCGCTGCGGCGCGCCGTGGACGAGTTCGGCGCGGCCGAGATCGAGGCGGCCCCCGTCGCGGTCGCCGGCGGCTGACGCCGCGGCGCGCTCGGCGCCGCCGCCCGACCGGTACACTCAGCGGACCGGCGCTTTGTTCGGATGCGCTCGCAGCCTCCGGGAGCAGCCATGCGCGATTGGGCCCCTCCGCGGGTGGAAGAGACGCCCGCCGCCGCCGACGGCGAGCGCGAGCCGCCGCCGTCCCCCGCGCCCGCTCCGGTACCGCCCCAGGAGCGCGCCGACCCCTCCCCCGCCCTCGCCGCGGCGGAGGCCGACCTGGGCGCCGTCCGCGACGCCATATCGGGCACGATCGTCGGCCAGAAGACGCTGATCTCGCGCCTGCTCATCGCCCTTCTGTGCGACGGTCACTGCCTGCTGGAGGGCGTGCCGGGGCTGGCGAAGTCGCTCAGCGTCTCGACGCTGGCGGCCACGCTGCACGCCGACTTCGTGCGCGTGCAGTTCACCCCCGACCTGCTGCCCGCCGACCTGACCGGCACCGAGATCTACAACGCCCGCACGTCGGAGTTCGAGACCCGCAAGGGGCCCATCTTCGCCAACATCGTGCTGGCCGACGAGATCAACCGCGCGCCCGCCAAGGTGCAGTCGGCGCTGCTGGAGGCGATGGAGGAGCGGCAGGTGTCGATCGGCGGCGAGAGCTTCGCCCTGCCCCGGCCGTTCATGGTCCTGGCGACCCGCAACCCCATCGAGCAGGAAGGCACCTACCCCCTGCCCGAGGCCCAACTGGACCGCTTCCTGATGAAGATCGTCGTCGACTACCCGCCCGAGGACGACGAGCGGGAGATCCTGCAACGCGGGCTCGGCGCGCCCGCCGCGCCGCCCGACCCCGTCATCACGACCGAGGCCGTGCTGCGCGCCCGCGCGGTCGTCGGCGAGGTGCGGCTCACGACGGCGATCCGCGACTACGTCGTGCGGCTGATCCGCGCCACCCGCCAGCCGGCCCGCGTCGACGCCGACCTGGAGCGGCTGATCCGCTACGGCGCCTCGCCCCGCGCCGCCATCGCCCTGGCCCAGGCCGCGCGCGCCCACGCCTTCCTCGACGCCCGCGGCTACACGACGCCCGAGGACGTCAAGGCGGTCGCGCCGGACGTGCTGCGCCATCGCCTCATCCTGACCTACGAGGCGGAGGCCGACGGCGTCGTGCCGGAGGACATCGTGGAGCGGATGCTGGACGGTGTCGCGGTTCGCTGACCGGCTGCTGGACTGGCTGTCCCCGCCCGCCGCCCTGCTGGGCGAGTCGGAGGATCCCGCCGTGGCCGAGGCGCGCATCCGCCGCGAGGTGCGCGCGATCGAGATCCGGGCCCGCACCGCCCTGCGCGAGCGCATGACCGGCGACTTCCGCAGCGCCTTCCGCGGCCGCGGCCTGGAGTTCGCCTCGATCCGCGCCTACACGCCCGGCGACGAAGTGCGCCTGATCGACTGGAACGTCACCGCCCGCCGCGGCGCACCGTACGTCAAGGAGTTCGTCGAGGAGCGCGAGCGCACGCTGTTGATCGTGCTCGACGTCAGCCCCTCTGGGGCCTTCGGGACGACCGGCCGCAGCGTGCGCCGCTTCGCGGTCGAGGTGGCGGGGCTGCTGGGTTTCTCCGCCGCCGCCAGCAACGACCGCGTCGGCGCGATCGCCTTCAGCGACCGCACGGAGTACCTGCTGCAGCCCGCCCGCGGCGACGCGCACGTCCTGCGCCTGCTGCACGACCTGCTGCACCTCCGGCCGCGGGGCGGCGGCAGCGACCTGGGCGGGGCGCTGGAGCACGCCGCGCGCACACTGCGCGGCGGCAGCATCGTGGCGGTCATCTCGGACTTCCAGGGCGACGCCGCAGAGGCCGGCGACTGGCAGCCTGCCCTGCGCCGGCTCGCCGTCGCGCACGACGTGCTGGCGCTGCACGTGCACGACCCCGCCCAGGCCCGGCTGCCCGACGACGGCCTGCTGACCATCGAGGACGCCGAGTCGGGCCGCGTCGTCACCGTCGACCCGGCCGCGATCGGCGACGACTTCGCCCGCGAGGACGCCCGCCGCGGGCAGGCCGTCCGGCGGCTGCTCCGGGCCAGCGGGGCCGACTACCTCTCGCTGCCCAGCGACGCGCCCGCCGCCCCCGCCCTGGCCAGGCTCTTCCGCCTGCGGACCCAGCGCCGATGAGCCCCCGGCGGCTGGCCGTCGCGCTGCTGGGACTCGTGGCGCTGCTCGCGCTGGGGGCGCCGTCGGCCGCCGCGCAGGCGCCGCCGTCGCCGCTGCCGCCCGGTGTGGCCGTCGGCGTCGAGGTGGAGCGCGAGGGCGACACCATCGGCGACCCCGTGCGGCTCACGGTCGTCGTCACGCACCCGCCCGGGGGCGAACTGCTCGTGCCCCCGCCCGAGGGTCCGATGGGCGCGCTGGAGCCGGCGTCGCCGGTCGTGACGCGCGACACGACGGCCGACGGCCTCACCCGCGTCACGCTCGTCTACGAGACGCGCGCCTTCGCGACCGGCCCGCTGCCGCTGACGCCGCCCGCGCTCTCCTACCGCCGCGACGGCCTGACGACCGCGATCCAGCCCGCCGGACGGATCATCGACGTGCGCTCGCTGCTGCCTGCGGACGGGTCGGCGGCGCCCCGCGGCCTGAAGCCGGCCGAGCAGGTCGGGGCGACGGGTTTCCCGACCGTGCCGGTCGCCGTGGGCGGATCGATCGCCGCGCTGCTGCTCCTTGCGGTGGGGGTGACCCTCGCCCGGCGGCGGCGGCCGGCGCCACCGGCGACCGCCGCTCCCGGCCCCGGGGCGCTGGCCGGCCGCGACCTCGATGCGATCGCCGGCGCCGGCCTCCTGCCCCACGCCGTCGACGAGTTCTGCGCGCGGATCAACGGCGCCGTGCGCGGCTATCTGGCCGCGCGCTACGGCCTGCCCGCGCTGAACCTGACCGCGTCGGAACTGGCCGAGCGCCTGGCCCGCGCCGGGGCCGACGCGGGCACGGTGCAGCGCGTGCGCAGCCTCTGTCAGGCCTGCGATGGCATCGCCTACGCCGGCTCGACGCCCAGCGCGGCCCGCGTCGCCCGCTACCTCGACCTGGCCCAGGCCATCGTGCGGGAAGGCCCGGCCCCCGCCGCCGCACCGGCCGGCCCCACCGCCCCTGCGAGCGAGGTGCAGTGATGCGCTTCGCCGACCCGGAACTGCTGGTCCTGCTGGCGCTGCTGCCGCTGTTCGTCTGGCTGCTGCGCCGCGACGGCCGACGTCATCCGGCCAGCCTGCGCCTGCCCAGTTTGGCCGCGCTGCCCGCCGCGGCCCGCGCCGGCGGCCGCTCGTGGCGGACGCGCACCCTGCCCTGGCTGCCCGTCCTGCGGCTGGCCGCCGCCGCGCTGATCATCATCGCCCTCGCGCGCCCGCAGACCGCCGACGCCGAGGCCAGCACCACCGCCGAGGGCATCGACATCGTGCTCGCGATCGACACCTCGCTGAGCATGGTGCAGGAGTCGATCGGGGACGAGCGGCGGATCGAGGCGGCCCGGCGCGTGGCCCGCGACTTCATCGACCGGCGCGGCGCCGACCGCGTGGGGCTGCTCGTCTTCGAGTCCCGCACGCTGGTCCTCAGCCCGCCGACGCTCGACCTGGACGCCATCGACCGCCTGGTGGCCGACACGATGCGCACCGGCCTGCTGCCCGGCGGCACCGCCGTCGGCCTGGCGCTGGCGAAGTCGGTCGACCTGCTGCGCGAGTCGGACGCGCCCAGCCGCATCGTCGTGCTGCTCACCGACGGCGAGGACAACGTGCGCACCGTGCGCCCCGTCGACGCGGCCGGCATCGCCGAAGCGCTGGGCGTGCGCGTCTACACCATCGCCATCGCCGACCCGGGCGCCTACCAGGGCGTCGTCGATGAGCTCGCCCTGCGGTTCATCGCCGACCGCACGGGCGGCGAGTACTTCCGCGCCTCCGAGCCCGGCGACCTGGAGGCCGCCTACGCCGCCGTCGACGCCCTCGAGCGGGCGCGGCTCGACACGGAGGAGTTCACCGTCTTCCGCGAGCGCATGCCCTGGTTCCTCATCCCCGCGATGGCGCTGATCCTGCTCGAGTTGCTGGGCCGCGCCACCTGGTGGAGGCGCGCGCCATGAGCCTCGCACCCCTGCCGCCCCTCGCCCTCTCCCCGCTGACACAGTTCGGCGACCCCGCCCTGCTCACGCTGCTGCTGCTCGGGTTCCTGGCGGGCGGCCTCTCGCTGCGCATCCTGCGCCGGCGCGCGCTCCGGGTGACGCGGCTGCTGGACCGGGGCGGCGGGCGCGTGCTGGCGGGCGCCGACCCCCGGCGCGACCTCTGGAAGTTCGGCCTGATCAGCCTGGTCGTGGTGCTGCTCGCGCTCGCCGTCGCCCGGCCGCAGTTCGGCGAGCGCACGCGGACGCTGGAGCAGCAGGGCGTCGCGATGGTCGTCGCGCTCGACGTGTCGCTCAGCATGGCGGCGCAGGACACCGCCCCCGATCGCATGCAGGCTGCCCAGACGGAGCTGGCGGGACTGCTCGACCGGATGTCGGGCGACCGCGTCGGCCTCGTCATCTACGCGGGCGAGGCGCTGGTGCGCTTCCCGCTCACCCGCGACCTGACCGCCGCCCGCGATCTGATCGGCGCGATGCAGCCGGGCGAGCGGCTGGTGCAGCCGGGAACCGACGTCGCGGCGGCCATCACGCAATCGCTGGCGCTGCTGGAGACGACCCCCTCGCGGACGCGCGTGATCCTGCTCGTCGGCGACGGGGAGAGCCTGAGCGGCGACGCCCTCGCCGCGGCACGGATGGCGGCGGCCGCCGACGTGCACATCTTCACGGCCGGCGCCGGCAGCGAGGCGGGCGCCACGATCCCGGTGGTCAACCGCAACACGACCGAGACGGTCACGAAGATCGACGCCCGCACCGGCGAGCCGGTCATCACCCGCCTCGACAGCGCGGCGCTGACGGCGCTGGCCGACCGGGGGCGGGGGCGCTTCGTGCGGCTGGACCAGCCCGGCGCCCTCAGCGACCTCGCCGCCGACTTCGAGGCGCTGGAGGCGTCGCGCTTCCACGTCACGACCGAGCGGCAGCCCCGCGAGCGCTTCCAGATCGCCCTCGCGCTGGCCCTGGCGCTGCTGCTCATCGAGCCGCTGATCGCGGCGCGCGCACCCCGGCGGGCGTCGCCGGTCGCGGCGCGCGTCCGATGGCTGCGGCGGCGGCGGCTGCTGTTCGCGGGGCTGCTGCCGATCGTCGCGCTGCTGGCCGCGTCGTGCGGTGACTTCGCGGCCGAGCGCAACGCGGCCGGGACCGCCGCCTTCGACGAGGGCCGCTTCGCCGACGCCGCCGTCGCCTACCGCGAGGCGCTCGCGGCCGAACCCGGCGACGCGCGCCTGGCCCTGAATCTGGGCCGCGCCCTGCACGCCCTCGCGGAGTACGACGCCGCCGTCGCGGCCTCGCGCCGCGCCCTCACCACCCACGACGACGCCCTGGCCGCCCGCGCCTACTACCAGATCGGCGTGCACCACTTCGCGCGGGACGACCTCGTCGCGGCGCGCAGCGCCTACATCGAGGCGCTGCTGCTCGACCCCTCGGACGCCGACGCCAAGCTGAATCTGGAGATCGTGAACCGGTTGCTGGCGGCGCTCGCTCCGCCTCCGGCGGCGGAGGACGGGACGCCGGGCTCGGGCGAGGGCGACGGCGGCGGCGCCGAGGGCGGCGGCGGGCGGGGGCCCGGCGCGGACGGTGATGACTCCCCGGTCGACACCGCGCCCGGCCGGCTGGCGGGCCGCGCCGACGTCCCCGGCGAGGACGACCAAAGCCTGGACGCCGGGCCGGCCGCGGAGGCCCTGCGGGAGGCGATCCAGGCCTTCGACCGCAACAATCCCACGCTCGAGGAGGCGCTGGCGATCCTCGAGGCCCTGCGCGCCATCGAGGAGACGCGGGGCGCGTCGGGCATGCTGGGCGTCGAGGTGGCCGGCCAGGACGACTACTAGCCCGAAGGCCTCACTCGGCGGGCGCGGCGGGAACGGGCAGCCGGAGCACGCGCCGCACGAGCCGCCCGCGCAGCGCCCGCCAGGCGGCGAGGGCCTGCGCGTGGTGCGACTCCGGCAGCGCCCCGGCCGAGAAGCGTTCGCGGGTGTAGGTGTCGGCCAGGCGGCGCGTGGCCTCCGGGTCGCGCACGGCGTCGCCCAGCGCGGCCGCGTACTCGCGCGGCGTGTTGGCCGGGTCGACGCGCAGGCCGCCCCAGCGGGACAGGCGCTGCGTCGACGTCCACAAGCGTTCCACGGGCGTCTGCCCGCGCAACGAGAACTGCCACGCCGCGGCCCCGCTGCCGGTCAGCAGCAGCAGCGCCAGAGCGAGCGCCAGCGGCGCCAGCACCCACCAGGTCAGGGGATTGAAGCCGGTGTCGCGGGCGAAGCCCTCCTGTTCGAGTTGCTGGCTCAGCTCCTCCAGCGAGAGGAACTCGCCGAACGGGTCCAGCAGCGGGTCGTACAGCGGACCGGAGTCGCCCAGCAGGTCGGAGGCGAACGGCCGCAGGCGCTGCTCGGCGATGCGCTGCCCCGCGATCCCCGCGAACCCCTCCGTCACCACCGGCGGCGTGGGGTCGAAGTCCACCCAACCGTACTCGGGGAAGAACACCTCCACCCAGCTGTAGCCGTGCAGCCCCCGCACGATGAAGGTGCCGGTGCGCGGATCGAAGTTGTCGTCCGTCAGGACGTAGCCGGTGCTCACGCGGGCGGGGATGCCCAGCGTTCGCAGCAGCACGGCCATCGCGCTGGCGTGGTAGTCGTAGTAACCGCCGATGGGCAGCCCGTCGGCGTCGCGATTGTCGAACAGCCACCAGGTGACGGCGTCGGTCCGCGCCGGCGGGAGAGCCACGTCGCGCGTGAAGGGGTACAGCAGCCGCGGCGTCCCGTCCGACCCCAGCAGCACCTCGCCGTCGTCATCGCGCAGCGGCGTGCAGCAGAGATAGCCCTCGATGGCGGCCGCGGCGTCGTAGCGGGACGCGACCCCGCCGACGATGCTCGCCGCCAGGCTCTCCAGCCGGCCCAGGCTGCGATCGTCGAGGTCGCCCGGCAGTTGCAGATAGCGCTGGCGCACCCAGAACGGGTACTCGCCGCCCGACCGCCGCAGTTGGTTGATGGAGGCGGACGACACGGAGCCCCTGACCTCGTACGTGAAGCCCGCGCGCACGGGCTCCGAGGGGTGCACGCGCAGCACGTCCGGCTCCAGCGGCCGGTTCTCCAGGTCCAGCGCCAGCAGCTCGCCGTCGTCGCCGACCTCCGAGCCCACCGGCACCCAGCCCTCGGGGATCACGTCGGCGGAGAACGATTCCCCGGCCTCCTCGCGGTCCGCGATCTCCCGCGCCACGCCCGCCAGCTCCCGCGGCGCGGCCGCCGCCGATCCCTCGATGTCGAGCCGGACGGCGCCCGGGGCCGTCTGGTCGATCGTCACCTCGCGGCTGATCTCCCGCGGCAGGCCGAAGGTGAAGAGAACCCGCGCCGACTGCTCCACCGACACCCGCGCGACCACGTCGCGGCGCGCCTCGTAGACGCTCTCGTCCTCGCCGCCGAAGGAGCCCTGCGAGACGGGCTTGGTCGTGACCACCGAACTCTGCTGCCAGCCGCGCGTCGTGTAGTGGTCGTAGCTCGCGCCGCGCAGCAGCCCCACCTCAGGCGCGTCGACGCGCACCACGATGCCCTGCCCCGGGTTGATGTCCCCTTGCAGGATGAAGTTGGAACTGAAGCTGTGGATCGGCACGCCCCGCTTGGAGTCGATGCCGCCGAAGAGGCGCTCCATGTCGAGGCTCAGCTCGTCGAAGGGATCGGCGATGCCGCTCCAGACCGCCGTCAGGGGCTCCACGCGGTCGGGCCGCGGCAGCGCGCGGCTGACCACGATCAGGGCCAGCACGGCCAGCAGCGTGACGCCCAGGAAGCTCAGGCTGATGAAGTCGGGGAACGGCGTCCCGCGGCTGCGCCAGCGCCCCATCCGCGCCAGCAGACCGGTGCGCATGACAAGCAGCGCCGCCCCGATCGCGAAGAAGGCGAAGTGCAGATCCCACTGCCGGCCGCCCAGGTAGCTGACGTTCACCGCCAGCAGCGTCCCCAGCAGGATCAGCAGCGGCCAGGGATTGCGGCGCCGCAGCACCAGCAGCGTGGCCGGGAAGGTCGCCAGCCAGACGGCCGCGACGACGAAGAACACGAACGGCACGTTGTCCGTCGTGATGCCGTCGTTGAAGGCCTGCGTGAACCAGTCCTCCAGGCGGAAGCGCAGGTCGATGAAGCGCTCCCAGAACCAGGCCTGGCCCGTGAAGTGCTCCATGCCGAGCATCTGCCAGCAAACGACGACCACGCCCAGCGCGAGGCCGATCGCGTAGGCCGCGGTCCAGTGCAGCCGGCGCGCCGCCAGCGGCACCGCCGCAACCAGCGCCAGCAGGGCCGTGACGCGCACGTCGGGCATGCCGTCGACCCAGTTCGCCGCGTGGATGGAGTCGGACACGGCGATGATCACCAGCAGCAGGATGCCCAGCGTGACCGCGGCCTCCATCAGGCGCCACGGCCAGCGCTCCTGCGTCGTCTGCTGCTGCCCGGGCGCGACGGCGCCGCGGATCAACGCGGCCGGCGAGAGGTTCGCCGCGGCGGCGACGTCGGCGAGGGGCAGACGCGAACTCATGCCAGCGCCCCCACTCCGGCGCGGCCCGGCGTGCCCGCCGCGGCGTCGAGCGCCTCCGCCAGGAAGTCGCCCTGCGCGACGAGATTGGTCTGCACGCCCGAGGCGCGCAGGGTCGTCCACGCCTCCTCACCGCCCGCGCGCCCGCCGAACGAGGCCGCGTCGATCAGCACGGCCGCCACCTGCACGCCGCGCTGGGCCAGCGCGCGGATACCGTCGCAGGCCCGCCGATCGCTGGCGGCCGTGATCACGATCACCGTCGTGTGCCGCCCCCAGCGGGGCGACTGCTGGGCCAGCAGCGTGGAGATGGGCACGTCGCCGACGGGCTGCGCTACCGCCAGGTCCTCCAGCATGCGGGTCAGCTGCTGATTGCCCCGGTCGGCGTCGATCAGGCGGAAGCGGTCGGCGAACATCATCATGCCCACCGATCGGTTCTGCCCCAGGAAGAGCCGCGCGATGGAGGCGGCGGCGGTCACCGCGTACTCCACGGTGGCCTCGTCGTCCGTCCCCGCGTGGTCGCTGCGGTTCATGTCCAGCACGATCCACAGCTGCGAGGCCGGGTCCAACTCGAACGTCTTCACGTGCAACCGGCCGGTGCGCAGCGTGCTGGGCCAGTGGATGCGATTGACGCTGTCGCCGGGGGCGTACTCGCGCAGGCCCGATGCGTTGGGCGTCACGTAGTGGGTGCGGCGGCGGAAGCGCCCCTCGCCGGGCAGGTTGGCCGGCGGCACGCTGTAGCGGGGCAACTCCTCGGCCCGCGGGTAGACGAGCAACTGCTGCGGCCCGCCGAAGGTCATGCTCTTGTGGAACAGGTCGAAGGGGTCGCCGGCGCGGACGTGCACCGGGCCCAGCGTGAACAGGCCGCGGCGGCGGCACTCGGTGTCGACGCGCCACTGCCGGCGCGCGCGCCCGCCCAGGCTGACGACGTGCTCCGCCTGATGCTGCGGCAGGTCCGACTCCTCCTCGAC
This sequence comes from Chloroflexota bacterium, assembly GCA_026707335.1. GTDB lineage: Bacteria > Chloroflexota > Dehalococcoidia > Bin125 > Bin125 > TK10-74A. The sequence continues at coordinate 13,549 of JAPOXB010000054.1, forward strand.
CTCCAGCCAGTACTTGCCCAGGCGCGAGCGGTTGGTGACCTGCAGCTGCTCGGTGATCGTCTGGCCCACCTGCACCCGCTCCGAGTCGCGGCGCATGCGCACCTGCAAGCCGCGGCTGCTCAGCCAGGTCCACATCGCGGCCGCGATGAGGCCGAAGAGCAGCAGGTAGCCCAGCCGCAGCGGCAGCCAGAAGTTCGTCGAGAAACCGATGCCGAAGACCACGAGGGTCAGGATGGTGACCAGGGTTAGCGATCGCCGCCGGCCGAACGTCGCACCGTAGAACCGGCGCATGCCGCGCTCAACTCACACCCACCCGCGCGCCCGGGACGGGCACCCGGTCCAGCACGTCCTCCACCACCGTCAGCGAACTCACGCTGCGCACCTGCGCCGAGGGGCTGATGATGATGCGGTGCCCCAGCGTCGAGTAGGCCAGCTCTTTGACGTCGTCGGGCGTGACGTAGTCCCGGCCGGCGAGCAGCGCGGCGGCCTGCGAGGTGCGGAACAGCGCCAGCGACCCCCGCGGCGACGCCCCCAGGTAGGCCGCGTCGTGCTGCCGCGTCGCCGAGGAGATCTCCACGATGTACTGCTTGATCAGCGGGTCGACCCAGACGGCCCGCACGGCCTCCTGCAGGCCGTTCAGCGCCTCCGGGTCGGTCACCGCCTCCAGCGAGTCGATCGGGTGGGCCGTCTGCTGCCCCTCCAGCACGGCGATCTCATCGTGCGATTCGGGGTAGCCCAGGTGGATGCGCATCAGGAAGCGGTCCAACTGCGCTTCGGGCAGCGGGAAGGTGCCCTCGTACTCGATCGGGTTCTGAGTCGCCATGACCATGAACGGGCGGGGCAGCTCGCGCGTCACCCCGTCGGTCGTGATCTGGCGCTCCTCCATCGCTTCCAACAGCGCCGACTGCGTCTTGGGCGTGGCCCGGTTGATCTCGTCGGCCAGGGCGATCTGGGCGTAGATGGGGCCCGGCCGCCACTCGAAGTCGCCCGACTTCTGGTTGTAGATCGAGACGCCGGTCACGTCCGACGGCAGCAGGTCGGGCGTGAACTGGATGCGGCTGAAGCCGCAGCCCGTCGAGACGGCCAGCGCCCGGGCCAGCATCGTCTTGCCGGTGCCGGGCACGTCCTCGACCAGCAGGTGCCCGTCGCTGGCCAGAGCCAGCACCGCGCGCCGCACCTCGGCCGACTTGCCCAGGATGACGCGCTCGACGTTGGTCGTGATTTCACGCAGCGTGGCCTGCGGATCGTCCATCCGAACCCCCTGCTCCCCTAGCCCGCGAGCGGAGCCGAGCATAGCAGTACGGCGCGCCTGAGGCCCGGCGCGCTCCTCGGTCCGCCGTTGTGACTACGCGCGCCGCCTCTATCCTGGATCTGTCGGCGGGACCAGGGATGAGCGCAGCCGTGTCCCCACGCCGGCTCGCCGGCCTCGCACTCCTCGCGCTGTGCGGCGCCCTCCTCGCGAGCGCCTGCTTCATCGACGGGACGGGCGTCGGCCCTTCGCCCGACGATCCACCGGCCGCCGCCGAGGCCCAGCCCGCCGCGTCCGCGGAGAGCGCCCCCCGGCAGGGAACCGCCGCTGGCCTGGCGCCCGAGGCCCGCAGCGACCCCGCCGAGACGACCGACGCGCCCGCCGACGCGTCATCCCCGCCCGAGGCTCAGCCCGCAGCGGAGCCCGCGCCCGCGCTCCACGCGGCGATCTTCGTGGAGCCGCGGGAGGTCCGCCCCGGCGAGGTCTTCGTCGTCGCGGTCGATGCGACGAACGCCTCGGCGGCCTCGGTGGCGCTGGGCGGACAGTTCGTGTCGCTCGCCCGCGAGGGCGACCGCTTCTACACGATCCTGCCCGTCGCATTCGCGCAGCCGGCGGGACCGCTGCCGATCATCGTGGCCGTCGCCGACATGAACGGCGGCCTCGCCGTGCAGCAGTTGATCGAGGTGCAGGTCCAGGCGGGCGAGTTCCCCGTGGAGCCCGTGCAGCTCGACCCGGCGCTGTCGCGGCTGCTGGACCCGGACGTCGTGGCCGAGGATCGCGCCGTGCGCGAATCGGTGCAGCGCGTGCGCTCGCCCGAGCGCCTCTGGGACGGGTACTTCCGCGAGCCGACCCAGGGGGTGCTCACCTCGACCTTCGGGTTGCTGCGGTCGTACAACGGCGCCGACCCGACGGACTACCACAGCGGCCTCGACTTCGCCGCGCCGCGCGGCACCGACGTCGTCGCGGCGAACGCCGGCGTCGTCGCCTGGACCGGCGAAACCGAGCGGCGGGGGCGCGGCGTGATCATCGATCACGGGCACGGCGTGTTCAGCAGCTACTGGCACCTCGCCGTGGTCGACGCGACGCCGGGGACGCCGGTCGCGCCCGGCACGATCATCGGCCGGGTGGGCAACACGGGACTCTCCACCGGCTCCCACCTGCACTGGGAGATCACCGTGTACGGCGTGCCCGTCGACCCGCTGCCCTGGCTGCGGGAGCTCGAAGTCCCCGACCCCCTGGCCCGGTTCGACCCCGCGCGGGCGGTCAATGCCGGGCCCGCGGCGTCCCCCTGACCGGATCGGGAGAGGGAAGCCGAGTACCATGGGATCGGGCGGCGGCGCGAAGCGCGCGCCGCTCCGCCCCGGGCCGGCCCATGTGCATCCCCACGACGACCGCCCGCCACCGCGCCCTGCGCCGCTTCAGCCGGCGCAGGCTGCTGGGCGCGCTCGGGGGGGCGGGCGCGGGCCTGCTCCTGGCCGCCTGCAGCGGCGGCGAGGACGAGCCCGGCGTCACCGTCGATGTGCCGGGCGACGACGACCCGGCCGAAGAGCCGATGGCGGAGGCGGCGGCGCAGGCGGAGGGGGCCGACGACGAGGCGCAGAGCGCGGCCGAGGAAGAGTCGCCGGGGCTGGAGGCCGAGCCGCTGATCTGGGTCGAGCCGCGCGAGGTGCAGCAGGGCGCGGCCTTCATCGTCGCGAGCGACGCCCCGGGGGCGGGATTCGCCTCGGTCGCCTTCGGCGGCCAGATCCTCTCCATGCAGCGGGAGGGGTCGCGCTTCTACGCCATCCTCGGCATCGACGCGCTGGCGCCCGTCGGCCCGATCCCGCTGATCATCTCCATCGCCGACGGGGCCGGCGACCCGGCCGTGCAGCGCGAGACCCTGATCGCGGTGCGGGACTCCGAGTGGCAGACCGAGGTCGTCCAACTGGACGAGGAGAACCGCTCCCTGCTCGACCCGAACGTCACCCGGCAGGACACGGAGACGCGCGGGCCGTTCCTGCGCAGCCGCAGCAGCGACCGCTTCTGGCACGACATCTTCGACCCGCCCGCCGCCGGCGTGATCACCTCGGGCTACGGGCTGCTGCGCTCGTACAACTACCGCCCGCCCAGCGAGTACCACGCCGGCGTCGATTTCGCCGGCGCCGTCGGCGACACGATCGTCGCGCCGAGCGGCGGCGTCGTGCTCTGGGGCGGCCAGACGCAGCGCCGGGGCAACGGCCTGATCGTCGATCACGGCGCCGGCGTCACGTCGGGCTACTACCACCTGTCCGACTTCGCCGTCACGCCCGGGCAGGTCGTGCAGCCGGGCCAGTTCCTCGCCCGGATGGGCGCGACCGGCCTGGCGACGGGGCCCCACCTGCACTGGGAGATCGTCGTGCAGGGCGTGACGGTGAACCCGGTGCAGTGGATCCGCACGCTGGGCTTCCCGAGCCCCACACAGGAATTCGACCCGCTCGACGCCCTACCGGCCCGGCTCGAGATCCCCGGCTGACGCCCACGGCGGCGCCATCGTGGGGGCGCTAGCGCGGCGGCGGATCGCGGCGCGGGGAGGGCTGCGGCAGCGTGCGCAGCGCCAGCGCCGTCTGCACGACGGCGAGCGCCACCATGCCGGCGGTCTCGGCGCGCAGCGGCCGCGGACCCAGGGTGACCGGCGCCCAGCCGCCGTCGGCGGCGGCCTGGGCCTCCTCGGCGCTGAACCCCCCCTCCGGCCCCACGACGATCTGCACGGTGTGCAGGTTGGGCACGTGCGCCGCCGCGTCGGGGATGGTGCGCTCCGGCTCCAGCGCCGAGGACATCACCCGCAGCGTGCCCGGCTCCACCGGCTCCGACAGCAGGTCGAGTACCTCGATCGGCTCGTGCACGGCCGGGCGCTGCTCGCGGCGGCACTGCTCGGCCGCCTCGGTGATCAGCCGCTTCCAGCGGCCCAGGCGCTCGCTGCTCTTGCCCCGCGTCAGCGAGCGCGCCGCCCGCACCGGGCGGATCTCCGACGCCCCCAGCTCCGTCGCCTTCTCGACCAGCAGGTCGAAGCGCTGGGGGCGGATCAGGCTGGGGCAGAGTTCGATGCGGGGCGGCGGATCGGGCCGGGTGGGACGGGAGTGCAGGATCTGCGTCTGCACCGTGTCCCGCGTCACGCGGCTGACCTCCACCTCGTGCAGCGCCTCGGCGTGGATCACCTCCAGCCGATCGCCGCGCCGCAGCCGCAGCACGCGCCCCAGCCGTCGCACCAGCGATCCCTGGATCAGCAGGCGCGCGCCATCGATCGCGGCCGGGTCATCCACGAAGACCCGCGGGACGAATGACTTCGAGGCCGCGCCACTCACCATCGCTGTGCACCTCCGACGGCCGCAGCGGCTGCCCGCCCATGGTCGTGCCCGCGAGGGCGTTTGTCACGCGTGAGAACTGCGGCGCGATGATGCCGCCCAGCAGGCAGCGGCCCCCGGGCCGCACGCCGGCGAGCAGCGCCGGCAGGACCCGCACGATCACGCCGGCCCTGATGTTCGCCACGACCACATCGTACGGCGCGCCGCCGATCGGTGGGGCGTCGGCCTGGGCCACGGTCACGCCGTCGAGGCCGTTCAGCGCGACGTTGCGCCGCGCCGCGGCCACCGCTTGCGGATCGAGGTCGAGCGCCAGCACCGCGGTCGCGCCCAGCCGGGCGGCGGCGCAGGCCAGCACGCCCGACCCCGTCCCGAAGTCGAGCACCCGGTCGCCCGGACGGACGGTCCGCTCCAGCGCGGCCAGGGCCATCCGCGTCGTGGGATGGTCGCCCGTCCCGAAGGCCAGCCCCGGCTCCAGGTCGACGACGACCTCGCCCGCCCGCGGCGTCTCGGCGCTGGGCCGCGGTCGCAGCAGCAGCCGGCCGATGCGCAGCGGCCGCAGATGGCGATGGAAGGCCGTCTCCCACTGCGAGCGTCGCAGCGCCTCGAACCGCAGCCGGTCGGCGTCCGCGCCGCGCCCGGCGTCCCGCAGCAGCCGCCGCAGCCGCGCCAGCGCGTCGTCGAACCGCGCTGCTGCCACATAGCACCGCACCGACGGCTGCGTCGCGGCGGGCGGCCCGTCCGGTGGCGGCGCGACCGGCGCCACGTCCGCCGGCTGCCGGACCGGCCACTCGACGACGACTCCCGCCGGGGTCACCCGCTCGAACAGGGCCGCCACCGGCTCCACCTCGCCGGCGGGCACGGCCAGCGAGATCCGCCACCACGCCTCCTCTGCGACGGGGGAGACGGGCGCGCCGCCGGCGTCGCCGGGGTCAGGCGCCGAACGCATCCTTGATTCGCGAGAAGAAGCCGCGGCCGTTGCTCCGCGTGGCCTCGTCGAGCACGCCATCGAGTTGCTCGAAGAGGTCGCGCTGGGCGGCGCTCAGCTTCGTCGGCACCTGCACATCGACGCCGACCAGCAGGTCGCCGCGCGAGCGGCCGCGCAGGTGCGGCACGCCGCGCTTGCGGATGCGGAAGACGGACCCAGCCTGCGTGCCGGCGGGGATCTCCAGCTCCTCCGCGGGGTCATCGAGGGTAGGCACCTCGACCGCCGTGCCCAGCGCGGCCTGGGCCACCGTGATCGGCATCGTCACGCGCAGGTCGTCGCCGTCGCGCTCGAAGAGGTCGTGCGGCCGGACGCGGAAGTCGACGTAGAGGTTGCCGCGCGGACCGCCGCGCTGTCCCGCGTCGCCCTCGCCGCTGAGCCGCATCTGGGAGCCGTTATCGACGCCGCCCGGCACCTTGACCTGCAGCCGCCGGTTGCGGCGCTCGCGCCCCAGCCCGCCGCAGTTGCCGCAGGGGTGCGTCACGATCGACCCCTCGCCGGCGCAGCGATCGCAGGCGGAGACGTTGACGAACTGGCCGAAGACGCTGCGCTGGACGCGGCGCACCTCGCCGCTGCCCTGGCACTGCGGGCAGGCCTCGGGCGGCTGGCCGGGCTCGTGGCCGGCGCCGCCGCAGACCGTGCAGTCCTCCAACCGGCTGACGCGGATCTCCTTCTCGACGCCGAAGACGGCCTCCTCGAACTTGAGCTCCTGGCGCAGGCGCAGATCGTCGCCGCGGATGGGGCCGCGCGACGCGCCGCGGCCGCCGAAGAACGCATCGAAGATGTCGCCGAAGCCGCCGAAGTCGAACCCCTCGAAGCCGCGCGACGGGCCGAAGTCGGCGTTCGGCCCGTACTGGTCGTAGCGCGCCCGCTTCTCGGGGTCAGAGAGGATCTCGTAGGCCTCGCCGACCTCCTTGAAGCGCTCGGTCGCGTCGGCCGCCTTGTTGCGGTCGGGGTGGTACTGCATCGCCAGCTTGCGGAAGGCGCCCTTGATCTCCTCCGCCGTGGCGGAGCGATCGACGCCGAGCACTTCGTAGAAGTCGCGCTTGCTGGCGGCGGCCATGATTCGCAATCGTAGCGGAGCGGCGCGAGCGGGCCCCGCCGCCGCTCAGCCGATCCGCGGCCCGGCGGTCGCTAGACCTCCCGGAACTCGCCCTCGACGGTGCCGGCCTCCTCGCCGGCCCCGTCGGCGCCGTCGGTACCGTCGGGTCCGGCCGACTGCCCGTCGGCGCCCGGAACGCCCTCCTCACCGGGAGGCGGCGCGCTGCTGGCGTAGATCTTCTCGCCCACCTTCATCAGGGCCGCGTTCAGCTCGTCGAGCGCCGTGCGGATGGCGTCGGCGTCGGGCGTCTCCGCCGCCAGCGCCTCGCGCACGGCGGCGATCTTCGCCTCGACCTCGCCCTTCAACTCGTCGTCGATCTTGTCCTCTTGCTCGGCCAGCATCTTCTCGGCGCGATAGGCCGACGAATCGGCGATGTTGATCAGCTCGACGCTCTCGCGGCGCGCCTTGTCCTCCTCGGCGTGCAGCTCGGCGTCGCGCCGCATCTGCTCGACTTCCTCCTCCGCCAGGCCGGAGGCCGCCTGGATGGTGATCTTCTGCTCCTTGCCCGTGCCCTTATCGACCGCGGCGACGTTGAGAATGCCGTTGGCGTCGATGTCGAAGGTGACCTCGATCTGCGGCATGCCGCGCGGCGCGGGCAGGATGCCGTCGAGCACGAACTTGCCCAGCGACTTGTTGTCGGCGGCCATCTCGCGCTCGCCCTGCAGGACGTGGATCTCGACCTGCGGCTGGTTGTCGGCGGCGGTCGAGAAGACCTGGCCCTTGCTGGTCGGGATCGTGGAGTTGCGCTCGATCAGGGATGTGCGCACGCCGCCCAGCGTCTCGATGCCCAGCGTCAGCGGCGTCACGTCGAGGAGCAGGACGTCCTTCACGTCGCCCTTGAGCACGCCGGCCTGGATGGCGGCGCCGATCGCGACCACCTCGTCGGGGTTGACCGATCGGTTCGGCTCGCGGCCGAAGAACTCCTGCACCTTGGCCTGCACGAGCGGCATCCGCGTCTGGCCGCCCACCAGCACGACCTCGTGCACCTGCGCGGCCGAGACGCCCGCGTCGGCCAGGGCGGCCTTGCAGGGCCCCAGCGTCGACTCCACCAGGTCCTCCGTGAGCTGCTCGAGCTTGGCCCGCGAGAGGGGGATGTTGAAGTGCTTGGGGCCGCTGGCGTCGGCCGTGATGTAGGGGAGGTTGACCTCGGTGGTCTGCGTGCTGGAGAGCTCGATCTTGGCCCGCTCGGCGGCCTCCTTGAGCCGCTGCAGGGCCATCCGGTCCTCGCGCAGGTCGATGCCCTGCTCCTTGCGGAACTCGTCCACCAGGAAGTCGATCACGCGCTGGTCGAAGTCGTCGCCGCCCAGGTTCGTGTTGCCGTTGGTCGATTTGACCTGGAAGGTGCCCTCGCCGATCTCCAGGATCGAGATGTCGAAGGTGCCGCCGCCCAGGTCGTAGACGGCGATGACCTGCTCGTCCGTCTTCTCCAGGCCGTAGGACAGCGCCGCCGCCGTCGGCTCGTTGACGATGCGCAGCACGTTGAGCCCGGCGATCTTGCCGGCGTCCTTGGTGGCGTTGCGCTGGCTGTCGTCGAAGTAGGCGGGGACGGTGATCACCGCCTCCGTCACGCTCTCGCCCAGGTAGGCCTCGGCGTCGGCCTTCAGCTTCTGCAGGATCATCGCCGCGATCTCGGGCGGGCCGTAGGCCTTGCCGCTCATCTTCACCCAGGCGTCGCCGTTGTCGGCATTCGCGATCTCGAAGGGCAGCAGCTTCGCCGCCGCGCGCACGATGGAGTCGTCGTAGCGCCGCCCCATCAGCCGCTTGACGCTGAAGATCGTGTTGTCCGGGTTGGTGATCGCCTGGCGCTTGGCGACGGTGCCCACGACGCGCTCGTCGTCCTTGCTCATCGCCACCATCGAGGGCGTCGTGCGGTTGCCCTCCTGGTTGGGGATCACGATCGGCTCGCCGCCCTCCATGACGGCGACGACCGAGTTGGTCGTGCCCAGATCGATACCGATGACGTTCGCCATGAGTCTGCCTTCCTTGCCGGCCGGGCCGTCTCGCCCGCCGGAGATTTACTCGCCGTCGCTGTTCTCGTTCTCGTCCGCGTCGCCGTGCCCCACGACCACCAGCGCCGGCCGCAGCACGCGCGTGCCCAGCAGGTATCCCTTGCGCACCTGCTCCAAGACTTCGTTGTCGGGGCCGGGGGCGCGGCCCACCGCCTCGTGGTACTGCGGGTCGAAGGGCTGGCCGGCCGCCGCGATCGGCTGCACCCCCAGGCGCTCCAGCACCTGCACGAGGTCCTTGCGGATCAGGGCGATGCCCTCCGCCCAGGCGCCGGGATCCTCTTCGCGGTTCGCCTCGAACGCGCGATCGAAGTTGTCCACCACCGGCAGCAGCGACAGCAGCAGCCCGGCGGTGGCCTGCGCCGCCCGCTCATCGACCTCGCCGGCGCTGCGCCGCTTGAGGTTCTCGTAGTCGGCGCGCGCCCGCTTCCAGGCGGCCAGATGCTGCTCCGACTCCGCCCGCAGGCGCTCGACATCCAGCAGCGCCGCCTCCAACGTGGCGGCCGGCTGGGCGTCGGCGTCCTCGGGCGGCGCGCCGGGGTCCGCGCCGTCCGATCGCGCGTCGGGCGGCTGGGGCCCGGCGGGCCCCTCTGCATCCGTGGTCGTCATCCGTAAACCCGGTCCATCATCTCTTCGAGCAGCCCGCTCAGGTAGCGCACCGTCGCGACGCCGCGGCCGTAGCGCATCCGCGTGGGCCCGACGAGCGCGACGTAGCCCGACATGTCGGCCTGGTCGCCGTACGGCGCGACGACCACCGAGCACTGGTGGAGTTCGTCGGCCGGGTTCTCGTCGCCGATCATCACGCTGACCCCGGCGCCGCCCAGCGACTCCGGGGGCACGACGCGGTCCGTCGCGCGCTGGTCCACCAGCGACACGATGTCGAGCATGCCGCGGTGGTCGCGCTGGAATTCGGGCTGGCCCAGCATGCCGGCCACGCCCTCCACCCGGACGGCCGCCTCCCGCGCCGACTCCTCGTTGAGGATGCCGGTCAGGGTCTCGATCATGCGCTGCTCGGTCACGTCGTCCGCCGACGGGTCGCGGCGCAGCTCCGTCACCGTGCGGCCCGACACCCGCTCGTTGAGGCGCGCCGCCAGCACGCTCAATTCGGCCTGCTCGAACGGGCTGTCGAGGGGCACGAGCTGCTTCAGCACGCGCGCCTCCCGCAGCACGACGACCAGCAGCGCGAGGATCTCGTTGAGGCCGATCAGTTCCAGGTGCTTGACCTGCAGCTCGCGCGAGCGCGGCGGCGAGACCAGGGCCAGCAGCCCCAGCGATCGCGCCAGCAGCCCGGCGGCCAGATCCGCCCACTCGTCGAGCTCGGGCGCGGCCTGGAAGAACTGATGGCGGATGGTCGCCTTCTCGTCGCCGGGCAGGTCGGCCTGCCCCATCAACGACTCCACGTACATCCGGTAGCCCCGGTCCGAGGGCACCCGCCCGGCGGAGGTGTGCGGCTGCTCGAGCAGCCCCTCCTCCTCGAGCGCCTGCATCTCGTGGCGGATCGTGGCGGGGGAGGCGGGCACGCCGTACTTGTCGTGGATGGTGCGCGAGCCCACGGGCGCGGCCGTCTCCACGTACTCGCGCACGATGATTCGCAGGATGCCGGCGCGTCGATCGGTGACCGCAGCCATCGGGCCTCTCCATCCGTTAGCACTCTCGACATGAGAGTGCTAACTTCGCAATAGAAGGCTAGCAGCGCCCCGCCCAGGAGGTCAATCGAACGTGTCAGAACGTGGAGATCCGGCCGCCGCGGCCCCCTCTGACGACTGCGCCGCTTGGCCGTCGCGCGCCGGGACGGCACACTGCTAGACATGCCGGACGAACCCCGCCGCGTCGTGATCACGGGCGTCGGCGCGATCAGCGCCGCCGGCCACGACCCGCCCGCCGTCTGGGAGGCGCTGCTGACGGGCAAGCCGGCGCTCACGCCGCTCCCCGGCGACGCCTTGGATCGCCCCGCCGTCGCGGCACGGATCGCACACTACGACGGCCCGGCCGGCGTCCCGGCCGACTTCACCGCCCGGCTCAGCCGCGCCTCGCAGTTCGCCCTCGACGCCTCCATCCAGGCCGTCGCCGACGCCCGCATCGGCTTCAACGCCGAGAACGCCTACGCGGTCGCCTCGCTCATCGGCTCCGCGCACGGGCCCGACCCCGCCGGTCCGCCCGCGCCCCTGTTCAGCGCCGGGCTGGCGGGCGCGAGCACGGGCCTGAACATCGCCGGGCCCAGCTACGCGATCGACGCCGGCGCGGCCTCCGGCTTGGTCGCGATCCATCAGGCGGCGGAGATGGTGCGCAGCGGCAGCGTGCGGGCGGCCCTGGCGGGCGGCGCCGACGCCCCCCTGCGGCCGGAGGTGCTGGCCGCCTACGAGGCCCGCGGCCTGCTCTCGTCGCAGGCGACCGCCACCGCCCAGCGCCCCTTCGACCTCCTGCGCGACGGCATGGTCCTGGGCGAAGGCGCGGCCGTGCTGCTGCTGGAGGACCGGGAGTTGGCCGTGATGCGCGGCGCCCACATCTACGGCGAGCTGATCGGCGGCGCCGTGACGGCCGGGCCGGCCGCCGACGGGGCGCCCCCCACCGACGTCGACATCGCCCGCCAGGCCGTCGGCCGCGCCCTGCGCGAGTCCGGCCACAGCCCGGGCGAGATCGACATGGTGTTCACGGCCGGCGCGGCCACCAAGGCCGGCGACGCCCGGGAAACCGACATCCTGGAGCGCTCCTTCGGGTCGCGCATCCTCGATATGTACGTGACCGCCACGACGCCGGTACTGGGCTACACCGTGGGGGCGAGCGGCGCCCTGGCGGCCGTCGCGGCGCTCTTCGCGCTGGCCGAGCAGATGGTGCCGCCGCATCCCGTCTACGCTGAGGCGGACCCGGACTGCGCCCTCGACATCACCGTCCGCGCGCAGCGGGACCACCTGCACGCGGCCCTCGTGAGCGCCTACGGATCGGCCGGGCAGAACGCTGCGCTGCTGATCGGCGCGCACCGGGCCGAGCCCGGCGACGAACTGCCGATGGCCTAGCCGGCCGGCGGAGGGACGAGCGCCATGGACATCGCCTGGATCGGCCACGCGGCGTTCCGTCTGCGCGGACGCGAGGCCGCCGTCGTGCTGGACCCCTGCCCCTCGAGCACCGGCTTCCGGCTGGGCCGCCCGCAGGCCGACATCGTCACGATCTCCAACCCGGCCCCCGAACACGGCTGGGACCAGGGCGTCGGCGGCGAGCCGGTTCGCCTCGACGCGCCGGGCGAGTACGAGATCCACAACGTGCTCATCACCGGCGTCGTCACGAACGACCACGCGGCGGCCGCGGCGGACGATGATGAGGCGCCGGTGCGCAACGTCGCCTTCGTCGTCACGATCGACGACGTCATCGTCGCGCACCTGGGCGACCTGCGCGGGGAGCCCTCGCCGCGGGCGATGGAGGAGTTGAGCCGGGCCGACGTGCTGCTCGTGCCGGTGGGCGGCAACGGCCGCCTCGACGCGAAGGCCGCCGTCAAGGTGGCCGGCGCGATCGACCCCCGCCTCGTCATCCCGATGCTGCACAAGGTGGGCCCCGAGACGGCGTCGCTGGACACCGTCGACAAGTTCCTCAGCGCGATGGGCCTGAGCGCGGAGGGCGGCGGCGCCCCGCTCGACAACCACATCAACGTGACGCGGGGCGGCCTGGGCGAGCACACGGCCGTGCAGGTACTCGCCCCGCGGGGCGACTGAGCGAGCCGGGGAATACCGGGGAGGAGCCGCGACGCCCTAGGCGTCGGCGGTCGCCAGCGACTCCAGGAACTCCGAGTTGGACTTCGTCCGCGAGAGCCGGTCGAGCAGGCGCTCGGTGGGCTCGGTCGAGCTGCCGTTGCTGCTCAGCATCGACATCATCCGGCGCAGCAGCCACATCTTCTGCAGCTCGTCGCCGTTGAGCAGCAGCTCCTCGCGGCGGGTGCTGCTGGCGGCGATGTCGATCGCCGGGTAGATGCGCCGCTCGGCGAGGCGGCGGTCGAGCCGCACCTCCCAGTTGCCGGTGCCCTTGAACTCCTCGAAGACCACGTCGTCGAGGCGGCTGCCCGTATCGACCAGGCAGGTGGCGATGATCGTCAGGCTGCCGTTGTCCTCGGCCTTGCGGGCGGCGCCGAAGAAGCGCTTGGGCGGGTACAGCGCCACCGGGTCGATGCCGCCCGAGAGCGTGCGCCCGCTGGTCGGCATCTCCAGGTTGTAGGCCCGCGTCAGCCGCGTGATCGAATCGACCAGGATGACCACGTCGCGGCCGCACTCCATCAGCCGCTTGGCGCGCTCCAGCGCCATCTCCGCGACCCGCGTGTGGTCCTCGACCGGGTCGTCGAAGGTGGAGGCGAAGACCTCGCCGCGCACCTGACGGCGCATCTCGGTGACCTCCTCGGGCCGCTCGCCGATCAGCACGACCATCAGGTGCACGTCGTTGTAGTTCGAGGCGATGCCGTTGGCCAGCGCCTGCAGCAGCATCGTCTTGCCGGCCTTGGGCGGCGACACGATGAGCCCCCGCTGGCCGCGGCCCATGGGCGCGATCAGGTCCACCAGCCGCCCCGAGAGCTCCGTGGGGTCGTCGGTCTCCAGCATGAAGCGCTCGTTGGGGAAGACGGCGGTGAGATTCTCGAAGTGGGGGCGCTTGAACGCCTCCTCGGGGCTCATGCCGTTGAGGGCGTCGACGCGCAGCAGCCCGTAGTACTTCTCGCCGTCCTTGGGCGCGCGCACCTGGCCGGTGACGTAGTCGCCCGTGCGCAGCCCGAAGCGGCGCACCTGCGACTGCGAGACGTAGACGTCGGTGTTCGTGGGCAGCAGCGACTCGCCGCGCAGGAAGCCGTAGCCGTCGTCGACGATGTCGATCACGCCGCCGGCGAGGATGTGGCCTTGTTTCTCGCTGTGCGCCTGCAGCAGCTTGAAGACGAGGTCCTGCTTGCGGAGCCCGCCGACGCCGGGGATCTCCAGCTGCCGGGCCCGTCCGAGGAGTTCTTCCCGTGTCAGGGATTCGAGTTCAGCGATATTCACGCTTCGTGAACCTTCACCAGCCGGCGCTGCGGCGGTGCTGCATCCGATGGGTCGGAAGGGGTGCGGCGGTCGCCTTGCGACCGATCCGCTATGTCGATAATAGTCCCAAAAACGGGCGGATGGCAAGTGCCATGCCGAGGGCCCGGAACGAACCGCTCAGCGGCCGGCGGCCGACTCGGCGCGCTCGCGCCGCTGCGCCTGCGCGCGATCCCAGTCGGCGAGGAAGGAGGCGATGCCCTTGTCGGTCAGCGGATGCTGGAGCATGGCCTGCAGCACCTTGAAGGGCAGCGTCGCGATGTGCGCCCCCACGGCCGCGCAGGCGCTCACGTGGCCCACGTGCCGCACGCTGGCCGCGATGACCTGGGCCGGGCTGTGGTAGCGGTCCAGCATCTCGACGATCTCCGCCACTAGAGAGACGCCGTCCTGGCCGATGTCGTCGAGCCGGCCGATGAAGGGGCTCACGTAGGCGGCGCCGGCGCTGGCCGCCAGCAGCGCCTGGTTGGTGGAGAAGATCAGCGTCGTGTTGACGCGGATGCCCTCGCCGCTGACGCGGCTGATCGCCTCGAGGCCGGCCCCGTCGATCGGGATCTTGACGACCACGTTGGGATGCCAGCTCGCGATCTCGCGCGCCTCCGCGACGAGTTCGTCGGCGCCGCGGCTCACGCACTCGGCCGAGATCGGCCCGTCGACGATGGCCGCGATCTCCTGCACCCGCTCCTTGTAGGAGCCGGCCCGGTCGCTCACCTTGGCGAACAGCGAGGGGTTGGTGGTCACCCCGTCGCAGACGCCCCAGCGGACGGCCTGCCGGATCTCCTCGCTATCGGCGGTGTCCAGAAAGATCCGCATGGGGGGTTCCCTTCCCAACGGCGGCCTGCCGCCGCCTGCGCCGGCCATGGGTCCAAGGCTGCCGGGGCCGACGAATCGCTCAGAACGGCTTGCTGATCGAGAGGGCGGTCATCAGCACCACCAGCGCCAGCATCAGTGTACCGAAGACCAGCGGCCCCTTGTCGGCCAGCGTTTCACGTAACTCGTCGCTCACCTCGCCGCTGTGCTGGGCTTGCAGGGCCAGCAGCCGCGCCCGGCGCAACCCGGCCGCCATGCCCGGCAGGCAGATGAACAGGGCGCCCAGGTAGATCAACTCCACGGCCAGCAGCCAGCCCGTCTCGATGGGGTCGACGTGGTCGGCGACGATCGCCCAGACGACGCCGGTCACGCCGGTCAGGATCATGCCCGGGAGCAGCACGCCGGCCTGGTTGCGGCCGGCCTCCTGGAAAGCGTAGACCTGCCGCTGCACGTCGTCGCTGTTCCAGGCGCGGTAGAGGGGCAGCATCGTCGCGCCCAGCCCGGCCAGATAGACGAACAGCGACAGCATGTGCAGCAGGCGGAATATCTGGTCGTCGCTCATGGCCTGCTCACGCTCGGGAGGGCTCGCTCAGGCGGCGGGCCGCGGGGCGGCGATCAGGAGCGGCTCGCCGACGCCGGCACGCCCGCCGCGAGCGGCCGGCCCGCGCCTTCCCGGCCCGCCAGCGCGGCGTCCATGAACGCGGCGAAGAGCGGGTGCGGCCGGCCGGGCCGGGAGCGCAACTCGGGATGGAACTGCGAGCCCATCATGAAGGGGTGGTCGCGCAACTCGGCGATCTCGACCAGGCGGCCGTCGGGCGAGACGCCGCTGGCGCGCAGCCCGGCCCCATCGAGCGCCTCCCGGTAACGGTTGTTGAACTCCCAGCGGTGCCGGTGCCGCTCATCGACGGCGGCCGCGCCGTAGGCGGCCCGCGCCCGCGTCCCCTCGACCAGGTGGCAGCGATAGTGCCCGAGCCGCATCGTGCCGCCCAAGTCCGTTACGTCCTCCTGCTCGGAGAGCAGCGAGATGACCGGCGCGGGCGTCTGCTCGTTGAACTCGGTCGAGGTCGCCTCGGGCTCGCCCAGCACGTTGCGGGCGAACTCGATCACCATCTGCTGCATGCCGCGGCACAGGCCGAGGTAGGGCAGGCCCGTCTCGCGGGCGAAGCGCGCGGCGGCGATCTCGCCCTCCGCGCCGCGATCGCCGAAGCCGCCCGGCACGATGATGCCGGCCACGCCGTCCAGCTCGGCCGCCACGTCGCGCGTCTCCAACTCCTTCGACTGCACCCAGCGCACGTCCACGTCCACACCGCGCTCGACGCCGGCATGGATCAGCGCCTCGCGCACGGAGAGGTAGGAGTCGTGCAGCTCCACGTACTTGCCCACGATGGCGATCGTGCAGTGGCCCGACGGGTTGCGCAGGCGCTGCACCCAGCCGCGCCACTCGGCGAGGTCACGCTCCGCGGCGGGCAGCGCCAGCTTCTCGACGACGAGGTCGGAGACGCCGGCGTCGTCGAGCACCTGCGGCACCTGGTAGATGCTGGGCATCGTCTCCAGCGGGATCACGGCGCGCTGCTCGACGTCGCAGAAAAGCGCGATCTTGGCCTTGATGCCCTCGTCGACGGGCATCTCTGCGCGGGCGATGATCAGGTCCGGCTGCAGGCCCAGCGAGCGCAGGGTGCGCACGGAGTGCTGCGTGGGCTTGGTCTTCAACTCCCGCGAGGCGCGCAGGTAGGGCAGCATCGTGACGTGAATCGAGAGCGTGTCCTCGCGCGCCTCCTCGGAGCGGATCTGACGCATCGCCTCCAGGAAGGGCTGGCCCTCGATGTCGCCGATGGTCCCGCCCACTTCGATGATCAGCGCGTCGGCCCCGGCCGCCTTCGCCAGCCCGCGCACGCGCGACTTGATCTCGTCGGTGATGTGGGGAACGGTCTGGATCGTCCCGCCCAGGTGGACGCCGCGGCGCTCCTGCTCGATCACGGCCTGGTTGATCTGCCCCATCGTGACCGAGGAGGCGCCGGTCAGGTCCTCGTCGAGGAAGCGCTCGTAGTGGCCCAGGTCGAGGTCGGTCTCCGCGCCGTCGTAGGTCACGAAGACCTCACCGTGCTGGTAGGGCGACATCGTGCCGGGGTCGACGTTGAGGTAGGGGTCGAGCTTCTGGACGGTGACCGACAGGCCGCGGCTCTTGAGCAGTTTCGCGAGGGAGGCGGTGCTGATGCCCTTGCCGACCGAGCTGACCACCCCGCCCGTGACAAAGATGTACTTCGGCATCAACTCGCTTGTACGCGCCCCGCGACGGCGATTCGACCGTCTGTTCTAGTGGGAATCCTATGGGCCGCCCGAGGGCGTGTCAACGCGGCGGGCCGGGTTCTCCACCGGCGAATCCACGCCCGCGCCCCCCTGCAGATTGACGATAAACTCCACCTCGTCGCCGTCGTGCAGCGTGCGGTCGGATTCGGACTGCTCGTTGTTGACGATGGCCGCGATGGCCTCCGCGTCCTGCTCGCTGAAGCCCTCCGCCGCGACGATGTCCGCCACGGTCATCCCCTCGCGCCATTCCACGTCGAAGCTCGGCTGCTTCGTCTTCGACAGCGCCACCAGCGTCGTAAACATGCGCACGTGTACCGGCACGATGGTCCTCCTCCCGCCGAGATACTAGCCGCCCGCCGGCCCCGGCGGTGTTCCCGCCGCCGGCGCCGCCAGGGCCGCCTCGGCCCGCAGCGCCGACTCCAGCGACCGCGCCCCCGCCTCCCGGCCGCCGCCGACCACGTCGCCGCCGCCGGGGAAGGGGAACAGCGTCGCGAAGCGGGAGAGGGCGAGCGCCAGCGCCGCCGCCGCCTCGGCGAGGGGCGCCGCCTCCGCGACCCCCTCCGCCGCCGCCTGCCGGAAGAAGCGCGCCGCCTCGCCCGACGCGGCCGCCAGCGCCTGCGCGGCCCGCGCGTGGCCGGTCGCGTCGATCTCGACCTGCGACCGCAGGAGCGTCACCCAGTCGCGCAGCCGCTCGGCGCGGTCGGCGTCGCGCTGGTGCGTCGCCGCGCGCCGCACGAGCGTGGCCGTGTCCGCGGGGCCCTTCGCCATCGCCGCCTCGGAAATGACGACCGCCAGCCAGTCCGCGCCGGGCGCCGGCAGCCGGTCGGCCCGCAGCCAGCCGCCGACCTCCTCGCTCAGCGGCCCATCGACCCGGTAGGCGCGGCGCGCGCCGTCGTAGGCCACCAGCAGGCCGAAGTCGCCGCCCGCCACGCCCGAGGCCGCCGCCGCGCGTCCGTCGGCCAGGGCGCGGCGCAGCCGCCAGCCCAGCCGCCGTCCCAGCAGCAGCGAACGGCCCGATCGCAGATCCCACACGTCGACGCGGGCGCGCAGGCCCAGCAGCGCCAGGTCGCCGGCGAGGGTGGAGAGGTCGCGGGGAGAGTCCGCGCCGGCCGCGAAGGCCGGACCCCCGGTTGCGGCCGGCGGCCACGGCAGGCGGAACGCCTCGCCGCTGACGGCGCCGACGCGCGCCGCGTCGTGCGGCAGCCCGGCCGCGCGCAGCAGTCCCTGCAGGCACCCCAGCAAGGGATTCCAGTTGTATTCGTAGCGGGCGGGCGGCGCGTCGGGCTGCACCCGAGAAGCGTAGCCAGCCCGTGCTAGCCTGCCGACCGTCGGCCCACGGGCCGTGGGGAGGTCCGGGGCCGATGAGCACAGCCGTCTGGGAGGAGCCCGAGGCCGGCGCCACCTGGCGCACGACGACGCTGGCCAACGGGCTGCGGCTCGTCGTGACGCCGCTGCCGCAGTCGCAGGCCGCCTCGCTGGCGGTCTACGTCGGCGTGGGCAGCCGCCAGGAGGCGCGGCGCACCCTGGGGCTCTCGCACTACCTCGAGCACATGCTGTTCAAGGGCACCGAATCGCGCCCCGAGGCGGTGCAGATCAGCGCCGCCATCGAGGGCGCCGGCGGCATGCTCAACGCCTTCACGACCAAGGAACTGACCTGCTACTGGAACCGCGTCCCCTTCGACCGGCTGGATCTGGCCCTCGACATCCTCTCCGACAGCGTGCGCCGCTCGCTGCTAGACCCCGAAGAAGTGGAGCGCGAGCGCACCGTCATCCAGCAGGAGATCCGCCGCGCCGACGACGAGCCGGCCCAGCGCGCCTCGCAACTCCTGGCCGAGGCGGCCTACGGCGATCAACCGCTGGGGTGGGACGTGGCGGGCGACCTGGAGAGCGTGGCGGCCGTCGATCGGGCCGACCTCGTGCGGCACATCGAGACGTGGTACCGACCCCCCAACATGGTGCTCAGCATCGCCGGCAACGTCGACCCGGACGCCGTGCTGGCGCTGGCGCGGCGCCACTGGGACGACGCACCGTCCGGCGGCGCGCCGCCGGTCGCCGACGCGCGCGACAGCATGGACGACACGCCCGTGCGGCTGGAGCACCGCGACATCGAGCAGTGCAACCTGGGGCTGGCGCTGCGCACCTTCCCCCGCGACGACCCCGACCGTTACGCCCTCAGCCTGCTCAACGAGGTGCTGGGCCGCGGCATGAGCAGCCGGCTCTTCGTGGAGGTACGCGAGCGGCGCGGCTTGGCCTACAGCGTGGGCTCGGGCGTCGGCCGTTTCCGCGACACCGGGCATCTCAGCATCGGCGCGGGCGTCACCGCCGAGAACCTCGTGGAGACGATCGAGGTGACGCTGGCCGAGCTCGACAAGCTCACCTCGGAGTTGGTCCCCCACGACGAACTGGAGAAGGCGCGCGAGCACGCCGTCGGCTCCTTCCGCCTCAGCCTGGAGACGGCGCAGTCGCACGCCCACCGCACCGGCGCACAGTTGCTCAGCGAGGGCCGCATCCGCACCGTCGGCGAGCACATCGCCGGGCTGGAGGCCGTCACCGCCGACGACGTGCGCCGCGTCGCGCAGCGCGTCGTGCGGCCGGGCAATCTGGCCGTCTCGGTCGTGGGGCCGTTCCGGGACGAGGCGAAGCTCGCCGGGCTGATCGGGGCCTGAGCCCGCGCGGGCGTGCCGGGGAAGGAACGTGATGGACGACGTGCGCTCCCTGCTCCTCGTCCCCGCCGACCCCGACGGCCTGCCGGACCTCGGTTCGGATCTCCCCGACGCGACCCTCGTCGACCTCATGCACACCGACGCGGGCGGCCACGACGCGGCCGTCGCCGCCATCGCGACGCTGCGCGCCGCCGGTCATCGGGTCTACCTGCACACCCGCGGCCCGCAGTCGCCCGACCTGCGCGACGAACTGCTCGCGACCCTGCGCGACGGCGTCTACGGCGTGTCGCTGCCCGGCGTCGTGCACACCGATCAGTTGCGCTTCGCCGACTCGCTGCTGGAGGACGTCGAGGGGCGCGCCGGGATCGAGCCCGGCCTCACCGCGCTGGGCCTCTGGATCGAGAACGCCGCCGCGCTGGGCCGGGCCGGCGCGCTGGCCGCCGCGAGCAGTCGCCTGACGTGGCTGGGCGTCGCGACGGCCCCGCTGGCGATGGAGCTGGCGGTGGACGCGCCCGCCCCCGCCCTGCTCGACCACGCCCGCGCGGCCGTCGTCTTCGCCGCGCGGGCGTCGGGCCTGCCCGCCGTCGAGGGCCTCCCCCTGCCCGCCCTCCCCCCGCACGACGCCGCCCTGCGCGCGCACGGCCTGCGCGGCCGGCTCACGCGCCATCCATCGGAGGTGGCGGGGCTCAACGCCGCCTTCCCGTCGGGGTGAGGGGAGTCCGCCCTGACGCACGCCATTCGATCCGGGGCGCTCATAAGAACCCTTCCTGGGTAGTCGGGTCGATGCGACAATTGCGGGGTGACTCCAACCGAGGCGCGCTCCGACGATGATCTCACCGCCAGCATCGAACCCTGACGCCTCAGACAGCGCATTGAGCATCTTGAGGTCGCCGCGGCGTACCTCGATCTCGCTCAGCATCACCACCGCCAAGCGTCCCCGGATGACAAGGGCCGGCTCGCGGCAGCCGTCAACGATGCGCGGAGCGAACTAAGTTCACTGAACCAAGAAGTGAGGGGCCCCATCTGGCCGCGCCGCCGGGCGTCAGGCGCCGGCACCAAGGACCCGGAGAAGGAGTGCCTCGTCTTCATCGATGAGTGTGGGTCGCACACAGTCAACGTCCGCAGGGGGGAATTCGGCGCCTTCTGCTTGGCGGCAGTCCTGGTCGCGGCCGAGGCGTACGGTGCGTTCTGCGACCGCTGGAATCGTTGGAAGGAAGCCACCTGGGGATCTAGTCGCGTCGAGACTCACGAGCCTGATGTTCGACGTCGGAATGGGCGATTCTGGTGCGGCGGCGATCGGACCGAGCAGGCGCAGTTGGTAGAGAGTCTCGGCCGCGAACTCGCGGCGCTTGAGTTCACAGGGATCGTCGTCGTCGTTCGGCGAGACGCCTACGCGAGCGAATTCGGACAGGACTCAATGGACACGAGCCTGCCGAGCCACGTCTACCTGGTGGCGCTCGATTTCCTCTGCGAGCGGATCGCGTTGGCTCTGCAGACAGAATTTGCGGGTGCCCGCGGTCGTCTCATCGCAGAATCGCGAGGCCCGAAAGAGGACGCACAACTCCAGCAGGAGTTCGTCAGGCTCCACATCGACGGGACTTCGTACATCCACCCCAGTTGGATCCGGCGACAGATGTTCCCGGGAATCCTCTTCCACCGGAAGCAGGACTACATCCCAGGCCTTGAAGTGGCGGACCTGCTCGCTCGGCCGTGCGGTGAGAAGGTTCTCGACCCGAAGTCCGATCCAGAGCGCTGGGCAGAGTTGTCCCCCAAGCTGTGCAGTCGCCGGGAGACGGCGCACAGCCCCCTTGGGCTGAAGATCGTTCCTTGGGACGATGATTTCGAGGGCCTGATTAAAAGCTAAAGGGGCAGTCCCTCGCAGGACCCCCCCTTTCGCCGACCGGGCGATGCCCAGCCCACTTGAGGGCATCCTACCACAATCTCGGGGCCTCGGGAACATGGTCCAGGACGCAGAAACGGCGTCCTCACGGCGCGACACTAAGGATGAACGTCCTTGAGTGAACCGCTTCACTCAGAACATGCTTCTTTCCCCACCCGACACTCACTATCGCCCGGACAACGTCTAGTTGAGGCCCCAGAACGTCGAGTTTCGCTGCATCAGACCCGACGAGGCTCCAGCCGACGCCTGCCCGGAGGCCCGCACGCCGCCCGACCGCTATCCTGCCGCCCCATGACCGCACCCATCCTGCGCAGCATGCTCTCGGTGCCCGGCAACCAGCAGCGCTTCATCGACAAGGCGCTGAACGTCCCGGCCGACATCCTCTGCTTCGACCTGGAGGACTCCGTCGCCTGGGACGACAAGCCCGCCGCCCGCGACACCGTGGCCGCCGCGCTGCCCCGCTTCGAGGCCCGCGGCCGGCTGCTCTGCGTGCGCATCAACGGCCTCGACACCGGCCTCGCCGAGCACGACCTGGCGGCGATCGTGGGGCCCAGCCTGGACGTCGTGAACCTGCCCAAGGTGATCGACGCGGGCACGATCCGGCAGGTCGACCACTACCTCACGCTGCTGGAGCGCACCCGCGGGCTGGAGCCGGGCGGTATCCGCCTGATCCCCTGGATCGAGACCGCCGCGGCGGTGGTCCACGCCTACGAAATCTGCGCCGCCTCGCCGCGCATCCTCGGCGTCACCTTCGGCGCCGACGACTACGCGACCGACAGCGGCGTCGTGCGCACGCCGGAGGCCGCCGAACTCAACTACCCGCGCGCCGTCACCAGCAACGCCGCGGCGGCGGCCGGCGTCGTGCCCATCGACACGCCCACGACGGAGTTCCGCGACCTAGCCAAGTTCGAGCGCGACCTCACCGCCGCCCGCCACCTGGGCTACCGCGGCAAGTTCTGCATCCACCCCACGCAGGTGGAGATCGCCAATCGCGTTTTCGCGCCCAGCGACGACGAGCTGGCCTGGGCGCGGCGGATCATCGACGCCTACGAGGCCGGCAAGGCCGAGGGACGCGGCGCCATCGCCCTGGACGGCGAGATGATCGACGACCCGCTCGTCGACCGCGCGCACCAACTGCTTGACTGGACGCAGCGCGTCGCCGCGCGCGACGCTCAGCTGGGCCGCTAGGCGGCCCGGCCGACCCACCCGAGAGGATGCCCGCGATGCCTTCAGCGAGCGACGTGCGCGAGATCATCGCCGGCGACGGCGAGGTCGGCGCCGACATCGTGCGGACGGTGCGCCGCTGGGTCGATGAGCAGGTCATCCCCAGCGCCGCCGCGCTCGAGCACGCCGGCGCGTTCCCCGCCCAGTTGCACCGCGACATGGTGGACATGGGGCTCTACTCGATCACCTTCTCGCCCGACTACGGCGGTCTGGGCCTCTCCTACGAGACCTACTCGGCCGTGATCGAGGAGATCTGCCGGGGCTGGATGGGCCTGGGCGGGATCATCAACGGCAACAGCATCGACGGCTACGCCCTGGAGTCGTGGGGGACGGAGGAGCAGAAGCAGCGCTTCCTGCCCGGCCTGGCCAGCGGCGAGGTGCAGGCGGCCTTCAGCATCACCGAGCCGAACGCCGGCACCGACGCGCAGGCCATCCGCACCACCGCCGTCCGGGACGGCGACGACTACGTCGTCAACGGCAACAAGCTCTTCGTCACCAACGGCGACCGGGCCGGCGTCTTCCTGACGATGGTGAAGACGGACCCCGACGCCCAGCCGCGCCACCGGGGCATCAGCGCCCTGCTCGTCGAGCGGGACACGCCGGGCTTCAGCACCGGCCGCCTGATCGACAAGCTGGGCTACAAGGGCCCCGGCACGACGGAGCTGTTCTTCGAGGACGCGCGCGTGCCGGCACGCAACCTGCTGGGCGGCGTCGAGGGACGCGGCTTCAAGCAGATGATCGGCGCGCTCGAGATCGGGCGGATCAACGTCGCCTCGCGGGCGGTGGGGGTCTCGCAGGCCGCCTTCGACGATTCGATCCGCTACGCCCAGCAGCGCGAAACGATGGGCGTGCCCATCGCCCGGCACCAGGCGATCCAGCTCAAGCTGGCCGACATGGCGACCAAGATCCGCGCCGCCCGGCTGCTCACCCGCGACGCCGCCCGCAAGAAGGACAGCGGCGCCCGCGCCGACCTCGACGTGGGCATGGCCAAGCTCTTCGCGACCGAGGTGGCGCTGGAGTGCACCATGGAGGCGATGCGCGTCCACGGCGGCATCGGCTACACGACCGAACTCTCGGTGGAGCGCTACTACCGCGACGCGCCGCTGATGGCCGTGGCGGAGGGGACCAACGAGATCCAGCGCATCGTCATCGCGCGGCGGCTGCTGGAGTTGTACGAGATCGACTAGAGGGCCGCGCCGGGCGACGGCCGGGCGCGCCGCCGGGGAGGGACGCCATGCCGACCAAGGAGGGCTTCGGCCGCTACCTGGAGGACTTCCGCGTGGGCGAACTGATCGAGCACTGGCCGGGCCGCACCATCACCGAGGCCGACGATGTGCTCTTCTGCATGCTGACGATGAACCACCACCCGCTGCACTCCGACGCGAAGTACGCCGCCGACACGCAGTTCGGGCAGCGCATCGTCGCCGGGCCGCTGGTCTACAGCCTCGTCTTCGGCATGACGGTGCCCGTCGTCAGCGGCAAGGCGATCGCCAACCTGGCGACGTCGGAGATGCGCCATCTGGCGCCCGTCTTCCACGGCGACACGCTCTACGCCCGCACGGAGGTGCTCGCCGTGCGGGACTCGAAGAGCCAGCCCGACCGCGGCATCGTCACCGTCAAGACCGAGGGCGTCAACCAGAAGGGCGCCGTGGTCCTGGAGTTCCAGCGCGCCGTCATGCTGCCCAAGCGGTCGGCGGCGGCGGAGTAGTCCGTCACCCCAACGCGGGCCCGACTCGGTGGTGCTATGGGACGTGTCTACATCTACGGAGACGAGTCGGGCGACTTCCGCTTCGATCAGGACCCCTCCGCGTCGACCTACTTCCTGGTGGCGACAGTTACGACGCGGACGAACGCGGTTGCTCACGCGCTACTCGACCTTCAGCAGGACCTGCTGCACGAGGGCTTCCCGGTCGGGGCCGGCTTTCATGCCTACAACGATGACCACCCTGTTCGAACGAGGGTCTTCGAGACCCTCGCGCGCCACGACTTCCGCATTGACGCCACGATTCTCAGGAAAGATCGTGCTCACGAACACATTCGCGGCGACAACCTTCGTTTGTGGAAGCTGACTTGGTACTTCCACCTGAACTTCCTCGTGCCACGGGCGCAGCGCGGCTCCGATTCGCTGCTCGTGTCAGCGGCGGCGCTGAGCACGAAGATGTCGAGGAAGGACGCGCGCGCCGCAATCGAAGACATCGTGGCGCAAGTCCGGGTGGGTCCGGCCGTCGCCGCACTGCCCCCGGCTTCGTCGAGTTATGGCCTGCAGGCCGCCGACTATTGCGCCTGGGCGATCCAGCGGAAGTGGCAGAGCGAGAAGGACGACTACTACCGGCTGATCAAGTCGAAGATCAAGAGCGAGTTCGCGATGTTTGGGAAGTAGGCGGAGCGGCTATCCCTAGGGGAAGGGCACCCATGGCACCCGTTTCGCCGCCCCTGTTCAACCATCCTCAGTTTGACATGGTGGAGATGTCCTGTCGACCTACTGCGCGGCACTCGCCGCCGCGACGGCCTCCGCGATCGCCCGGTCGGCCCAGCCCCGCACCTCCGGCGCGCCCGCCGCTAGCGGATGTTGCGCAGGCGCGGGTCGAAGGCGTCGCGGACGCCGTCGCCGACGAAGTTGAAGGCCATCACGAGCAGGATGATCGCGATCGCCGG
>JAPOXB010000265.1 GCA_026707335.1 Chloroflexota bacterium
GCCAGTACACCGTCCATGTCGAAGAGCAACGCGTCCGGCCCGGGCGGCGACCCGGCCACGGTGCGCGCCGCGCCCACCCCCCCGGCGCCTCCCGCGAGACACTCCAGCGCCCGCTCCACGCGGCGAAACTCGCCGTCGTCACGCGGCACCGTGATTCGCACGTACTCCGGCAGGTGCGGAAAGTAGCGCACCAGCACCCCCTGCGCCGCCATCCCTCGCAGGATCCAGCGCGCGTCCGGAAACGACGAGAACACGAAGTTGGTCTGCGACGGCTGCGGCACTCCGCCGATCCCGCGAATCACCGCGGCCAGCCTTTCCCGCCGCTCCCGCACGTATTCGACGAACCCCCGCATTTCGTCCACACCGTTTCGCAGCCGGTCCCGCGCGATCGCGATCGACGGCCCGGTCAGCGCGTAGGGTCCGCCGAAGCCGCGCAGCGCGTCGATCCGCTCCTTCGCGGCGACCGCGAAGCCCACGCGCAGCCCCGCCAGCCCCCACGACTTGGACATCGTGCGGATCATCACCACGCGCGGGGTCTCCAGGAGCGCCTCCGTGTGATCCTCGTCCGCGAACTCCGCGTACGCCGAATCCACCAGCAGCACCACCTCCTGCGGCAGCGCACCGGCAAGGCGCAGCAGTTCCCGCGTCGTGAACGCACGTCCCGTGGGGTTGTCCGGCGTGAGCACCGCCACCACACCCGTCCGCTCGTTCACTTCCGCCAGGATGTCGTCGTGGGGCAGCGTCCCCCACTCGTATTCGACCGGCACGAGCCGCCCCCGCGCCATGCGCGCGCACGCCGGAATCATCTCGAAGGTGGGCGTGGGGAAGACCATTTCCTGGTCGGGACCCAGAAACGCGCGAAAAACGCGGTCGATCGCGTCGTCCCCGCCGGTCGTGGCCAGCACGTTGGCGGTGTTGGTACCGAGGTAGGCCGCGTACGCCTCCTCCAGCGGCCGGGGGTCCGCGTACTTGCGCAGAATCCCGGGCCCGACCCGTTCGAGCACGTCGAAGCACTCCCGCGGAGGCGGCTCGCCCTCGTTCATGCTGAGGTCGATAACGTCCCTCGTGGCCCCGCTCATGGCACGATCTGCTGCGGTTCCGACACGACCAGATCGGTGCCGCCCCGCGCCTTCACCTCGAGCAGCAGCGCCGGCAGCGCCGTCCTGGGCACCGCAGCACGCACGGCGTAGGCGCTCTCGCCATGCAGCCGCGACACTGTGGGTTCGCGCATGCAGGGCAGTATCGAGACGACGCCCTCGAAGTCCTCTTCCGACACGTTCAGCTCCAGCATCACCCGCCGCCGCGCCTCCAGCACCGACTTGAGGAGGAGGACGAGGTCGTCGATCCGGGCCCGGCTGTCCGGATCGTCCAGGGCTGCCGGGTTGGCGTAGAGACGGGTCGAGGAGAGCATCAGCGTGTCCGCGACGACCAGGCCGTTTCCGCGCAGCGTCGCTCCCGTCGCGGTGTTGTCGACGATGAGGTCGGCATCCTCGGGCGGGAAGACCTCGGTGGCCCCGTAGGACCGCACCACCTCGGCCTCGAAGTGCTGGTCCGCCGCCCACTGCTCCACGAGCCGCACGTACTCGGTCGCCACGATCAGGCGGCGTCCGGCCGGAAACGCCCCGCCGTCAAGCAGCGCCGCGGGCGCCGCCGCGACGACCTTCACCGGGTCGAGCCCCGTATCGAGCAGCTCGACCAGGTCCGCGTCCAGCTCGGCCACCCAGTCCGCCCCCGCGAATCCGATGTCGCGCGACCCGGCACCCAGCATCTTCACCACGTTCTGCGGCTTGAGCAGCTTGGCCTCGAAGCCGGGCCACGAGAGCACGGGCCGATAGTTGCGCGACCCCAGCTGGACGTCGATCCCCGCCTCGGCCAGCAGGGCGAAGACCCCGCCCTGCATGTGTCCCTTGGGCAACCCGATGTGGATCGGGGGGCAAGCATTACCGCTCATTTCCGGTTGTCGTCTCCTCGCTGGCCAGCCCCGGAACCGGCCGGCGCACAAAAAAGCGCCGACCCCCCCGAGGAAGCCGGCGTTTTGGGTATTCCGTGCTTTCGTACGGCTACACCGTCACGCGGCCGCCTCTCCCGGGTGGCCGTGATGATGATGCGTCGCGTAGCAGGCACAAGTGTTCATAGGGCCCTAATTGTCACAAAGACCGCCGCTGGATGTCAAGCGGACCCACCGGAGCCCGCGTCGAATACGGGGCCGCACCGGGTACGGGCAGCCGCGACGCTCCGGGCGAGGGCCGCGTCTGGTCCCGGCCGCGTCCCTTGATCGGATGCTATATAACCATGTATATTATCTAATGGATAATCTATGTTGAACCACATCTATGTTGAACCACATGAAACCAATCCAGGTCACATTCGACGAGACCCTCCTTGCCAGGCTGGACCGGCACCCGATGGTCCGTGAGCGCGGCCGTTCGGCGGTGTTGCGCAAGGCCGCCTCGGACTTCCTGAAGCGCCAGGAGGCCGAGGAGATCGACCGCCGGTACCGTGCCGGCTACGCCGACCCCGCCAAGGGAGACTGCGAACTGAGGGACTGGTCCGGGGAGCTCAAGGACTGGGCCGCCCAGGGAGTGTGGCCCGAAGAATGAACGGCTGTCCACGGAGGGGCGAAATCTGGCTCTACGCCTTCAAGCCGCCGGACAAGCGGCGCCCGGTGGTGGTATTGACACGTGAATCCGTGCTCCCGCTTCTACGCACGGCCATGGTGGCGCCGGTGACCTCGACGATCCGGGGACTGCCCAGCGAGGTGCGGGTGGGGGTCGCCGAAGGCCTGAAGGGTGACTCGGTGGTGAATCTCGACTGGGTGCAGACCGTCGAACAGGGGCGGCTGAAGCACTACCTGGGATCTCTTGACGACGACAGGATGGCGCAGGTCTGCCGCGCACTCGCGGTGGCCACGGGCTGCGACTAGCCGCGCCCTCCGGTCGAACCTCCCCTCAGCCCCGCTCAAACCACACACACGAGGCGTCGATTTGTCGCCGGCGCGGTGGCGCAGTAAGCTTTTTCGTCCAATCCGACACCCAACGCGCACGCCCCAACCCCATGCGCCCATGAAGATCCCGCGCTCGCACTACCTTCCCCGAACCCGCAACGGCCGGATCGCGGCCGTAGCCTTCATCGTGGCGATGGCGCTGGCCCAACCGCCGATCGTCCATGGCCTGGTCAACCGGACCGAGCCGTGGATCCTGGGGATGCCCTTCATCTTCGCGTACCTGCTCGCCGCGTACGTGGTCGGGATCGCGGTCCTCATCTGGGCGCACCGGAAGGGGCTGTAGATGGAACCCTGGGTCGTCTCAACCGGGCTGATCTTCATCTACCTGATCGCGACCATCGTGATCGGGATCCTGGCCAACCGGAAGGGCACGGCGAACATGGAGGACTTCTTCCTCTATGGTCGCCAGGCCGGGTTCATCGTGCTGTATCTGACGGTGGTGGCCACTTTTCACTCCGCGTTCGCGTTTCTCGGCTCCGGCGGGTTCTTCTACACCCAC
>JAPOXB010000255.1 GCA_026707335.1 Chloroflexota bacterium
CGCGACCGCCGCACGGGCTTCCGCATCGCCTTCGAGTACACCTACGACGCCATCCACGCGCAGCACTACGACTCGCGCCAGCGCCTCGGCCTGGCCACCGTCGACAGCCTGACCATCCACGACCTCGACCGCGGCTATCACGACGCCGACCAGATGGCGGTCCACCTGGGCGAGCTCTCGCGCGAGGGCGGCGGCGGCGCCCGCGCCCTGGAGGAGCTGCGCGCGTCGGGCGCGATCGGCGCCATCGGCATCGGCTGCAATCTGGAGACGCGCAACGCCCACAGCTGGCTCGACGACAGCCACGAGGACCTCTACGAGCGCCTCGTGGACATGGTCGATCTTGACTTCTTCATCGTCGCGGGCGGCTACACGCTGCTCGAGCAGCGGGCGCTGCGGCGCCTCATGCCGCTGTTGGAGCGGCGCGGCATCGGGGTCGTCATCGCCTCGCCCTACGCCGGCGGCTGGCTGGCCGCGCCCGGCGAAGAGGGCTACATGTACGCGCCCGCCCCGCCCGAGGTCGTGGAGCGCTCGGGGCACGTCCAGGCGACCTGCGAGGCGCACGGCGTGCCGATGGCGGCGGCCGCGCTGCAGTTCCCGCTGGCCCATCCGGCCGTCGCGACGATCATCCCGGGCGCGAAATCGCCCGCCGAGGCGGCCGAAAACGCCGATCGGCTGGCCGTCCCCATCCCCCCCGCGCTCTGGGCCGACCTCAAGGCGCAGTCGCTGATCGACCCGGCCGCTCCCACCCCCGGCGAGGCGGTCGGCTGAGGCGGAGGCTATCGGTCACTGATCAGTTCGCCGCGCGTTGCTGGGGGGGTGGCTTCGTTCGTCCTTGGCTCGGAGGAGCCAGCGGATGGCGTCCCGCGCGTTCTCGAACTCCTTGGTCTGGCCGGCAGCGATCTCCGCGAGCGCTTCGCGCTCCCCGGCCTGCCACTCCGGCGTCCAGTAGTAGTCCTGGCTCTTTGGATCCACCACTGGTGGTCTCCCTCTCGCGTTGGTGCGAGCGATCACTCCGTCGCCAGTGCCACGGTGTGTCTGGTCGGGGCGGTCGGATTTGAACCGACGACCTCTTGACCCCCAGTCAAGTGCGCTGCCGGACTGCGCCACGCCCCGAGGACACCGCCGCCATCCTAGCAACCGCGCCCGGTAGCGGTGTTGCCCAGGGCGACCAGGGCCGCCTCGACGGTGTCGAGCCAGTCGGCCCGGCCGGCGGCCCCCTCCCCCCGCGTCTCGACGCGCAGCTGGGTGCGGCCCAGCCGCGCGCCCGGCGGCAGCGCGGCCCGGCGCGCCGCGTCGCCGAAGGTGAGCCCCTCGGCCAGCTGCAGCACGACGCGCTGCCCGTCGTACTGCAACGAGACCGCCCCCAGCCGCGCCGCCAAGCAGCGCAGGCGCACGGTGCGCAGCAGCGTCTCGACCGGCCCCGGCGGCTCGCCGTAGCGGTCGCGCAGGCCGGCCCGCACGCGCGCCACGCCCTCGGGCGTCTCGACCGCCGCGACCTCCTGGTAGGCCGCCAGGCGGCTGTTGAGGTCGCCGATGTACGAGGCCGGGATGTGCGCCACCAGCGGCAGGTCGACCGACACCGCGGGCCCCCGCCGCGTCGGCTGGGGCGGCCGGCCCTCGCGCGTCGCGCGCAGCGCCTCGACGCTCTCGCCCAGCAGTTGCGTGTACAGCTCGAAACCCACCGCGCCGATCTGGCCGCTCTGCTCGGCCCCCAGCAGGTTGCCGGTGCCCCGGATCTCGAGGTCGCGCAGCGCGATCTGGAAGCCCGCCCCCAGCTCCGTCGCGTCGAAGATGGTCTGCAGGCGCTTCTGCGCCGCCTCGCCCAGGGGGCGGGCGCGGTCGTAGAGCAGGTAGGCGTAGGCCTGGGCGGCGCTGCGGCCCACCCGCCCGCGCAGCTGGTAGAGCTGCGCCAGCCCCAGCCGCTGCGCCTGATGGATGATGATCGTGTTGACGTTGGGGATGTCGAGCCCCGACTCGATGATCGTCGTGCAGACGAGGGCGTCGGCCTCGCCCGCCACGAACGACGTCATCACCTCCTCCAGTTGCCCCTCGGGCATCTGCCCGTGCCCCACGACGAAGCGCCCCTCGGGCACGAGCCCGCGCAGCCAGGCCGCCACCGCCTCGATGGTGCGCACGCGGTTGTGCAGGAAGTAGACCTGGCCCCCCCGCTCGATCTCGCGCAGGATCGCCTCCCGCACGACCTGGTCGTCGGTCTCCATCACGTAGGTCGTGATGGGCAGCCGCTCCTCGGGCGGCGTCTCGATGGTCGACATGTCGCGGATCGAGCTGAGCGCCATGTGCAGCGTGCGCGGGATCGGCGTGGCCGACAGCGTCAGCACGTCGACCTCGCGCCGCATGCGCTTGAGCCGCTCCTTGTGCGCGACCCCGAAGCGCTGCTCCTCGTCGATCACGACCAGCCCCAGCGCCTTGAACGACACGTCGTCCTGCAGCAGCCGGTGCGTGCCGATCACCATGTCCACCGTCCCGTCGGCGAGCCCGGCCAGCACGTCGCGCTGCTCGGCCGGCGAGCGGAAGCGGGAGAGCATCTCGACCCGCACCGGGAAGGCGGCCGTGCGCTCGTGCACCGTGTTGATGTGCTGCTGGGCGAGCACCGTGGTCGGCACCAGCATCGCCACCTGCCGCCCCGACGCGATCGCCTTGAAGGCGGCCCGCACCGCGACCTCCGTCTTGCCGTAGCCCACGTCGCCGACCACGATGCGGTCCATCGGGCGGTCGCGCTCCATGTCGAGCTTCACTTGGCGCAGGGTGTCGAGTTGGTCCGGCGTCTCGACGTACGGGAACGACGCCTCCAGCTCCATCTGCCAGGGCGTGTCGGCCCCCGCCGCGATGCCGGGCAGCACCTGCCGCGCCGCGTAGAGTTGCAGCAACTCCTCGGCCAGCGCCCGCACCGACGCGCGCACCCGCTGCTTCGCCCGCGACCATTGCTGCGTACCCAACCGGGTCAGCGCCGGCGCGTGGTCGCTGGGGCCGACGTAGCGCTGCAACCGGTGCAGCTGGTCGGTCGGCACGAGCAGGCGGTCCTCGTCGGCGTAGCGCAGCTCCAGGTATTCCCGCTCCCGCTCGCCGACCGTCTGCCGATCGATGCCCGTGAAGCTCCCGATGCCGTGCTCGATGTGCACCACGTAGTCGCCGGGCTGCAGGTCCTCCAGGAACGACTCGTGCTGGCGGCGCGGCCGGCCCCGGCGCCGCCGCTGCTTGGCGAAGCCGAAGACCTCCGTGTCGGACAGCAGCACGACGTCGCCGCCCTCGGCCGGCAGCGCCCAGCCGTGCGGGATCGAGCCGCGGATCAGCCGCACGTCGCCCGGCCCCGGCAGCGCCGTCAGCGACGCCGCTTGGCCGGCCGCGATGCCCTCGCCCTCGAACAGCTCCGCCAGCCGCGGCGACTGCAACGACACGATGACCGTGCGCCGCCCGTCCGCCCGCCAGCCCCGCACGCGATCCATCAGCTCGCGCAGTCGCGCCCCGAAGGCC
>JAPOXB010000090.1 GCA_026707335.1 Chloroflexota bacterium
AGGCGCTGACCTTCGCCGCCGTCTTCCTCATCGCCGGCTTCGGCTTCAAGGCGGCCGTCGCGCCGTTCCAGATGTGGGTGCCCGACGTCTATACCGGCGCGCCCACCGCCATCGCCGCCTTCCTCTCCGTCGCCTCGAAGGCGGCCGCCTTCGCCGTCCTGATCCGCGTCTTCTTCGAGGCCCTCGGCGACGACCTCCTCTCGGCCGATTGGTCGACCATCTTCGCGGTCCTGGCCGCGCTCTCGATGTTCGTCGGCAACGTGCTCGCCATCCAGCAGTCGAACATCAAGCGCATGCTGGCCTATTCGTCGGTCGCGCAGGCCGGCACGGTGCTCATCGGGCTGGCGGCGATCAGCGCCGACCGCGGCGAACTGCTCGGCGCGAGCGGCATCCTCTTCTACCTGGCCGGCTACACCGTCGCCAACCTGGCCGCCTTCCTGATCGTCATCGTCGTGCACGAGAAGATCGGCTCCTTCCAGATCGACGACTACCGCGGCCTGGGCCGTCGCGCGCCGCTGCTGGCCGGCGTGCTCGCCCTGGCGCTGATCTCGCTCACGGGGCTGCCGCCCACGGCGGGCTTCTTCGGCAAGCTCTACCTGTTCGACACCGCCATCCAGTCGGGCCTGGCTTGGCTGGCCGTGATCGGCGTCGTCAACACGGCCATCAGCGCCGCCTACTACATCCGCCCCATCAAGGCCATGTTCATCGACGAGCCGGCCTCCGACCTCGCCCGCCCGGCCCCGCCCTCCTGGCTGCCCAGCCCGCCCCTCGCCGCCACCCTGGCCCTCACCGCCGCCGGCGTGCTCGTCATCGGCCTCGTCCCCGGCCCGATCATCGACGTCGCCGAGGAGGCGGTCGGGGTGCTCTTGTTCTGAGGGGTGGGGAGGCCCCCGCTACCCTCCCCCCATGCCCGTCCCCCACCGCATCGACGTCCACATCGACCCGGCGTTCCGGCATCGCGCGGACCCTGACCTCCTCGCCGACGCGGTGCGGCACACGCTCGACTCGCGCCGGCTGCGACGGCCCCGCGCCGTCTCCCTGCGCTTGGCCGACACGCGCACGGTGCGACGCCTCAACGCCCGCTATCTCGGCCTCGACGAGCCCACCGACGTGCTCGCCTTCAACACCGACATCCCCGGCCTGCGCGACCCCTCGGGCGTCGCCGAGCTGGGCGCGCTGATCGTCGCCGTGCCCGTGGCGGCGCGGGGCGCCCGCGCCCGCGCCGTCCCCCTCGCCGACGAACTGTGCCTGCTCGCCGTCCACGGCGTCCTGCACCTGCTCGGCTTCGACCACGAGACGCCGTCGGAGGACGCCGCCATGCGACGCATGGAGCGCCGGGCGCTGGTCCGGCTGGGCCGTCCCGGCGCCGCCCGGCCTCTCACCGACGATCCCAACTGAGAGCCTGGCGGCGGGGTCGTCGCAGTCCTACACCGCCACTCGACGCTCACGGCGAGTCATCGCGGCGCTCAGGTCATACTGCGCCTGCAGTTCAAGCCAGAACATCGCCGGCAGGCCCAACGCGTCCTCAAGCGCCAGCGCGGTCTCCGCCGTGATGCTGCGGCGGCCTCGCACGATCTCGTTAACCAGCCGGGGCGACCGGCCCATCGCCTTGGCCAACGCGACCTGCGTCATCTCACGCGCTTCGATTTCTTCCTGCAGGGACTCACCCGGGTGGATCAGCATCCCGACCGTGTATCCGCGATACGGAGCAATCTCCTCAGTCGCCATAATGGTTGTTGACCTCCTCGATCGTCACTTCGCTGCCCGTCTCGTTGGGCGTGACTTCCATCCGCCAGCGACCGGCCAGCACGATCGCATGA
Source organism: Chloroflexota bacterium (assembly GCA_026707335.1). Lineage (GTDB taxonomy): Bacteria > Chloroflexota > Dehalococcoidia > Bin125 > Bin125 > TK10-74A. The sequence continues at coordinate 1,821 of JAPOXB010000090.1, forward strand.
CTCCCGCGTCTCGCCGTCAGGGGGTGGACTCTCCACGGCCGTACATCGAACGCGTCCGCCCACCGCGGCAGGGCTCGAAGACCCTGGATTCGCTGGACGTACCGTCTCCCAACCTGTGGTCCCCAGCGCCGATCGGCTTCCGGTCCATCCTCCGCGGCCCGCTTCAACTGGCGGGTCCGGAATCGCACGATCATCCGTTGTCCCCCGTCCGCATATTACCATGTGGCGTCTATCCGGATACTCCGAACCCAACCCCCCGCACACCCGTTCGACTCGCCCCGGCGCAGCGGATAGACTCCGCTGGCGCGACGCAACGAGGGGATCCCCGCCCGTGGCCGCCACGACGCTCTACAACAAATGGCGCCCAAAGCGCTTCGCTGACGTCGTCGGCCAGGACCCCATCATCCAGACGCTGCGCAACGCCGTCCTACAGGACAAGCTCTCCCACGCCTACCTGTTCTCCGGGCCGCGCGGCACCGGCAAGACGACGACCGCCCGCATCTTCGCCAAGGCCCTGATGCTCGGGCACGACGCCGATGGCGATCCACCCACCGACACCCCGGACGTCCGTGATTTCGACAACGGCGTGCATCCCGACTTCATCGAGATGGACGCCGCCTCCAACCGCCGCATCGACGACATCCGCGAATTGAGCGAGCGCATCCACTACGTGCCCGGTCGCGCCCGCCGCAAGGTCTACCTGGTCGACGAGGCGCATGAGATCAAGCGCGAGGCCGCCGACGCGTTTCTGAAGACGCTCGAAGAGCCGCCGCCCCACGCGGTCTTCGTTCTCGCCACCACCGACCCGGGCGACCTCAAATCCACCATCCGCAGCCGCTGCCAGCGCTACGACTTCCGCCGCGTCGAGGTCAAGGTGCTCGTCGCGCGGCTGCGGCAGATCGCCGAGGCGGAGGGGATCACGATCGACGACGATGCGCTGCGCCTGCTGGCCCGCGAGGCGACCGGCTCGGTGCGCGACGCGGTCAACCTGCTCGACCAGGTCTGGGCCACGCACGGCGACGCCATCAGCCACGACGCGGTGCTCGACGGCCTGGGCCTGAGCAGCGACGCCCGCGCCATCGAGCTGGCGAAGGCCGCGCTCGGCAAGGATCTCAAGGCCGGGCTCGCGGTGATCGCGGCGGTGCAGGACGACGCCGTGGAACTGGGGCGCTTCAACAAGCAGGTCGTGCAGCACCTCCGCCACGCGCTGCTGCACCAGAGCGGGGCCGACGAGACGCTCGAACTGAGCGAGCCCGAGGGGGCCGCCCTCAAGGAGCTGGCCGCCATCGGCGATCCCTCCGCGACCGCTGCCGCGCTGCGTGCCTTCGGCGCCGCCGACCTCCGCACCGACCCCTTCACCGCCCTGCCGCTCGAACTGGCGCTGACCGGCCTCGTCTACGCGCCCGAGCCGGCGCCCGCCCGGCCCGCCCCCGCCCCGGCCGCCCCGCGGAAGAAGCCCCCCGATCGCCGCGACCAGGGCCAACGCCGCGAGCGTCCGCCCGAGCCGCCGCCCACCTTCCGCACCCCTCCGCCGGCGCCGCCGGCCGCCCGCGCCGCCCCCGCCCCCCCCCCGCCCCCCCCGCCCCCCCCCCCCCCCCCCCCCGCGCCGGGGCGGGCCCCCGGAGAGCCGCGGGGGGGCCGCCACAACCCCCACCGGCACC
>JAPOXB010000262.1 GCA_026707335.1 Chloroflexota bacterium
GCTGCCGGCCAACCTGCTGGTCGCGCCGCTCTTCCCGCTCATCTTCCTGGGCAGCCTGGCGACGTCGCTGGCGGGGGCGGTCGGGGCCGGGCTGGGGACCGTCGTGGGCTGGCTGCTGGCCTGGCTGCCCCTGTCGTGGTTCGTCGCGGTGGGCGAGGGGGCGGCGTCGCTGCCATTCGCGTCGGCGCAGATCGACGGCTTCGGCCTGGGCCACGCGGTCGTGCTGTACGCGGCGATCTTCGGCGTCGCGGCGTGGCTGCGCCGGGGCCGGGCGGAGCGCCGCCGGGAGGACAAGCGGAGCGACGAGACCCCGCCCGCGGCACGGGCGCTGCGGGCGTTGGAGTTCCCCACCGCGGCGGCGGCCCTGCTCGCGCTGCTGGCGGCGAACGCCGTGGTGTGGGGCGCGGTGGTCTCGGACGACGCCGACACGCTGGACACGCACGTGCTCGACATCGGGCAGGGCGACGCCATCCTCGCCGTCGCGCCGGGCGGGACGACGATGCTGGTCGACGGCGGCGCGGATGGACAGCGCCTGCTGGGCGAGTTGGCCGAGGCCCTGCCGCCGGGCCATCGGCGGCTCGACGTCGTCGTCGTGACGCACCCGGACGGCGACCACGTCGCGGGGCTGTTCGCCGCGCTGGAGCGCTACCGGGTGGGCATGCTGCTCGTGTCGCCGCTGCACGACACGAGGGAACTCGGGCGGCAGCTGCGCGAGGAGGCGGAGGCGCAGGGCATCCCGGTGCGAGTGGCGAGTGCGGGGATGCACCTCGCACTGGGCGAAGACGTGCAGGCCGACGTGCTCGCCCCGGCGGGGGAGGAATTCGGCGGCGGCGTGAACGAGGCAAGCGTCGTGATGCGGCTGCGGCACGGGTCGGTCGCGCTGCTGCTGACGGGCGACATCGACGCGGCGGGGGAACTGCGGCTGGCGCGCGGGCCCTGGGATCTGCGATCGCAGGCGCTCAAGGTGGCCCACCACGGCAGCAAGACCTCGACTACCGACCTGCTGCTTCGCCGCGTGGCGCCCCAGGTGTCGGCGATCAGCGCCGGGGCGGACAACACATTCGGGCATCCGCATCCGGGCGTGCTGGAGCGGCTGGGCGTCGCCACCGTGCTGCGCACCGACGTCGATGGGCGTCTGCGCCTCCGGTCGGACGGGGAGACGCTGCGCTGGGAAAGCGAGCACTGAGGGGCGACCCCCGCGGATGGCAGCCTACGCGTAGTGCCCCAGCCAGGCGCCGGCCAGCAGGTGCACGTGGCCCTTCTCGCCGCCGGGCAACTGGGCCTCGCCGGGGAAGTTGGCGAGCAGCCGGAAACCGTAGTGACTGGAGGTCCAGCCGACCTCCACGAGGTCGTCGCCGAAGGGGCCCATGTCGTGCCAGAACTGCTCGGCGGGAAGGTCGGCGGCGGGATCGTCGCCGGGCAGGGCGAGGGCGGTAAGCGGCGGGTGGCTGCCGCGCTTGCGGGCGTCGAAGAAGACGGCGTGCGCGGTGCGGATGGTCGGCTCGGCGCCGTCGCGGACGGCGTCGACGATGGAGCGGGGCGGCTTTGCGGGGCGCTCGTAGGCGGGGTCCGTGCCGTCGAGGATGTGCAGGTGGCCGTGGGGCTGGCTCTGCATCCCGTAGGGGCCGAAGTTGGAGAGGATGCGGAATCCCTCGGGGGCGTGCTCGCGGCCCAGCCGCACGGCGACCCGCCCCACCGGCCCCAGACTGGCCCACAACTCCGACTGAGTGCGGTGCTCCTTGGGCACGGCCAGCATCATGATCCGCGACCAGCCGAGCACGTTCTCGAAGACCATCACCTCGTCGTCCTCGTAGAAGACGCGGGCCGGCTCGCGCCCGGCGACGATCTCGCAGAAGGTGCAGTACTGGGCCATCGGGCGGGAGGTTAGAGACGGGGCGGGTCGTCGATCAACGACCAAGGGCGGAGCGGGGCTCGCCGCCCGGTCAATCCTTCTTGTCGGGGGCTCTCTCCACCAGCATCATCACGGCCGGCTGGATCGACTCCAGGTTCTGCTTGATCGTGGTCATATCCTGCTTGAGCGTGCCCACATCCTGCTTGAGCGTGGCTACATCGGCCTCCATGCGGATACCACGCTCCTCAAGCCCGACAAGCCGACTGTCGACCCGGCCGAGCTTCACGTCGATATCGTCCAGTCGCTCCGTGTTCCCACGGATCTGCGCGGTGAGTCGATCCTCAACGCCCTGAAGTTCATCCCGGCCTACGGCTTCGGCCAAAGTGCGTGCCATCTCGTCAATCTCCTTCGAGGCAGGCCCGCTCAACCAGGAAGAGCACGGCCTGCCTGATCGTGCCCATATCGTGCTGGAGCGTGGTGATGTCTTCCCTGATGGCTGCCACGTCGGCCTCGATCCGGCTGAGCCGCACAGCGTTCTCGTGCTCCGGCGGCCCCTGCCGAATCAGTCGCTCGGTCTTCTCGCGCATCATGCGGGCGATCCGCTCTCCATCGGCGTTGAGTTCTTCGCGGCTCAAGGCCTCGGCCAGCGTGCGCGCCATCGCGGCCCTCCCGTCCGGCGGATCATAGGGCGGAACCACCTCAGCGCTCTCCTTTGTCCACACCCTCCCGCGAGCGGGCCGCCCCGTTCCGTCAAGCAGGCGCGTAGGGGACGCGCTGATAGCCTGCGACACGATGGTCGACGCACTTCCTTTCCGCGGGCTGCGGTTCGACGCGGCGGCCTGCGGCGCCTGGGGCGAGCTGCTGGGGCCGCCGTACGATGTCGTCACGCCCGAGCGGGCGGCGGCGCTGCGCGCGGCGAGCCGCTACCAGATCACGCACGTCGAGACGCCCGGCGCGGGCGGGGCCGAGTCGGCGGCGGCGGCGCTGCGCGGCTGGCGCGAGGCCGGCGCCCTGAAGCGCGACCCCGAACCTTCGTACTACGTGACGCGGCATCGCTTCCGGCAGGGCGGCGAGACGCGGGAGCGGACGGCGCTGTTCGCGGCCGTGCGGTTGGCGCCCTGGTCGGAGGCGCACGCGGGCGGCGGCGCGACGAAGCCACACGAGTGGACGATGGCCGGCCCGCGGGAGGAACGCACGACGCTGCGCGCCACCGTGCGCGCCGACGTCTCGCCGCTGATGGCCGTCGCGCCGGATACGTCGGGGGCGCTGGGGCAGGCGATCGAGGCGGCGGCCGCGGGGCGGCCGTCGGCGGAGGGGGTCGACCCGGCGGGCGATGAACACGCGCTGTTCGTGGTGGAAGGCGAGCACGAGGTGGACGCGATCCGCGCCGCGCTGGCCCGTGAGACGCTCTACATGGCCGACGGCCACCACCGCTACGAGTCGGCGCTGGGGCACCGGGAGGTGCGCAAACGACGCGCGGGCATCACGTGGTCCGGCGAGGAGCCGGAGAACTTCGTTCTGATGGGGATCGTGCGGGCGGAGGACCCGGGCCTGATCGTGGGCGCGACGCACCGCCTGC
>JAPOXB010000048.1:0-21831 GCA_026707335.1 Chloroflexota bacterium
GCGCCGCCCGCGGCAATCCCGGCCCCGCCGCCTTCGGGGCGGTCGTGTACGACGCCAATGACGCCGAACTGCGCGCCCTCGGCGCAACGATCGGCCGCGGTACCAGCAACGTCGCCGAGTACCGGGGTGCGATCGCCGCCGTCGAGGCCGCCCTGGAGCTGGGCGCGACCGAGCTGGAATTGCGCCTGGACTCCCAGCTCGTCGTGCGGCAGGTCCAGGGGCGCTATCGGGTCCGCAACGCCGCCCTGAAGCCCCTGCACGCTCGCCTGCAGCGCGCGCTCGACCGTCTCGAAGTGGCGCGCGTCCGCCACGTCCCCCGCGCGCAGAACTCCCGCGCCGACGAACTCGCCAACGCCGCGCTCGACGGGCGGCTGTCCGACGTGCAGTAGTCGGCGAAGCCCCTCGGCGGGGGCTACACTGCGCGGGCAGTCAGGTGGCCGGGTGGCCGCGTCGCGCTGGTGCAGGCCATCAGTCGCGCCGAGGAAAGTCCGGGCTCCATTGCGGCAGGGCGCTGGACGCGTATCCAGGGGGGGAAACCCCACGGAGAGCGCCACAGAGACAGACCGCCGTCCCTCGGCCCCAGCGGTCGGCCGGGCGGTAAGGGTGAAACGGTGCGGTAAGAGCGCACCAGCGGCTCGGGCGACCGGGCCGGCTGGGCAAGCCCCGCCCGGAGCAAGACCAAGTAAGGGGGCCAGGGAGCGCCGCACTCCGTCCCCGGGTAGGTCGCTAGAGGCGGCGGGCAACCGTCGTCCCAGATGGATGGCCACCGCCCCGCCCACCGGGTGACCGGCAAGCGGGGACACAGAACCCGGCTTACAGGCCGCCGGACCGCGACGGGAGGGGCGACGTTCGTCGCCCCTCTGCACGTCCGGGGAGGGACGCGGGGCCGGAGCAAGCGCCGGAACGCAGCGCGGGGACGGCCGGGCGCGATACCATCCCCATCGATGAAGCCCCTCGCGCACGTCCTGCAGGCCGTCCAGCCGATCGCCGTCCACGGCGACGCGGACCGGCCCGTCGCCGCCGTCGGCCAGGACTCCCGGCGGGTCGATCACGGGGCGTGCTTCGTCGCCGTGCCGGGTTTCACCGTCGACGGCCACGACTTCCTCCCCCAGGCGGTCGTCGCCGGGGCGACCACCCTGGTCGTGCAGGCCGACCGGCGCGCCCACTGGGAGCCACTGCTCGGCGGCGCCGACCGTACGATCGTCGTCCTGCCCGACACCCGCGCCGGACTGTCGGCGCTGGCCGCCGCCTTCCACGACTTCCCCGCCCGGAAGCTCACCGTCGTGGGCGTCACCGGTACCGACGGCAAGAGCACGACCTGCTATCTGACCACCGCCATGCTCGAAGCGGCCGGACACCGCACCGGCATGATCGGCGGCGTGCAGTTCAAAATCGGCGACGAGTGGCGGATGAACGCCCTCACCGAGACCAGCCCGGAGGCCGACCTCACGCAGGGCCTGCTGGCGGAGATGGTGGCGGCCGGCTGCACCCACGCCGTTGTCGAATCGACCTCGCACGGGCTCGCGCTGCACCGGCTCGACCACTGCGAGTTCGACGTCGGCGTGTTCACCGGCCTCAGCGACGACCACCTCGACTTCCACGGCACGCGCGCGGAGTACCTCGACGCCAAGCTCAACCTCTTCCGTTTCCTCGACACGGCGGCCGACAAGGGCGTTCCCAAGCGGGTCGTTGTGCGGGTGGACGACCCGCATCGCGACGCCATCGCCGCCGCCACCGGGGCCGGGCTCGTGACCGTCGACGTCAGCGGGGATGCCGGGCAGCCCGCCGACATCTCCATCTCCGACCTGGATCTGCGCGCCGACGGATCGCGCTTCCGCCTCGCGACGCCGGCCGGGGCGCTCGCCGTCGAGTTGGCGCTGCCGGCGCGCTTCAACGTGGGTAACGCGGTCCTGGCCGCGGGGGCCGCCTACGCGCTCGGCGTGGGGCCGGTCGCCCTGCAAGCGGCGCTGCGCGACATGCCGGGCGTGCCCGGGCGCATGGAGCGGATCGACGCCGGGCAGCCCTTCACCGTCGTGGTCGACGCCGCCGCCACGACCGACGCCTTCCGCCGCGTGCTGGAGTCGGTGCGGCCGCTGACGGAGGGCCGGCTGATCGTGGTCTTCGGGGTCGCCGGCGAGCGTGACCCCGGCCGCCGCGACGGCATGGGTGCCGCCGCGGCCGAGTTCGCCGACTTCGCCGCCCTGACCAGCGAGAACCCCCGCTCGGAGGATCCCGCCGTCATCGTCCGCGACATCGCCGCCGCCATGCAGCGCGGGGGCAAGCAGCCGGGCGCCGACTTCGAGGAAGAGCCCGACCGCCGGGCGGCCATCGCGCGAGCCTTCCGCATGGCGGAGGCGGGCGACTACGTCCTCATCGCCGGCAAGGGCGCCGAGCAGTCGCTCATCTACGCCGACCACGACGAGCCGTGGGACGACCGTCGCGTCGCCCGCGAACTGCTCGGATCTCTGTGAGGCCCGCACACCCGAGGTTGCCTCGACTCGCAGCCGCGACGCCCAGCCGACATTCGCCGTCGGACACATGCGGCGGCCGGCGCTACGCTTTGCCGGACGCTCCCGCCCGGCGCTTGGCGGGGGGATCCACCGCCGGGAACTTGAGGCAGAAAGAGACGCTCGATGGACGACGCCCGCTACCAGGAACTCGTCGCGACCGACCGCGCGCACTGGGTGCACCCGCTCCACCACCCGGCGGCCCATCAGGCCCCGATCCTGGTCGAGCGCGGGGAGGGCATCTACCTCATCGGGCACGACGGCAAGCGCTACATCGACGGCCTCTCGGCGCTGTGGAACGTCGCCGTGGGGCACGGACGTACGGAGTTGGCGCAGGCCGCCGCCGAGCAGATGTCGCGGGCCGCGTTCACGAGCAACTACGTGGGCTACAGCAACCCGCCGGCCATCGAACTGGCCGCCAAGGTCGTCGACCTCTGCTACCCCAACATGCAGGCCGCCTTCTTCGGCAACTCCGGCTCCGAGTCGAACGAGACCAACTTCAAGGCCGCCCGCTACTACTGGTCGGTGAAGGGCCGGCCCGAGAAGACGAAGATCATCAGCCGCGCCGAGGCCTATCACGGCAACACCTTGGCGGCGATGTCGATGACCGGCATGAAGATCTACTACCCCAACTTCGGCCCCCGCGTCGGCGAGGCCATCCCGGCCGCCAGCGTCGAGCCGAAGCTCGCCGGCGGTGGCCGCATCGACCCCGCGAACGTCGATATCGAGCGCATCGAGGAGACCATCGCCGACGAGGGCGCGGACACGATCGCGGCGATCATCGCCGAGCCCGTGCAGGGGGCGGGCGGCATCCACGTCGCCGCCGACGGCTACTTCCCTCGCCTGCGCGAGATCTGCGATGAGAACGACATCCTGCTGATCGACGACGAGGTCATCACGGGCTTCGGCCGCACCGGACGCTGGTTCGCCCTGGAGCACTACGGGGTCCTGCCCGACATGGTCTCGACCGCCAAAGCGCTCACCAGCGCCTACATCCCCATGGCGGCGGCGGTCTGGTCGAAGGACGTGCACGAGACCATCACCGGCACCGACCCCGGCACGCGCTTCATGCACGCCTACACCAACTCGGGGCACACGGCCGCGGCGGCCGTCGCGCTGCGCAACCTCCAGATCTTCGAGGACGAGGGTCTGGTCGAGAACGCGGCCGCGCGAGGCGCGCAGTTGCGCGCCGGCCTGGAGACACTGGCCGCGAACCACGCCAACGTCGGCAACGTGCGGGGCCTCGGCTTCATGCAGGGCTTCGACCTGCTCCAGGACGCGGACGGCAACACCCCCTTCCCGATGGAGGCGGGCGCCGGCATGAAGCTCCTGGAGGAGGCGACGCAGCGCGGGCTGATCGCCCGCATCCGCCTCGACAGCTACCTGCTCGCGCCGCCCCTGATCACGACGGAGCAGCAGGTCGACGACCTCCTCACGATCCTCGACGACAGCGTGCGGGCGGTCGTCGCTGGGCTGTAGCGGCGCACCCGCGTGAACGATGGCGTCCCTCCTGCTATCCTGGCGGGGAGAAAGGAGGTGATGCGCGTTGGGACATAAAAGCAAGCCCAGCAGTGATACGGTCCGCTCGCACTTTTCGGAGGTGAGCGAGACGTAGACGTATCGCCTCTGGGCTGAAGAAACACGGAAGGCCCCCGGAAACGGGGGTCTTCCTCGTCTTCGTGGGCGGGATCCCCACCGCCGGGCCGGCGGCGCTAGCCTCTCCCCATGTCCGCCGTATCGCCCCGTCTGCGACGCAAGCTCCTCGATCAGCGCTCCGTCGCGCGCTGGGTCGGCCGCGAGTTCGTCTACAAGCTGCGCACCGGCTCGACGATGGACGACGCCCGCGCGCTGGCGCGGGACGGCGCCGCCGGCGGCGCCGTGGTCTTCGCCGAGGAGCAGACCGCCGGGCGCGGCACGCGGGGGCGAAGCTGGGTGTCGCCGGCGGGCCAGAACCTCTACTTCACGATCGTGCTGCGGCCCAGCGTCGCGCAGATCCAGCGGCTCTCGCTGATCACGCCGGTGGCGATCGCCAACGCCGTCGAGCAGACGCTGGGGCTCTACCCGCGCATCAAGTGGCCCAACGACCTGCAGCTGGGCGGCAAGAAGTTCGCCGGCATCCTGATCGAGGGTGAGTGGACCGGCGACCGGCCCGCCTTCGCCTTGGTGGGGGTGGGAGTCAACGTGAACTTCGAGCCCATGGCGCACGCCCAACTCGACCGCCCGGCCACCAGCCTCGCCATCGAGAAGGGGCGGCCGCTGGCGCGCGAGCCGCTCCTGGCGGCCATCTTCGCCTCCTTCGAGCGCGCCTTCGAGGGGGCCGAGCACCGGGCCCTGTTCCGCGGCTGGCGTTCGCGGCAGGCGCTGCTGGGCCGGCCGGTCACGCTGAGCGGCAGCGCCGCTATCCGCGAGCCCGGGGGCGTCATCGAGGGCACGGCGGAGGACGTCGCGGAAGACGGGGCGCTGCTCGTGCGGCTGCCGGGCGGCGACCTGCGCCGCTTCCAGGCGGGCGAGGTCAGCCTGCGCGGCGACGGCGGACGCGCCTAGAGCCTGTTCACATCGGCGCCGGGGCATCGGATCTGAGCGAAGAAGCCGGCGCGGAGGGGGCTCCTGGGCCTCAAGATGCAAGATTCTTTTTTTTCTCCGCGTCCGCGGACCGCCCGGCGCGAGGCCGCGAATCGAAAACCCCCATGTTCATTGGGGATCTCGCCCGGTCACGCTCGATCATCGGGGGCCACCGGCTTGCACCGGGGCGCATTTGGGAGCATTGGGGAGCACGAACCCGCGCGAACTTGCCCAATCTTTCACGATCTTTCACGTTCTTTCACGGCCTCAGCCGAGTCCGCAGGGGGCGTCTGTCCGGCGCTGTGACACGCGATGTGCGGTCCATGAAAGCATGTTAGCGGATCGTATGAGGGAAAGTCAATCCGTCCCGCCTGGACGCCCGTCCTGTGTGAACAGGCCCTAGACCCCGGCCGACTCCGGGGGCCCGTCGGGTGTGGGAGGGGCGTCGATGGGGGGCGCATCTTCGGGCGCCGGCGCGGCGGCGGGCTCGACGATCATCGTGAAGCCGTCCATCGCGGTGACGCGGATCTCCGCGCCCTCGGCGATGGGGCCGCCCGGCGCGCGCGCGCTCCACAGCTCCGCCGCCACTTTGACCGTGCCCTCGGGGTCGATGGCGTGATGCACGACGCCGGTCCGCCCGACCATGCCCTCCAGCCGGGAGGGCAGGTTCTTCGCCTTGGCACGGTCGCGGACCATGATCAGCCAGAGCAGCGCGACGACCGCGGCGACCACGGCCGCCACGACGATCAGCAGCCAGATCGACACCTCGCCCGCGCCGCCGGGGGTGTCGCTGACCAGCAGCAGGCCGCCTAGCAACAGAGACACGATCCCCCCGATCCCGAAGACGCCGAACCCCGCGACGAGGATCTCCACGGCGATCAGCACGAAGGCCAGCAGGATCAGCACGATGCCGGCCACGTTCGCGTCGAGCACGTCGAGGCTGAAGAAGGCGAAGATGAGCATGATCACGCCGACCACGCCGGGCCCCACCAAGCCGGGCGAGAGGATCTCGATCAGCAGGGCCAGCCCGCCCAGGCTGAGCAGCAGGAAGGCGATGTTGGGGTGCGCGATGACGTCGAGGATGTTCTCGAAGAGGTTCATGTCGGAGCGGGCGACGCCGGCGCCCGCGGTGCGGATCGTGGTCTCCGGCCCGGCCGCGGCGTCGTCGACGTAGCCGGCCAGCACCACGGTCTGGCCGTCGAGCGCCGCGATCAGTTCGTTCAGGTCGCGCGCCACGAAGTCGGCCACGCCGATCGCGACGGCCTCCTCCGCCGTGACGGAGGCGGCGTCGCGCACGGCGCTCTCGGCCCACTCCGCGTTGCGCTGGCGCAGGCGGGCGATGCCCTGGATGCCGGCCACGGCGTCGTTCGTGATCTTCTCGCCCAGCGGCCCCTCGATCTCTTCGCCGCCCGCGCCGACCGGGGTCGCGGCGCCGATCTGGGTGCTGGGCGCCAGCACCGCGACGTGCGCCGCCATCGTGATGAACGTGCCCGCCGACGCCGCCCGCGCCCCCGCCGGACTGACGTAGACGACGACCGGCACGCGCGCCTCGATGATGCGCTCGGTGATGTCGTCGGTCGCGCTGACCTGGCCGCCGGGGGTGTTCAGTTCCAGGATCCAGACGGCCGCGCGCTCGTCCTCGGCGCGGTCGAGGGCGCGGTCCACGAAGTCGGCGGAGACGGGGCCGATCTCGCCGTCGAGCTGCGACACGTGGACGGCCCCGGGCGCGGCGCCGCCGCCGCCGCAGGCCAGCAGCAGCCCGCCGCTCAGGGCGAGCAGCGCGAACAGCACGGTCCGCAGGCGCACGAGCCGGCCGGAGCCGGGCCGGGAACGGCGGTGGGGGGCCATGGAGCCAGCATATCGAAGCGCGGGGGCGTCGGACGGGCGCCGGCGCCGGCTCCGTCGCCCGGATCGCCGCCGGCGGGGCGGCTGCCCGTAGACTGGATGCATCCGGCTCAATGCATCCGGAGGGCCGGAGCGCAGGTCATCGGAGTCCGCGTGCCGCCGCTCGTCTCGCACATGCTCGCCGCCCGACGCGCCGCCGAAGAAGCGGGGCTGTTCGGCGCCGCCTCGGACGACGGGGGGGCGTCCGGCGGCGAGGCCGCGCGCGCGGAGGAGGTCGGCGCTTTCACGCTGGGCGCGACGACGCCGGACATCCGCGTCCTCACCCGCTGGGAGCGCGAGCGCACGCACTTCTTCGACCTGAGCGAAGAGCAGCACCAGGACAGCGTGGCGGCGTTCTTGACCGCCCATCCCGACCTGCGCGACGCCGCCGCCCTGCGGCCCCAGACGCGCGCCTGGGCGGGCGGGTTCATCGCTCACCTGGTGATGGACGAGACGTACATCGAGGAGGTCTACCGGCCGCACTTCGGCCATCGATCGGCCCTGGGTGGGGGTAGGCGGGCCAACCTGCTGGACCGCATCCTGCAATACGAGATGGACCGCCAGGAGCGCGAGAGCCCGGAGGCGATGGCGGCGCTGCGGCAGTCGCTGTACGGCAGCGCGGTCGATGTCGATTGCGGCTTCCTCGACCGGGCCACGCTGGAGGAGTGGCGCGATGTCTCGGCCCGCCTGACGGAGTACGCGCCGGACTGGGAGCGCTTCAGCACGATCGCGTCGCGGCATCTGGAGGGGGCGGGCGTCGGCTCGGAGGACGAATACCGCGCCTTCCTGGAGCAGATCCCGGAATTGCTCGAGGAGACGCTGCGCAGCGTCGGCGCGGCCACGGTGGAGGCGTTTTTCGAGGAGTCGCAGCAGCGCACCGTGACTGCGCTGCGGGAGTACCTGGGATGAGCGGCGCAGGGGAGGCGGCGCCGCTGCCGGTCGTCGTCGGCGCGGACGCGGCGCGCGCCACGATCTTCCGCAAGCGCGTCGTGGACGAGGGGGCGCTCGGCGAGGCCGAACGCGGCCTCATCGCGACGCTCTACCCCGGCATGGAACCGGCGACGGCGGACACCGCCGTGCGCCGCATCATCGACGAGGTGCGCCGCGACGGCGACGCCGCCCTGCGCCGCATCTCGGCCGCGCTCGACGGCTTCGCGCCGGACCCGATCCAGGTGAGCGCCGCGGAGTTCGCCGCCGCCCGGGCGGCCGTCGATCCCGAGTTGATCGGCGCGCTACAGGCCGCCGCCGGACGCGTGCGCGACTACCACGAGCGCCAGCTCGCCCACGCCGCGCAGTCCTTCGAGCACGAGGGCCTCGGCCAGATCGTGCGTCCCATCGCGCGGGTGGGGCTGTACGTGCCCGGCACGGCGGTGGTCTACCCGAGCTCCGTGCTACACACGGCGATCCCGGCGGTCGTCGCGGGGGTCGAGGACGTCTGCATCGTCAGTCCGGTGTCGGCCGCGGCGGGGGGGACGGTGGCGGCGATCAAGCTGGTGGCGGCCGAGATCGCGGGCGTGACGAGCGTCTACAAGGTCGGGGGGGCGCAGGCGATCGCCGCGCTGGCCTACGGCGCCGAGTCGGTGCCGGCAGTGGACAAGATCTTCGGGCCGGGCAACCGCTTCGTGACCCTCGCCAAGCGCATGGTCTACGGCGACGTGGGCATCGACGCGCTGTACGGCCCGACCGAGACCGTCATCGTGACGGACGACTCCGCCGACCCCGATCTCTGCGCCGCCGACCTGCTCGCCCAGGCCGAGCACGACACGATCGCCGCGCCCATCCTGATCACGTCGAGCGAGCGCGTTGCGCGGGCGGTGGCGGCCATCGTGCCGCGGCAGGCGGCGGCGCTGCCGCGCGGCGCCATCGCCCTGCAGGCGTTCGAGAACCGGGGCGGCATCATCCTGGCCGAGGATCTGCCCGCCGCGATCGAACTGGCCAACGAGTACGCGCCCGAGCACCTGGCGCTCGTCGTCGCCGACGAGCAGGCGGCCGTCGACCGGGTGCGCAACGCGGGGGGGCTGTTCGTCGGCGAGGCCTCGCCGGAGGCGCTGGCCGACTACATCGCCGGGCCGTCGCACGTCATGCCGACGGGGGGCAGCGCGCGCTACGCGTCGCCGCTGCACGTGGACGCCTTCCGCAAGGTCACGAGCGTGCTGCGCGCCGGCGACGACCTGCTACAGCGGGTCGGCGACGACGCGATCACGATCGCGCACGCGGAGGGCCTGCAGGCGCACGCCCGCTCCCTGGAGGTGCGTCGCAGCGACCGCTGAGGCGCGGGCGATGGGGGGTAGGGGCAGGCCGCGGCTGCCCCAAGGCGATGTCGCGTGTGTCGCGTGCGACCATGAGGGCATGTCCGGTGAATCCGACCCCCCGCGCGTGCGGCCGCACCTGACCGCCCTGCCCGGCTACGAGCCGGTGACGCCCGTCGACCAGCTGGCGGCGCGGGCGGGCGTCGACGTGACCGACGTGCTCAAGCTCGACGCCAACGAGAACCCGTTCGGCGCGAGCGACGCCGTGCAGCGCGCCGTGGCCGAATGCCGGGGCTGGTCGGTCTACCCCGACCCGCTGCAGCTCGACCTGCGGGCGGCGCTGGCGGGCTACGCCGGCGTGACACCGGAGCGGGTCGTGGCGGGGGCGGGGTCGGACGAGTTGATCGAGCTGACGGTGCGGGCCCTGGTGGGGCCGGGGCAGCGCGTGGTGAGTTGCCCACCGACCTTCGGCATGTACCGCTTCCTCTGCGACGTGGCGGCGATTCCCCTCGACGAGGTGGAGCGGGGGGCCGACTTCGGTATCGACGTGGAGGCGGTGCTGGCCGCCATCCGGCCCGAGACGGCGCTGGTGATCCTGGCCTCGCCCAACAACCCCAGCGGCACGCCGCTGCGCGACGACGCGCTGGCGGCGCTGCTCGGCAGCGGCGCGACGATCGCCGTCGACGAGGCCTACGGCGAGTACGCCGGCACGTCGGCGCTGGAGCGCTTCGGCGACCACCCACGGCTGATCGTCTTCCGCACGTTCAGCAAGTGGGCAGGGCTGGCCGGCCTGCGGGCGGGCTACGGCGTCTTCCACCCCGACCTGGCGTCGGTGCTGCTGCGCATCAAGCAGCCGTACAACGTCAACCTGGCGGCCGAGGTCGCGATGCGGGCGGCGATCGACGCCAAGGACGAGCTGCTGGCCCAGGCCGCGCAGGTCGTCGAGGAGCGGGGGGCCCTGGCCCGCGACATCGGCGCGCTGGGCTGGCTGACGCCCTATCCGTCGTCGGCGAACTTCCTGCTCTGCGCGGTCGAGGGGGGGTCGCCCGACGCCGGAGCCCGCCTGCACGCCGCCCTGGCCGAGCGGGGGGTCTTCGTGCGCTACTTCGGGACGCCGCGGCTGCGGGACTGCGTCCGCATCTCCTGTCCCCGGCCCGACCAGCACGAGGCGCTGATGACACACCTGCGCGCGGCGGGCGCCGGCCTGGGCCTCGCCTAGCGCGACGCCGCCGCGCTTGCGACGATGGAGGCGGCGGGGGGATCGGACACAGCCATGACGCGAGAAGCCACGGTCCGGCGCGAGACCAAAGAGACCAGCATCGAGGTCGTCCTGCGGCTGGAGGGGGGCGGCCGGGTCGACGTGACGACCGGCATCGGCATGCTGAACCACATGATCGAGCAGCTGGGGCGGCACGGCGGCTTCGACCTGAAGGTGCACGCCGACGGCGACCTGCACGTCGACGCGCACCACACCGTCGAGGACATCGGCCTGGCGCTGGGCAAGGCGCTCAACGAGGCGTTGGGCGACCGGGCGGGCATCGCCCGGATGGCCGACCGGACGGTGCCCCTCGACGAGGCGCTGGTTCACGCCGCGCTCGACCTGAGCGGCCGCCCCTACACCGACATCGGGCTGCGCTTCAGCGCCGGCATGGCGGGGGAGCTGCCCACGCCGCTGGTGGCGCATTTTTTCGAGTCGTTCGCGCAGGAGGGGCGCTTCGCCCTGCACCTGCGCCAGTTGGCGGGCGAGAACGACCACCACATCATGGAGTCGGCCTTCAAGGCGACGGCGCGGGCGCTGCGCGACGCGGTGGCGGTGATCGAGGCGGAGGGCGGCGCGCCGAGCACCAAGGGGACGCTGTCGGCGTAGGCGGGTAGCGCGGCAGGGGGCGCCACGCACCGCGATCGCCGGCGTGCGGGCCGAAATTTTTTTTCGGCGCGGCCTGTCGAGCCGGTGTTGAGGGCCCGCGACGCAGGCGGACCTGCCGGTACTTGCACGCAGATGGAGGCTAACGGCCCGGTTGTTGAACCCTTCTGGGCGCCTCCGGGGCCGCTCCTCGCGTCCTCGGTACGGCGGCGTGCGGCCGGCCGGGAAGCGCGGCGCTAGCCGACGGCCTCGCCGGCTGTCTCGGCCGACACAGCGAAGCGGTAGTCCTCGATCACCGGGTTGGCGAGGAGTTGGTCGCACATCGCATCGACCTGCGAGGCGGCGTCCGCCTCGTCGGGGGCGTCGAGCCAGACCTCGATGTACTTACCGGCCCGCACGGCGTCGACGCCGGCGTAGCCCAGCGAGTGCAGGCCGCCCTTGATCGTCAGGCCCTGGGGGTCGTTGACGGTGCGCTTGAGCGTGACGTGGATCTCCGCCTTGTAGCGGGGCACGTCAGCTGGCCCCGGGGCGGAGCAGTAAGCGCCCCGTAATGCGCTCGAAGCCCTGCGCATAGCGCTCCTGGAGCAGCGCAACGACCGGCGGAGGCATGCCGGGGGCGGGCGGCGTCTTGTCCCAGCCGGTCGATTCCAGCCAGTCGCGCAGGGGTTGCTTGTCGAACGACGGCTGGGCCTGGCCCGGCTGGTAGATCGCGACGTCCCAGAAGCGCGACGAGTCGGGCGTGAGCGCCTCGTCGATCAGGATCGCCTCGTCCTCGCCCTGCTCGTTGGGGACCATGCCGAACTCGAACTTGGTGTCGGCGATGATGAAGCCGCGCTGACGGGCGCGCTCGAGGCCGTACATGTAGAGCGACATGGAGCGCACCTTGACCGTATTGGCGACCTCCTGGCCGACGATCTCCACCGCCTGCTCGTAGGAGATGTTCTCGTCGTGGCCCTCGTCGGCCTTGGTCGAGGGGGTGAAGATCGCCTCGGGCAGGGCGTCCGACTCGCGCAGCCCGGCCGGCAGGGGGATGCCGCAGACCGCGCCGCTGCGCTGGTAGTCCTTCCAGCCGCTGCCCGACAGGTAGCCGCGCACGATGGCCTCCAGCTTCACGGGGACCGTCTTGCGGACGAGCATCGCGCGGCCGATGAACTCCGGCCCCAACGGCACGGGGATGTCGGGGTTGTCGGTCGAATCGATGACGCGGATCATGTGGTTCGGCACCACGCTCTCGGTGTTCTCGAACCAGTAGGCCGACATCTGCGTGAGCACGCGCCCCTTGTCGGGGATGCCGTTGGGCAGCACGACGTCGAAGGCGGAAACGCGGTCCGTCGCCACGATCAGCAGGCGGTCGCCCAGGTCGTAGACGTCGCGCACCTTGCCCTGGAACTTGGGCAGGTCCAGGCTCGTGTGCAGCAGCACGTCGCTCGTTCCGGTGGTCATGGTGGTCTCCCGTCCCTTCGTGTCGCTTCGCCCCGAGGCCGGGGCCCTTCAGATGCCCACGCGCTCGAAACTCGCATCGAGGTGGCGCAGGTAATACGCAGGGTCGAACAACTCGCGCAGCGCCGCGGCCGGGTCGGCCGCGGCGCCGTCCGCCGGACCGTCGCCGGAGCCCAGCGCGGCCAGCACGGTGGCGTCGGCGGCGAGCAGGTCGAAGAAGGGGCGGCGCTCGTTCCAGGCGGTCATCGCGTGCGCCTGCACGAGCTTGTAGGCCGTCTCGCGGGGCATGCCGCGCTCGACCAGCGCCAGCAGCACGCGCTGCGAGAAGACGAGCCCGTAGGAGCGGTCCATGTTCTCGCGCATGTGCTCGGGGAAGACGACGAGGTTCTCCATGATCCAGCTGAACATGTCGAGCATGTAGTCGAGCAGGATGCATGCGTCGGGGAAGATGACGCGCTCGGTCGAGGAGTGGGAGATGTCGCGCTCGTGCCACAGCGCGACGTTCTCCAGGGCGGTCGTGGCGTAGCCGCGCACGACGCGGGCCAGGCCGCAGATGCGCTCGCACTTCTCGGGGTTGCGCTTGTGCGGCATTGCGGAGGAGCCGGTCTGGCCGGGCAGGAACGGCTCCTCCGCCTCGCGCAGCTCGGTGCGCTGCATGTGGCGGATCTGCAGCGCGAACTTCTCCAGCGAGGCGGCGATCAGCGCCAGCGTCGAGACGAACTCGGCGTGCCGGTCGCGCTGCAGGATCTGATTCGAGACCGGCGCGACGGCGAGGCCGAGTTCCGCGCAGATGCGCTCCTCGGCCGAGGGCGGGACGGTGGCGTGCGTCCCGACGGCGCCGCTGATCTTGCCCACGCTGATCGAGTCGGTGGCGGCGGTCAGGCGGGCCCGGCCGCGCCGCACCTCGTCGACCCAGAGGGCGAGCTGCAAGCCGAAGGTCATCGGCTCGGCGTGGATGCCGTGCGTGCGGCCCACCATCAGCGTGTGCTTGTGCTCCCGCGCCTTGGCGACGAGGGCCGCCTCGAGCCGCGCCAGCTCCGTCTGCAGCAGCGCCGCCGCGTCGCGCAGTTGCAGCGAGGTCGCGGTGTCCCAGACGTCGTTCGAGGTGAGCCCCAGGTGCACCCAGCGCGCCTCGTCGCCCAGGGAGTCCGAGACCGAGCGCAGGAAGGCGGTCACGTCGTGGTGGGTCTCCGCCTGGTAGCGGTCGAGGTCCTCCAGCACGAACGACGCCTTGGCCGCGATGGCGTCGGCGTCGGCCTGCGGCACGACCCCCTCGGCCGCCCAGGCCTGCACCGCCGCGACCTCGACCTGCAACCAGCGCTCGTACTTGGCCTGCTCGGTCCAGAGGGCGGCCATGGCGGGGCGGGAGTAGCGCGGGATCATCGGGGTGGGGGCCTTCCGCCGCGCCGCGCGGGCGCGGGATCGTCAGTCGAGGTAGTCCTCGCGCACGGGCGAGAAGATGTCGATCGCGACCGAATCCTCCAGCGCCGTCACCTTGTGGTCGACGTCGCCGGGGACGAGCCAGGAGTCGCCGGGACCCAGTTCCCGCGTCGCGCCGGGCATCTCGAAGAGGATGCGCCCGGAGACGAGGTAACCGGTCTGCTCGTGCGGGTGGGTGTGATTGGGCACGACCGCGTCCTTGGCGATGCGGATCTCGTGGATGGAGGTGCGGTCGCCGTGATTCAGCGTCCGGCGGGTGATGCCGGGCAGCATCTCCACCTGCCGGGCGTCGGCGTGACGCTGCAAGCTGGGCTCGGTCATTGGCTCATCCCTCTCCGCGCGCGCTCACAGCTCTCGCGCCGCGATGTCCGTCCGGTAGTGCCGCCCCTCGAACTCGATGCGCGAGGCGTTAGCGTATGCCCGCTCCCGCGCCGTCGCCAGATCGGGGCCGAGCCCCACGACGATCAGCACGCGCCCGCCGCCCGTGACGACCTCGCCGGCGGCGTCGAGGGCCGTGCCGGCGTGGAAGACGAGCACGCCGGGGTCGACGGCGTCGAGGCCCGTGATGCGATGGCCGGTCTCGTAGGCGCCGGGATAGCCGCCACTGGCCAGCACGACGCCGACCGCCGCCTCGCCCGACCACTCGGGCCGGGCGCTCTCCAGCCGTCCCTCGGCGCAGGCCAGCAGCAGGGCCAGCAGGTCGGAGCGCAGTTGCGGCAGCAGCACCTGCACCTCCGGGTCGCCGAAGCGGCAGTTGAACTCGATCACGCGGGCGGCGCCGGCGTCGTCGACCATCAGGCCGCCGTAGAGCAGGCCCCGGTAGGGCCGGCCCGTCTCGCGCAAGCGGCGCGCCACCGGACGGTGGATCGAGTCGAGCAGCGCCGACCAGGCGTCGGAGCCGAGGAAGCCGGGCGGGCTGTAGACGCCCATGCCGCCCGTGTTGGGCCCGCGGTCGCCGTCGAGGGCGCGCTTGTAGTCGCAGGAGAGGGGCAGCGGCAGCACCGTCTCGCCGTCGACGAGCGCCATGGCGCTGGCCTCCATCCCGGTCAGCCGCTCCTCCACGACGACCGTCGCCGAGGCGGCCCCGAAGCGCCCGCCCAGCAGGTCGTCGACGGCAGCGTGCGCCTCGGCCATCGAGGCCGGAACGATAACGCCCTTGCCGGCCGCGAGGCCGTCGGCCTTGATGACGGGGACGGGGCCGCCGTCCGGGAACGTCTCGACGATGAAGGCGTGGGCGGCGGCGGGGTCGGCGAAGGACTCGCCGGCGGCGTGGGGCACGCCGGCCTCGCGCATGGTGCGCTTGGCGAACCACTTCGACGACTCGATCTCGGCCGCCGCGCGGCTCGGCCCGAAGGCGAGGACGCCGGCCGCGCAGAGGGCGTCGGCCATGCCGGCGGCGAGCGGCGCCTCGGGCCCGACGACGACGAAGTCGATCGCCTGCGCCCGCGCCGCCGCGACGACGCCCGGCACGTCCTCGGCCCCGACGGGCAGATTGCCGCCCAGGCCGGTCTCGCGCAGGAGCAGGGCCGTGCCGGCGTTGCCGGGCGCGCAGAACAGGGCGTCGCAGCCGGGGCTGCGGCTCACGCCCCAGGCCAGCGCGTGCTCGCGACCGCCGCCGCCGACGATGAGAACCCTCATGCCGCGCCGCGGCCCGGCGGCTGCATCGGGATGCGCGAGAGGTCGCCGTCGATGATGTCGGGGTCCATGGCGGCCATCTCGCTCTGGTAGGGCATGTCGGGCACGGCCTGCATCATGTAGATGGGCAGGTTGAGGATGTGCGCGAAGCCCATCTCCAGGAACGAGTTGCCGCCCACGTAGCTGGGGATGCCCTTCACGTCCTCGTTAAGCACCAGGATGGCCTCGGAGCGCTGGATCTTGCGCCAGTGCTCGCGGATCAGGTCGTGGTCGCGTTTGAGTTGGGCCCGCTCGACGTCGCTGGCGTCCTGGTAGTCGAACTGCTCGTTCTCGACCGGGATGTAGACCTCGTGCCCCAGTGACTCGAGTTCCGCCTGCACCTCGCGGATGCGGTCGGCCAGGGTCATGCTCGAACAGATCGTGATGATCACCGGCGCCGTCCTGCTCCCACTCGCTACTCCCACTCAATGGTGCCGGGCGGCTTCGACGTGATGTCGAGCACCACCCGGTTGACCGCCGGCACTTCGTTGACGATCCGGTTCGCGATGCGGGCCAGCACGTCGTAGGGCAGGCGCGCCCAGTCGGCGGTCATGGCGTCCTCGGCGGTCACCGCGCGCAACGCCACGACGTGTCCGTAGGTGCGGGCGTCGCCCTGCACGCCCACCGAGCGCGTGTCGGTGAGGATCGCGAACGACTGCCACAGGTCGCCGTAGAGCCCGGCGGCCTTGACCTCGTCCATCACGACCCAGTCGGCCGCGCGCAGCGTCTCCAGCTTGGCGCGCGTCACCGCGCCGATGATGCGGATCGCCAGGCCGGGCCCCGGGAAGGGCTGCCGGTGGACCATCTCGGGCGGCAGCCCCAGCTCCAGGCCGACCTGACGCACCTCGTCCTTGAAGAGGTAGCGCAGCGGCTCGACCAGCGTGAGCCGCATGCGCTCGGGCAGCCCGCCGACGTTGTGGTGCGACTTGATCGTCGCGGTGATGCCGCCGGCGCCCGTGCCGGCGCTCTCGACGACGTCGGGGTAGGTCGTGCCCTGCACCATCGAGTCGACCTCGCCCAGGCCCTGGGCGGCCTCCTCGAAGACCGCGATGAACGTCTCGCCGATGCGCTTGCGCTTCGTCTCGGGGTCGGTGACGCCGGCCAGCTCCTCCAGGAACTGGTCGACCGCGTCGATGTGGCGCAGGTCGATCGCGAGGTGCTTGCGGAATGTGCGAACGACGCGCTCCGGCTCCTCGCGCCGCAACAGGCCGTTGTCGACGAAGATGCAGGTCAGCTGGTCGCCCACGGCGCGATGCACCAGCGCCGCCGCCACGGCCGAATCGACGCCGCCGCTGAGCGCGCAGATGACGCGGCCGCCGCCCACCTGAGCGCGGATGTCGGCCACGGCCCGCTCGACGAAGTTGGCCGGCGTCCAATCGCCGCGGCAGCCGCAGATCTCGCGCACGAAGTTGCGGATCAGGCGGTCGCCGTCGGGCGTGTGCACGACCTCGGGGTGGAACTGGATGCCGTAGAGGCCGCGGTCGTTGCCCATCGCCGCGACGGGGATCGACTCGCTCGAAGCGAGCACGCGGAAGCCCGGCGGCGCCTCGGCGACGCGGTCGCCGTGGCTCATCCAGACGGGCATCGCCTCGGGCAGCTCGGTCAGCAGGCCCCCCTCGCGCTCGTGATGGATCACGGCGTGGCCGAACTCCCGCTCGCGCCCGCCGGCCACGCGCCCGCCGAGGGCCGCGGCCATCGTCTGCATGCCGTAGCAGATGCCCAGCACGGGCAGGCCGCTGTCGTACACGTAGGCCGGGGCCGCGGGGGCGCCGTCGTCGTGCACCGAGGCCGGTCCGCCCGAGAGGATGAAGCCCTTGGGGTTGAGCGCGCGCACCCGCTCCCAGTCGGCGGTGTGCGGCAGCAGCTCGCAGTAGACGTTGAGCTCCCGCACCCGCCGCGCGATCAGCATGCTCGTCTGCGAACCGAAGTCCATGATCACGATCGCCTCGCGGGGGGGCGTGGCCTCGCCGCGGGCGGGGCGGTCGCCCCGGCGCTCGCGCGCCACCTCCAGGTAGGCGGAGACCTCCAGGTCGTCGGTGCCACGGACGCGGTCGGGGACGGCCGGGTCGGCGTCGTCGGGGTCGGGCAGGGGGGGCGAGGGGGGCCGCAGGCCGGCAGGATCGACCGGGTCGGACGTGGTCACGGCCGTCGGTTCGGAGTCGATCAAGAACCTGCCCCTCCCGGACCGGACGGCGGAGGCGAGCCGGCGCGCAACGCTTCTCCGGTCGTCCCCACGGTCAGCCCACTTCGCCGAGCCGGACGCTACTCCCGACGCGGTGCGAGACGACATCGAATTTCTCGCGGATCGCCGCGCCCAGGTCGATTCCCATGCGATGCGCGAGCAGGTCCGCGTACGTCACTAGGTCGGCGAGTTCCGCGCCGACCGCGTGGAGGGAGACGGCCTCCCCTCTCCGCTCCCGCTTAATGAGATCGCACACTTCGCCGAGTTCACCCGCCATCGCCGTTGCCCAATCGCTCGGACTCCAGTCATGCGGGTCGTGGTATGACCCCCGGCAGCGCTGGACATTCGCGCGCCTGAGCTCGCGGAACGCGAGCGGATCCAGCCGATCAATGTGATCCGCTGCGGTCGCGTCTGGCATTGGGTCCCCCTCAGCGGTTGAGAGTCACGTCACGCAGGTCGTCCGGCAACTGCGGCGGTGCCCAGCCGCACAACGGCATCCGACGGCCCGGTTCACCCGTTGCGGGCGCGCTGCCACGCCCAAGGCAGGTGTATCGCAGGTGTATACTCGGGGTCAAGAACAGTTGTCCTAACGAGGACGCGAAGGCAGGCCGGCGGCATGGACGCGCCCGACACACTCGACAATCTGATCGAACGGGGCGCCGGCGTGCTGACCGGCGGCGGCCTGCTGGGCCTGCCCACCGACACGCAGTACGCGCTGTCGGCGCTGGCCTCCGACGGCGCCGCGGTGATGCGCTGCTACGCCTGCAAGCAGCGCCCCGACGACGACGCCATGCCGATCTTCCTCCCCTCGCTCGACTGGCTGGACCGCGTCGCGACCGACATCCCGGCGGTGGCGCGGGGGGTCGCGGAGGAGGTCTGGCCGGGCGCGGTGACGCTGGTGCTGCAGCGCAACCCCGAGTGGCGGTCGCTGGCGGCGCCGGGCAAGACCGTCGCGCTGCGCATCCCCGACCACCCGCTGGCCCTGGGCCTGCTGGCGGCCATCGACGCGCCGCTGACGGGCAGCAGCGCCAACCGGCACGGGCAGCCGCCGGCGCTGCGCGCCGACGACGTGCGCACCTCGCTGGGGGAGGACGTGACGGTGCTGCCCGAGGCCGGCGTGCTGCCGCAGGGCACGGCCTCGACTATTCTCGCCTGGAGCGACGCCGAGCCGCGCATCCTGCGGCCCGGCGCCATGAGCAACGAGCACGTCGAGGCCCTGCTGCAGCGGCACGGCGCCGCGGGCGGCTGACGGGCCGGCGGCCCGGGGGGAGCGCACGGTGCGCATCGCCATCGGCAGCGACCACGCCGGCTACCGCCTGAAGGAGTTCCTGCGCGCCGAGCTGGCCGAGCAGCGCCACGACCTGCGCGACTTCGGCGCGCACAGCCCCGAGCGGGTGGACTACCCCGACATCGCCATCCCGCTGGCCCGCAGCGTCGTGGCCGGCGAGGCCGACCTGGGCATCGTCGTGTGCAGCAACGGCGTGGGCGTCAGCATCGCGGCGAACAAGGTGCCCGGCGGCCGGGCCGCCCTCTGCCACGACGCCTGGTCGGCGGCGCGCGCGCGGGCGCACACGAACGCCAACATCCTCGCCCTGGGCGGGCTGACGATCGGCGAGCAGGTCGCGCTCGACGTCGTGCGGGCCTTCCTGAGCAACGAATTCGAGGGTGGCCGGCACGCGCGCCGCGTGGCGAAGATCGAAGCCCTGGACAGCGAGTACGCTCGCGACTGACCGCCGCCCGGCGGCGGACGGGCCCCCTTGGACTACAGAGAGACGCATGTGCCGAACGCCCCCACCACCGCCGCGCACCGCCGCCCCTCATCGACGGCCCGGGCGCCGGTGATGCGCAAGCGCTCCCTGCGCGATCTCGACGTGGCCGGCAAGCGGGTGCTGCTGCGGGCCGACTTCAACGTGCCGCTGGCGCAGGACGGCGACGGCCGGCGGGTCGCCGACGACTCCCGCATCCGCGGGGCGGTCCCGACCATCGAGTACCTGCGCGAGCGCGGCGCGGCGGTGATCGTTTGCTCGCACCTGGGGCGCCCGCGGGGCGTCGTGCGCGACGAGTTGCGTCTCGCGCCCGTGGCCGGCGTGCTGGCCGCCCTGATCGGCGCGCCGGTGCGCAGCGTGGATGACTGCGTGGGCCCCGACGTCGAGGCCGCCGCCGCGGCGCTCGGGCCGGGCGACATGCTGCTGCTCGAGAACCTGCGCTTCCACCCGGAGGAGGAGGCCAACGACGCCGGTTTCGCCTCGCGCTTGGCCGCCCTCGCCGACCTGTACGTGAACGACGCCTTCGGCGCTGCGCACCGCGCGCACGCCTCGGTCGACGCCGTCGCGCGGCTGCTGCCCAGCGCCGCCGGGCTGCTGCTGCAGGCCGAGATCGATCGGCTGGCCGACGTTTTCGCCGGCGCCGGCGCCGTGGCGCTGGTCAGCGGCGGCGCCAAGGTGAGCGACAAGCTGGGCCTGCTGCACAGCGTCGTCGTGCGGGCCGACGTGCTCTGCATCGGCGGCGCGATGGCCAACACCTTCCTGCTGGCGAACGGGACCGACGTCGCCGCCTCGCTGGCCGAGCCCGACATGGCCGATGAGGCGCACGCCATCCAGGCCGAGGCCGAGCGGCACGGCTGCCGCCTGCTGCTACCCGTCGACGCCGTGATCGCGCAGGGACCGGACCAGCCGCCGCGGGCGCGCCCGCTGCAGCTGGCCGAGGAGACGCTGCCGCCGGGCTGGCGCATCCTCGACATCGGGCCGCGCAGCATCGAGCAGTTCGGCGCGGCGCTGCGGGAGGTGCAGACCGTGGTCTGGAACGGCCCCATGGGCCTCTTCGAGCGGGAGGCCTTCGCCGGCGGCACGCGGGCGCTGGCGCGCCTGCTGGCGGGCCTGGAGGCCGACGTCATCGTGGCGGGCGGCGAGACCCTGGCCGCGACCGCGCAGGCCGGCGTGGCCGATCGCATGGCGCACCGCAGCACGGGTGGCGCGGCGGCGCTGGAACTGATCGAGGGGCGCGCCCTGCCGGGCATCGAGGCGCTGGCGGACGCGTAGTGCCGTCGGGGGCATCCCCGGGAGGTGGCGACGATGGACCTGGAACTCGCCCGGCGCCTGCATCGCCCCGCCGACAGCAAGATCCTCTGGCTGGTGCTCGACGGGCTCGGCGGCCTGCCGCACCCCGAGAGCGGCCTCTCGGAGCTGGAGACCGCCCACACGCCGCACCTCGACGCCCTCGCGGCCGAGAGCGCGCTGGGCCTGTCGATGCCCGTCGGCTACGGCATCACGCCGGGGTCGGGCCCCGGCCATCTGGCGCTGTTCGGCTACGACCCGCTGCAATTCGACATCGGCCGCGGGGTGCTCGAGGCGACCGGGATCGGCTTCCCGCTGGAGCCGAGCGACGTCGCCGCGCGGGGCAACTTCTGCACCCTCGCCGCCGACGGCACGATCGCGGACCGCCGCGCGGGCCGGCTGCCCAGCGAGCAGTCGGCCGCCATCGTCGAGCGGCTGCGCGGCATCCGCATCGACGGGCTGGAGGTGTTCGTCGAGCCGGTGCGCGAGCATCGCTTCGTGCTGGTGCTGCGAGGCGCCGGACTGAGCGCCGCGATCTCGGAGACCGACCCGCAGGCGGAGGGGGTCGCGCCGCTGCCCTGCCGGGCGCTGAGCCCGGAGGGCGAGGCGACGGCGGCCGCGGTCAACGAGTTCGTCGCGCGGGCGGCGGCGCTGATCGGCGACGAGCCGGCCGCCAACGGTCTGGTCCTGCGCGGCGTCGCGACGATCCCGTCCTTGCCGCAGATGCGCGACGTGTGGGGTCTGAGGCCCGCGAGTTGCGCGATCTACCCGATGTACCGCGGGCTGGCGCGGCTGGCCGGCATGACGGCCCTCCCCGCCGGCGACGACATCGGCGACCAGACCGCCGCCCTGGGCGAGCACTGGGACGACTACGACTACTTCTTCTGCCACTACAAGTACACCGACTCGGCCGGCGAGGATGGCGACTTCGACGCCAAGGTGCGGCGGCTGGAGGAGTTCGACGCCGCCCTGCCGG